>NZ_JAWONS010000280.1:0-238518 GCF_033342255.1 Clostridium boliviensis
GCTTTGCATCTTGTAGAAACGCTTGTCTCAACTCAACGCTGACGCAGAAGGAGGGATTTGAACCCTCGCGCCGCTACTAACGGCCTACTCCCTTTCCAGGGGAGCCCCTTCAGCCGCTTGGGTACTTCTGCAATTAGCTGATTTCTATGTTATTAGCGGCTAAAACCTGCCAACGGAGAGGGTGGGATTCGAACCCACGCGCCCTTGCGGACAAACGGTTTTCAAGACCGCCTCGTTATGACCACTTCGATACCTCTCCAAACGCGCTTTTACATTTTAATAGAAGTTTGTACTTTTGTCAAGCACTTTTTTCTATTTTTTCAAATCTCTTGGAGCTTTTTTTCTCTCAATTACCGGCTTCATCAGCGGCAACTTGGATAGTTTATCATTGTTTGTTCCATCTGTCAACATATTTTTACATATTTTTCAAATAATTTCTAACACCCCAATAAATACTCCAAAAGGCGTTGCTTTGCCTGCTCAGCAGTGCTAAAGTTTTCTTTTATTTCGGTTATATAATACAACGCATCCTGCCATACTTTTACTGAATAATCCAATGCCGGAATATCAGAAACAATAAAACGGAACTTCCCCTTGGCTGTGGCTCCCCGCAGATCTGATAAATACATGCAGCCCATTTCTGATGCGATCCGTTCCAACAGCCCCTCCCTGGTGCCTGAATCCGTTTCTTTCCTGGTTTTTCCAGTTTCCATCTATATGTACCTTCTTTCCTGCTTTTCATCTGACAAAACAACTGTTACTATCTAATAGCCATAAGATCCTGATAGCGGATCTCTTAGTCTGATTATACATTACATACTTTATATAAATAATAATATTGTAATGAATGCAACATGTCAAGTGATCGAATGCATTATTTACTACACATATTTCATTTAATGCAATACTATGGAATCAGGAGGAGTTATCCATGTATATAGACTTCAATTTTTCCAAACGCCTCTCAGAGCTAAGAGCTCAAAAAGGTGTATCCGCGCGTGATATGAGTCTTTCTCTCGGACAGAATCCCACATATATTCATAAAATAGAGAATGGACGGGCACTCCCCTCTATGATGGGTTTTTTCTATATATGTGAGTATCTGGATATTGAACCTTCCGAATTCTTTTCCCGTGACATAAACAGTCCAGCCAAAGTCAGAGAACTTATGGATGATGCACAGTATTTGAATCGAGAGCAGCTTGAACACCTTCATCTGATTGTCAGAGATTTGTTAAAACCAGGTGGAAAAAAATAAAAGGAAGCTGCTCCTACAGCATTCCTTTTATCTATTCCCATATATTCTGTTCAGAAATACACCGGCGATCTCTAAATCTTCTGGTGTAGTCACCTTAATATTGGTATAATCGCCCTGTATTAATTTCACCTTTTCTTTCGTCATGGTTTCTACTACCATGGCATCGTCAGTAACCCCTTTTTGAAACTGTTCTGAATCCATGAGTCTGGTATAAGCATAAAAGACCAGATCGTAGCGGAAGGCCTGTGGAGTCTGGATCTGCCAAAGGCTGTTCCTGTCCGGAGTTACTGCCGCATATCCGTTCTCATCCGAAACCTTAATGGTATCCTTTACCGGCATTCCAACAACACACGCCCCATATCTGATTGCTGCAGATTTAGATGCATCAATAATTTCTTTCGTGACGCAGGGTCTTGCACCGTCATGAATCAGCACATAGGCACAGTCCCTTACCGCCTTCAATCCGGCATAAACGGAATGATACCGCTCTTTCCCGCCTTCTGTTACGCAGGACACTTTGCGAAACCCATAGCGGTCTGCAATCTCATTCTGACAATATGAAACCTCACCCGGACCGGTTACCAGAACAATCTCATCCACTGAGCTTTCTTCAAATGCTCTCAGAGTATAATAAAGAAGCGGCTTGCCGCACAGCTCCATATACTGTTTGTGGATCTGGCTTCCCATACGGGTTCCTTTTCCTGCTGCCAGCACAACTGCTGCTGTTCGTTCCATAGTCCGTTACCTTTCCCCCAGTTTCAGATTAGGTACTGCGTTTAAATCCCAGCCGGCCCTCGCTCCATTAATAAATTCATAATAGGCAGCTGTTCCAATCATGGCAGCGTTATCGGTACAATATATAGGAGATGGATAATAAAATGAAATTCCATTTTTTTCACAGGCATTCTTCATCCCTGCACGAAGAGCTGAATTAGAGGCCACTCCTCCTGCGATCGCTACTTTTTTAAATCCGTATTCGTTTGCCGCATCTACCGTATGGGATACCAGAACATCAACCACCGCATTCTGGAACGATGCCAAAAGGTCCGGAATATGGATTTCTTCTCCCATCATATTAGCATGATTAATATGATTTAAAACCGCAGATTTTAATCCGCTGAAGCTGAAATCGTAAATATTGCCATCCACTTTTGCTCTGGGGAACTTAATGGCGTTTGGATTACCCTCTTTTGCTGCTTTATCAACCTTTGGTCCGCCAGGATAACCCAGACCCACAGCTCTTGCCACCTTGTCAAATGCTTCGCCTGCCGCATCATCTCTGGTTCTTCCCAGAATCTCAAATTCTCCGTAATCCCGTACAATCACCAGATGAGTATGACCGCCTGACACAATCAGACACATAAAAGGCGGTTCCAGATCAGGATGCTCAATAAAATTAGCGGATACATGACCTTCTATATGATGAACACCTACCAGAGGCTTGTCTGCTGCATACGCCATTGCCTTCGCTTCTGCTACTCCAACCAAAAGTGCTCCCACCAGTCCTGGTCCGTACGTAACTCCGATTGCATCCATCTCCTCAAGTGTCAGCCCTGATTCCAAGAGAGCAGACTCGATGACCTGATTGATCTTTTCGATGTGCTTTCTTGATGCAATCTCAGGAACCACACCTCCATATAAGGTATGAAGATCGATCTGGGAGGAGATTACATTGGATAATATCTCTCTTCCGTTCTTCACCACTGCCGCTGCTGTCTCATCACAGGAGCTCTCAATTGCAAGTATATAAACATCTTCTTCTGTATGATTCTTCTTCATAGCCATGCCCTCATTCCTCATCAAACTCCAGTTCCAGTGTCCAGGCATCTCTTGCAGCCTTTGCCCTGGGGAAAATCTCACGGACTTTATCCATAAACTCCTCCGGTCTGGTTAAAGAGGGACTGTAGTGAGTCAGCCACATCTGCCTTGGCTGAGCTTCCTTCGCCAGTCTGGCAGCCTCATAAAATGTCATATGACGGTACTCTCTTGCTTTTGCCTCTTTCCCATCTTCTCCATACATGCCTTCGCATATGAAAAGATCGGCATCCTTTGCATATTCCGCAATAACGGGTACGGGTCTGGTATCTGTACAGTAGGTTACCCTAAGCCCACGCCTGTCCGGTCCTAAAACCATATCAGGTGTCAGGATCTCACCATCATTGTCAATGGTTTCTCCTTTCTGAAGACGGCTCCAGAATTTTTGCGGAATACCGGCTTCTTTGGCCCGTTCCACATCAAACCTTCCTGTCCTTGGAATGGAAATGGAATAACCATAGCAGACAACGTTATGATTGACGCGGTATGCATCAATTACGTAAGGCGCCATGGTTATCTTCTCCCTGTTTTCAGAGAGTTCAATAAATTTAAGTTCAAACGGAAGCTCCGGCGCAATGGTACGTAGTGCACCCACCACCCGCTCAAGCCCTTTAGGACCTATCAGCGTTAACGGTTCTGTCCGTTCTGCATTCCCCATTGTCAAAAGAAGTCCGGGAAGACCGCTGATGTGATCCGCATGATAATGGGTAAAACAGATGATATCGATGGGTTTTGGGCTCCAGCCCTTTTCTTTTAATGCAATCTGGGTTCCTTCCCCGCAGTCAATCAGTAGACTGCTGCCATCACACCGTGCCATCATAGACGTCAGCCAACGGTATGGCAGAGGCATCATGCCCCCGGTTCCCAGCAAACATATATCCAACATAGAATTTCCTCGCTTTTGTCTCATTCAGTGGGCAGTACAAAAAACTGCCACATAAAATCATAACACAAAGCAGAGGGAATTAGCAACTATAAATATTCCAGCTGTTCTTCTACCTCCACCGGTATCTTAAACTCAGATATCAATACATCATAGCAGTTTTCACATAAATCAAAATGATGGATCTCCCCATCTTTCTCTGAAAAGAAGTCCCACGCGTGGTTAATGTTTAAAACCCCTTCCCTGGCAATCCCTTCTGACACAATAATTTTTTTGCCGCAGCAGTTGCAAACAACTGTTTCTAGCTGACCGCCGTTTTTGTACTTTCTCATCTTAGTCTCACCTTTCCTTTTACCGCCCATGCTTTTCTTTCCAGACATACCGGGATGCCTGCAAGGCGTTCCTTTTTCGCATTTTCCAGCTTTATCCCTTAATTTCTCTCCCCGCACACTGGGATAGAAAAAAGGGCATCCTTACTGGATACCCCTACATTATAAACGGTGTTATGCCTTATTTTTAGTGGTAAATGTTTCAAATATTGCGGCAAACCATTAAGACTGCATCTTCACATGGATTAAGGTAATAGTTTTTTCGGATCCCTTCTTCCGTGAATCCGTAGGATCTATAAAGGTTTCTCGCCCGCTCATTGCTTTCCCGGACCTCTAAAAATATAGATTTTACATCTTTTTGTCTGGAATAAAAAACCAACTGGTCCATAAGTTTCTTAGAAAGGCCCCTCCCCCTGTATTCAGGACGGACCGCGATCCGAAGCAATTCACATTCGTCTGCCACAATCCGGAACACACAGTATCCTGCTGCCCCTTCTTCTGCCAGCACCAGCCAGGTATCCAGACCGCTCTTCATGCTGTTTTCAATCATCCGCTCAGACCATGGATCCTTAAAACACAGCTGCTCGATTTTAAGAATACCGGGAATCTCTTCCCAAGTCAGTTCATGAACCATCTTATTCTCCTTTTAATGCCTCTTCCCTCTCCCGTTCTGCCTGCGGCTTTCGCAGATAATCGGGAGCATGCTCCGCTGCAGTAACAGTTTTCCCCTGAGAAAACAGGCGGGCTCCATAGGACGCCACTGCCCCTGCCCGCTGTCTGTTAAGATGGGCAGGGGCAAATTCAAACGGAACCTTCATGAATTCTTCTATACTTTCTTTACAGGCCGGTATTCCATCCCCAGAGAAAATCACACTCTGTCCCATAGAATTCAGCTCATCAATCAATTCCCTTATGTCCATAGCACAGGATTCCTTTATCACAGAAAAGCCCTTGCGATTATCATAAATACCGGTATAAACCTGGTTCCTTCTGGCATCCATAATCGGACAGATGGTGGATGCACTGCCATAAAACTGATAAGCCATGGCATCGATGGTAGGAACCGAGATCAACGGTTTTTTCAGTGCCAGACCCAGGCCCTTTCCAGTAGCAGAACCGATCCTGAGACCGGTAAATGACCCAGGTCCTGCAGAAACTGCTATGGCATCTATATCTTCTAAGCTGATACCTGTCATGGTGACAATCTCGTCTAACATGGGCAGCAGAGTCTGGGAATGAGTCTTTTTAAAATTAACCGTATATTCTGCAGTCAGTATATCATCCGTCAGAAGGGCAACAGATGCAACAAGAGACGAACTTTCAATTCCTAACAGGTTCATTTACATTCCCTCCACGGTGATTTTTCTGTAGTCAAATCCTTTTTCCAAATCTTTTTCTATTGTTACTGTAATAACTTGTTCCGGAAGAATCTCCCGAATCAGTCCGGACCATTCAATCAGCGTTACGCCTTCACCATAAAAACAATCTTCATAACCGATTTCATCCATTTCGCTGACATCACCGATCCGGTATACATCAAAATGATAAAACGGCATACGCCCGTCGTCATATTGCTTCACGATTGTAAATGTTGGACTATCCACGGGCTCTTTAATTCCAAGACCTGCGGCAAACCCCTGAGTAAAAACGGTTTTGCCTACCCCAAGATCTCCATTTAAGCAAAAGATGGAGGAAGGATACGCATCTTCTCCCAGTTTTTTTCCAAATTTAAAGGTTTCTTCAGGTTTCCAGCTTTCTATTACCATCACTTATATCCTCTTTCGCCTCTCCGGAGGCAGATTCTCTTTTATGAATGCCATTAGTTCTGATGTTTTTTCACCTGTTACAGAATCCGGAATCAGATAGGCATGAATCCGGTCCATATAGATAATCAGCATAGTTCCAATTCTTTTAACTAAAACCACATCTTCCCACAACAATTCAAGCTTCTCCTGCCCCTGGGTTACCACAATCCCTTCCGCTGAGATGGAAAGAGTCATGCCATCATGAATTACAGACCGTTTTGCCTGTCTGGCTGCCTTCATATAAAGAATAAACGGCTGCCACACAGTAAACATCAGTACACAGACGAATAAAAGAAGGCGGTATGGAAGTGTTGCCGTCCTCCAGGTTGTTGCCAGCGCATACAGCGCTGCGGCACTGAAAAGGATGCTGAAAATCCCCTGAAATCCCCTGTATGAATGATACATGGAGAATTTCCAGAGATCTTTTGCATTAAGTTTTATATCTAACACAAGCGGATTATTTTGTTCCACGTTTTCCTCCTTTTGTACAGCGGCAAGCTGTATCTCCTAGAACTTCATGGTAAGAGCAATTCTCTTTTTAGGAATATCTACGCTTATCACTTTAACTTCCACGACATCTCCCACACTGACCGCTTCTAAAGGGTGTTTAATAAATTTATCAGATATCTGGGAAATATGAACCAATCCGTCCTGATGAACGCCAATATCCACAAAAGCGCCGAAGTCAATGACATTTCTTACGGTTCCCTTTAATACCATTCCTGGCTGTAAATCCTTCATCTCCATAACATCAGTGCGCAGGATTGGTTTTGGCATCTCATCACGGGGATCCCTGGCCGGCTTCTCCAGCTCTTTTACAATGTCACGAAGGGTAATCTCACCAATCTCCAGTTCCTCAGCCAGCTCTTTATAGTTATGAATCTTCTTACTGATTCCGTTTAACCCGCCATTCATCAGCTCTTTGGCCTCATATCCCAGTTTCCTCAGCAGCTTTTTCGCAGCATCATAGGATTCCGGATGAACGCTGGTAACATCAAGAGGATTCTTTCCTCCCTGAATTCTCATAAAACCTGCACATTGCTCAAATGCTTTCGGTCCCAGCTTTGCAACCTTAAGCAGCTGGCTCCTGCTTTCAAATGCTCCGTTCTCCTCCCGGTAAACCACGATATTCCTGGCAATGGGCTTTGAAATACCGGATATATATTCCAGTAAAGAGGCAGATGCTGTGTTTAAATCTACGCCTACTTTATTGACACAGTCTTCCACGACTCCCTGTAACGCTTCACTTAAATGCTTCTGATTCATGTCATGCTGATACTGACCCACACCAATGGATTGGGGATCAATTTTTACCAGTTCTGCAAGAGGATCCTGCAGTCTTCTGGCAATAGAGGCAGCACTTCTCTGTCCTACGTCAAAATTGGGGAATTCTTCTGTTGCCAGTTTACTGGCGGAATAAACAGAAGCTCCGGCTTCGTTGACTATAATATACTGAACCTGCTCCGGAATCTCTTTTAGCAGTTCCACAATAATAGTCTCTGACTCTCTGGAAGCAGTTCCATTCCCAACGGAAATCAGGGATATTCCATACTTTTTAATCAGTTTCTTTAAAACAGTCTTCGCTTCTTCCACTTTATTCTGAGGCGCAGTGGGATAAATGACAACGGTATCCAGCACTTTTCCAGTCTCATCAACCACCGCCAGCTTACAGCCGGTACGAAAGGCCGGGTCCCAGCCAAGAACTACTTTTCCCACAATCGGAGGCTGCATAAGCAGCTGCTCTAAATTTTTACCAAATACACGAATCGCTCCATTTTCCGCTGTTTCCGTTAAATCATTTCTGATTTCCCGCTCAATTGCAGGTGCGATCAGACGGTCATAACTGTCTTTTATGACTTCCCTTAACACAGGAGCAGTCACAGGATTGTCCCGGGTAATTACCTGTTTTTCCAGATAACGAAGAATCACGTCCTCCGGTGCCAGGACTTTCACAGTCAGAACCTTTTCCTTTTCTCCTCTGTTAATAGCAAGAATCCGATGTCCTGCGGTCTTTTTTAAAGCTTCTTCATAATGATAGTACATTTCATAAACAGATTCCGTTTCCTCATCCTTTGCGGCTGAGATAAGAGTTCCCTGGTTCATGGTTGTATTGCGGATGTAAGTACGGTACTCTGCCTGATCTGAAATCCGTTCCGCCAGAATATCCATAGCTCCACTCACTGCTTCTTCGGCAGAGGCAGCTCCCTTTTCTTCTGATATATAATCCGATGCAGCTTCCAGAAGCGGTGTCTTTATCATCTGAAGTAAAATCAGATCTGCTAACGGCTCCAGCCCCTTTTCTTTGGCAATCGTAGCCCTTGTCCTTCTTTTCTGCTTGTAAGGGCGGTATAAATCTTCCACTGCAACCAGGGTCAGGGCATTTAAAATCTTTTTTTCCAATTCTGGTGTCAGCTTCTCCTGTTCCCGGATGGATGACAGTACCTGCTCTTTCCGCTCCTCTAAATTTCTTAAATAGCGAAGCCTTTCGTCTAAGTTACGCAGAACTTCATCATTCAAAGAACCAGTAACTTCTTTCCGGTATCTTGCGATAAAAGGTATGGTGTTCCCCTCATCAATGAGTCTGATCGTCTCTTCTACCTGGTTCCTGGAAATGGAAAGTTCTTCCTGCAAAATCTTTATGATATCCATGCTGTACCTCTTATTTTTCATAGTTGGTTCAATTCAACTATTATAATTCATCATTCTGAGTAATGCAATACCCGTCTGGACACAGCGGTTATTTCGTGCTACAATCATACAATACAGTTTATATCAGGAAAATCCTGGATGTTCTTATGTACTATACAAAAACGAGGTAAACATTAATGGGAGAAAATTATAACAGCAACAATGGCATGCTTCCGCAAACTCCGAATACCGGATCGTTTTTTGCATTCTGGTCTGTCCTTTTCGGCGGTCTGGGACTGCTTACAGACTGTCTTCCCTTATTCAGTATCTGGAACCTGCCTGCAGGTCTTATTTTTGGTTTGACCGGCATTGCTCTTGCCGTATTATCTAAGAAAGGAAAGCCCTTCAGCCATCAGGCACAGCTTGGCCTGATCCTTTCCATCATTTCTGCTGTCTGCGGTCTTTTACTGGCATTATTTATCATATTTGTCTATGATGTCATGGATACCAACACTCCTTTGGGGCTGTATTTCAGACAGGTCTTTGAAGCAACCACTCAGGCACTGATGCCCTCCTCCGCAAAATAATCTTAATTTAACGGAGGAAGCAGATCAATTCCTCTAACCACAAGCATATAATTCTTAAAAATCCAGTTTATGATCACAATTGCAGCACCTATAAGAACAAGTATCCGTTCCCTTTTTCCATGGTTAAACGGATGCTTTCTTTTTTTTGACACCAGCCGAATGGTTATCTCTGCTATAAAAGCTAAAACAGTATAAAGGACCAGCGGATGATACTCAACACTCATCCGCAGGTCCCCCTGTAACAATGTCCGGACTGCCCTCGTTCCCCCGCACCCTGGACAATAAAGCCCGGTAAGGGAATGAAAGATACAGACGGATCCTAATTTCCATATTTTTTCTAACCAGATCATTCGTTCTTCCTTCCTTTAATCTGCAAGATCAAAGGCATCATGAACCGTTCTCATGGCGCGGTTTACGTCTTCTTCGTGAAGCAGAACCGTGATCCTGATTTCAGAGGTTGCGATCATCTTGATATTGATGCCCGCATTGTAAAGCGCTTCAAACATCTTTGCAGCAACTCCAGGATTACTTGTCATACCGGCACCAATGATGGAGACCTTCGCCACATCTTCCTCACTGGTTACACTCTGTGCTGTGATCCCTTCCTTATGCTCATTTAAAAGCTCCATGGTTTCTTTTAAATCAGGCTTTGCCACCGTAAAGGAGATATCTTTTCTCTCTTCCCTGCCAATGGACTGGATGATGATATCAACATTAATGTTGTGTTTTGCCAGAAGATTAAAGATTTTAAATGCGATTCCAGGCTCATTCTTTACCCCTATCACTGAAATACGGGCTACATTTTTATCTGCGGCAACCCCGCTCACCAGCATTCTTTCCAATTTCGTTTCCTCCTTGACGATGGTACCTTCTTCTCTGTTCAGACTGGACCGTACGACCAGCTGCACTCCATATCGTTTTGCCATCTCCACCGAACGGTTGTGAAGTACCTTCGCTCCCAGAGATGCAAATTCCAGCATTTCGTCGTAGGAAACCTCCAGAAGTTTTCTGGCATCTGGTACAATACGGGGATCTGCAGTATATACCCCATCCACATCGGTGTATATTTCGCATGCGTCTGCATGGAGCGCAGCAGCAAGTGCCACAGCAGTCGTATCCGATCCTCCCCGTCCGAGAGTCGTCAAATCGTCATATTTATTAATGCCCTGAAAACCAGTGATAATAACGATTTTCTTCGCTTCCAGTTCATGCTGGATCCGTTCCGTATCTATTTTTTTTAATTTGGCCATCCCATAGGCTGATGAGGTATGCATGGCAACCTGTGCCGCGTTTAACGATACAGATGGTACACCCAGAACATTCATGGCCATGGACATCAGTGCCACACTGATCTGTTCACCTGTTGCAAGCAGCATATCCATCTCTCTCTTGGGAGGGTTGGGATTAATCTCATGAGCTTTGGCAATCAGACCGTCGGTCGTCTTTCCCATTGCCGATAAAACCACTACCACCTGATTGCCTTTTTCATATTCCTCGATGCAGCGTTTTGCTACATTAAATATTCTTTCTTTGTCTGCGACGGAGCTACCGCCAAATTTTTTAACAACTAACATTGATGCCTCCTGGCGAAATTAAATTTCTGCGCGGATGCGCTGTCTGATCCCGGACAGTTTTTTCGCTCTTAACCTGTATTCTTCTTCCGTCATAACATCTGTCATAACTGCGAATTCGTCCATATGATCCAGTTCTGTGACTTCTACCTTTCCAAAGGCATCTTCTATCTCACTGAGCCGTTTGGCCGCAATCCCCTTAATCCGTACGAAATGACGAAATGAGACGCTGTCCATGGAAGAGAGATTCAAACTGTTTCCATCCCAGCCCATCTTCACATGATGGTCCGGGTTTTTAAGGGCTTCAATAATATCTGCTACTACGGCACTTGCTGTGGGGAGCTTCCCAGCTCCGCTTCCATAAAACATGGAAGTGCCCAGCATATTTCCCTTTACAAGAATGCCGTTATAAACATCGTTTACTAAATACAGCGGATTGTCCTTCCCGATCATAACCGGAGCTACAAAGGCATGAACTGTATTCCCATTGATTCTGCTGGATCCAAACAGTTTAACAGAAGTTCCAAGAGCTTCGGCATAACGGAAATCCACATCCGTTATATTTGTTATCCCTTCTGTATAAATATGCTCATAATTCACTTCGTGTCCCGTGGCAAGGGCAGTTAATATGGCAATTTTTCTGCAGGTATCATGTCCTTCCACATCTGCTTCCGGATTTCGCTCCGCATATCCCAGTTCCTGAGCTTTGCGAAGTGCCTCTTCAAAGGTCTCACCGGCTTTGTCCATTTTAGTCAGTATGTAGTTGGTAGTACCGTTTAAAATACCTGTTATTTCTTCGATTTGTTCACCGGCAAGAGATGTATACAAAGGACGGATAATAGGAATACCGCCTCCCACGCTTGCCTCAAACAGAAAATTAACCTTATTTTCTTCTGCTGTTTTTAACAGCTCTGTTCCATACGCAGCCACCAGAGCCTTGTTGGAGGTAGCCACATGCTTGCCTGCCTTAAGGCTGGCTTTTACAAAGGGATACGCCGGATTTAATCCTCCCATGGTCTCAATTACCATGGAAATTTCCGGATCTTTCTCTATAACGGAAAAATCATGAACAATCTTATTTTCAATGGGTGTACCGGGGAATTCTCTTAAATCCAGAATGTACTTCACATTCACCGGTTCACCGACTTGTCTGGCAATGATATCTTTATTCTTTTCCAGAATCTCAACAACACCTGACCCGATAGTACCATAGCCCATAACTGCAACATTCATCATATTCTCACTCCCTGGCTAAAATTTTTACGTAGTGGACCCCATCCTTTTCTTCCATATCCTCAACCATCTTCGAAACATTCCCTGTTGTTTCAAGAACCTCAACACTTATTGTGAGGGTAGCAACGCCGTTGACCGGAATACTTTGATGAATGGTTAATATATTCGCGCGGTACACAGCTACCACATGAAGTAAATCGGATAGAAGACCCGGTTCATCATCCACCTGCATGACCAGCGTAATGGTCTTACCTTTGGCATTGTCATAAAACGGAAAAATATCATCTTTGTACTTGTAAAAGGAGCTGCGGCTGATTCCAACCCGGTCTGTAGCCTCCTGTACGGTGATAACCCGTTCCGATTCCAGTAATTTTTTTGCCTCAACTACCTTCAGCAATACTTCAGGTACAGCCTTCTGCTTAACCACAAAATATTTACTTTTATCTTCCATAAAAAAATATCTCCCCTTCTGTGTCCGCATCGGAAATACATCTGTGCTCATAGGGAAGATATTATCATATTTACAATTGGTATGCAACTATTTTTATATTTATTTTCTTCGGTATTGAAAAAAATGCATGAAAAAACTAGGTATCTGCGGAAACTTCATCAGCTTTTGCTCCAGTACTTATCCAGCGGAGATATGCATACATAAACTGGTCCAATGCTCCATCAAGAACACTGTTTACATTGCCGGTCTCTGAATTGGTCCTGTGATCTTTCACCATCGTATATGGCTGAAGCACATAAGAACGAATCTGGTTTCCCCAACCGATTTCCGTTACATCTCCACGGATTCCGGAAAGTTTTTCCGCATTCTCCTGCTGCTTTAACATATAAAGCTTTGCTTTCAGCATCTGCATCGCCTTGTCCTTGTTTTGGAACTGAGACCGCTCATTCTGACACTGCACCACAATTCCAGTCGGAAGATGAGTGATCCGGATGGCAGAGGAGGTCTTGTTGATATGCTGTCCGCCTGCTCCACTGGAACGGTAGGTATCAATTCTTAAATCTTCTTCATTGATATCCACAT
Source organism: Clostridium boliviensis (assembly GCF_033342255.1). NCBI lineage: Bacteria > Bacillati > Bacillota > Clostridia > Eubacteriales > Clostridiaceae > Clostridium > Clostridium boliviensis. The sequence goes on from NZ_JAWONS010000280.1 coordinate 13,143, forward strand.
CAAGATCTTCTTCAATATCTGGCATGACATCGCAGGACACAAAGGATGTCTGACGTTTGCCTGCCGCATTAAACGGGGAAATCCGTACCAGTCGGTGTACCCCTTTTTCTGATTTTAAATAACCGTAAGCATTGATGCCATTAATCTGAACAGTTACGGATTTGATACCTGCTTCATCTCCGTCAAGATAATCAAGCACTTCTGTCTGAAAACCCCTTTTCTCCGCCCAGCGGCAGAACATACGGTAAAGCATGCTGCACCAGTCACAGGATTCAGTTCCACCGGCACCGGCATTCAGTTTTAGAATGGCGTTATGGCTGTCATACTCACCGGAAAGCAGGGTATTAATCCTCATCTCTTCCAGTTTTTCTTTCAGCTCAGCCAGCATCTGGGCCACTTCCGGAATCAGGGAAGCATCGTTTTCCTCGTTTCCCATCTGGATCATGACTCCAATGTCTTCATATTGCTGCTCTAAGTCTCTGTAGCTTTGTACAGTATCCTTTAAATTCTTAGCAAGCTGGACGATCTTTCCTGACTTTTCCGGATCTTCCCAGAAACCAGGTTCCTCCATGGACTTGTCCAACTCATCGATTCGCTTTAACTTGTTATCTAAGTCAAAGTGAATCCCTCACTTCCACTAATGGTTTTTGATACGTAGATAATTCGTATTTGTACTGATCTAATTCTACCACTGTGTCACCCACTTTCTGTTTTTTAATTTATCAATATAAAATTGGGGTCCGGCCCCTAAAAGGGAACGGACTCCAATCTCATAAAAATACTATACTAATTTACGTCCGCAGCACTGCTTATACTTTTTGCCGGAACCGCATGGACACGGATCATTGGGATAGACCTTATTATCAGCCTTTTTCACCGGAGTCTTCACTGAACTGTCATCCTTATTGGTTCCTGTCACCTTGGCAGCGGGTTCCCGCTCCACCTTCTGCTCAACTCTGATATGGAAGAGGATCCGGACGGTATCTTCCCTGATCGCTGCTGTCATCTCATCAAACATCTGATAGCCGCTCATCTTGTATTCCACAAGGGGATCTCTCTGACCATAGGCCTGAAGTCCAATACCCTGGCGCAGCTGATCCATATCATCAATATGGGACATCCATTTATTATCAATAACTTTTAAAAGAATAACACGCTCTATCTCACGGATCTGCTCTCCCTCAGGGAACTCCGCTTCCTTTGTTTCATAAAGCTTAATCGCTTCTTCCTTGAGCATATGCTTTAGTTCATTCTTTTTCATCTTACCGTCTTCAGGAAGAGTGATCGGCGAAAGAGGGATCACAGGAAGGAGAAGGGTATTCAATTCATTTAAATCCCATTCTTCCGGTGACTGTTCGTCGCTGACGGATAAATCCACCGCATTCTCCACAATGTCAGTGACCATCTTTAAGACAACGTCACGCATATTGTCTCCATCAAGAACCTTTTTTCTCTCATCATAGATCACTTCACGCTGTTCGTTCATGACCTCATCGTATTTTAACAGGTTCTCACGGATTCCGTAGTTGTTGGTCTCTATCTTCATCTGTGCCTTTTCAATAGCATTGGACAGCATCTTATGTTCAATCTGCTCTCCTTCCGGCACACCTAAGGCATTAAACATACCCACAAGGCGTTCGGAACCAAAGAGACGCATTAAATCATCTTCCAGAGAAATGTAGAATCTGGATTCACCCGGATCTCCCTGACGTCCGGAACGACCGCGCAGCTGATTATCAATACGGCGTGATTCATGGCGCTCTGTACCGATAATTTTAAGACCACCTGCAGCTTTGGATTCGTCGTCCAGCTTAATATCAGTACCACGGCCTGCCATGTTGGTAGCAATGGTAACCGCTTTATGCACACCTGCGTCAGCAACAATTTCCGCTTCCAGCTCATGATATTTTGCATTTAAGACTTTGTGAGGAATCCCTCTGCGCTTTAACATTGAGCTTAACATCTCGGATGTTTCAATGGTTATGGTACCAACCAGAACTGGCTGGCCCTTTTCATAGGCAACTGCCACTTCGTCGCATACTGCTTCAAATTTTTCTTTCTTAGTTTTATAAACTGCATCTTCCTGGTCGATACGAGCAATGGGACGGTTGGTTGGAATTGAAATCGCATCCATTCCATAGGTATTTCTGAATTCCTTCTCTTCTGTAAGAGCCGTACCGGTCATACCTGCTTTTTTGTTGTATTTATTAAAGAAGTTCTGGAATGTAATGGTCGCAAGAGTCTTGCTCTCTCTGCGGACATTCACATGCTCCTTCGCCTCAATTGCCTGATGAAGACCGTCAGAATACCGTCTTCCCGGCATAATACGTCCTGTAAATTCATCTACAATCAGGACCTCATCATCCTTAACCACATAATCTTTATCCCGGAACATCAGATAGTTTGCCCGGAGAGCCAGGATTATATTATGCTGGATCTCTAAGTTTTCCGGATCTGACAGGTTCTCAATATGGAAGAACTGCTCAACTTTTTCCACACCCTGTTCTGTTAAGTTAACAACCTTGTCCTTCTCATCCACAATGAAATCACCGGTCTCTATGATTTCTTCGCCCATGATGGCGGCCATCTTAGAGAATTCTCCGGAAGCCTCGCCCTTTTCTAACTGGCGTGCAAGAATATCGCAGACTTCATAAAGCTTCGTGGATTTTCCGCTCTGTCCGGAAATAATCAGAGGCGTTCTTGCCTCATCAATTAAGACAGAGTCGACCTCATCAATAATACAGAAATCTAAATTTCTTAATACCATCTGTTCTTTATAGATGGCCATGTTATCCCTTAAATAATCAAAACCAAGCTCATTGTTGGTTACATAGGTAATATCACAGTTATATGCGTCACGTCTTTCATCGGAGCTCATGTTATTCAGTACAACACCGACAGTCATGCCCAGGAATTCATGAATTCTTCCCATCCATTCCGCATCACGCTTTGCCAGGTAGTCGTTTACAGTAACAATCTGCACACCGTTGCCAGCCAGTGCATTCAAATAAGCCGGACATGTGGAAACGAGAGTCTTTCCTTCACCCGTTCTCATCTCCGCAATACGTCCCTGGTGAAGAACCAGACCACCGATTAACTGCACACGGAAATGTTCCATATTAAGAACTCGCCTTCCGGCTTCTCTTACAGTTGCGAATGCTTCCGGCAAGATGTCGTCAAGAGTTTCTCCTGCTGCCAGTCTTTCCTTAAAAAGCTTCGTGTTATTCTTCAATTCCTCATCCGTAAGTGCAACCATGGTCGGGCGCAGAGATTCTATTTTATCCACAATGGGATTAACAATTTTCAATTCTCTTTCACTATGAGTTCCAAATATTTTTTGAACCAAGTTCATGATTTATTCTCCTACTCTATCTTTCAATATACACCGTACAATCCTGTATATTGTAGCACTAACCCGTATTTAATTCAACGAATTCATAAAAAATTAACATTCTGGTAACAATCAGACTTATTATTGCCAGGTACTGCCAATTTCATCAGCAACCTCCAGCAAATCATGAGAAAATTATGGTTAACCTGACACATTGCACAAAAAATTTGTTCGATTCCCGACTTTTCCACATTATCCACATCCGATTGTGTATTTTTCCCCCATTTTTATCCCCACCACCAACCCTCACAATTGCGAAATAAATCAGTTATACACCGAGTTATCCACATTATCCACATTTTTTCTCCACATTTACCCAGCATTCCCATGACAATGACAAAACCATTCATTTTTGTATATTTGTCATAAAATTTACTTTTTCGACGAAAAATCCCATTTTTCCCTTGACTTTTTTTTAGTCTTATCTATAGTTTTTCAATAAATTGATAAAATAAGAAGAAGATAATTTTTACATTAACTTTTCATGAATTATCTTAACATTTTACAATCACATTGAATTATTCTAATAAATGTGATATACTATACCCATCTCAAGAAAAAGGAGCTGATGACTTATGCGTTTTACAATTACAGGAAGAAATATTGAGGTGACAGCAGGGTTACGGGAGGCTATTGAAGACAAGTTTGGAAAGCTGGACCGTTTTTTTGCACCTGCTACAGAAGCAACAGTAAGACTCAGCGTGCAGAGGGAAATGCAGAAAATTGAAGTGACTATTCCAGTGAAAGGACATATTATTCGTGCGGAAGAATCAAGTAATGACATGTACGTTACCATCGATCTGGTTGAAGAGATCCTGGAACGCCAGTTGAAAAAATATAAAAACAAATTAATCGACAAAAAATTAAACGCACCTTCCTTTTCAAAAGCTTTTATAGAAGATGAAACTGTCTCCGATGATCATGTGGACATAGTGAAAACGAAGAAATTTGCAGTAAAACCAATGGATCCGGAAGAAGCATGTGTGCAGATGGAGCTTCTCGGACATAACTTCTTCGTATTCCTCAATGGGGATACCGATGAAGTGAATGTAGTATATAAAAGGAATAGCGGTTCTTACGGACTGATTGAACCGGAATTCTAAGAAAAACTTTAATTAAATAATAATGCAAGGGCGGAACCATAATCGGTTTCCGCCCTTTTTATAGTTCACCTACTGCATAACCAATCATTCTGCCTGCATTTCGCAACATTACACTTGAAGTTTCGCATTATCAAATGTATTCTTAATATGATTTATTTATTACATGATACTGAGGTACTTATTTTGATTAAAATAGCGGTATGTGATGATGATGGCAATATGATACAGGAATTAAAAAACAAGATATGTGATTATATGAATAAAACCAGTTATAACGCTGATATACTTTCCTTTTCCAGTGCAGAAGATCTGCTTAAATACGATGAATCATTTGATATCATCTTTCTTGATATACAAATGAGCAGTTTAACCGGTATGGAAGCAGCAAAACGGCTTAGGCAGTCCGGTTCAGAAAGCTTTATTATTTTTGTAACAATCCTAAAAGAATATGTCTATGATGCCTTTTCCGTAGAGGCAGCCGATTATCTGCTCAAACCACTGAACAGTCAGCGTTTTCAATCCACAATGGACCGTATAATCCACTATGTTTTGGAGAAAAAAACAGCCGTTTTGACAATTCAAAAAGGATCCTGGTGTCAATCTGTCCATTTTGCTGATATTTTATATTGCGAAGCTATAAACAGAAAAATTTTTGTACATACAAAACAGGAGATTATTGACTACTATTTTAGGATAAATGAATTAGAGAAACAGCTGGCACCTGACTTTTTCTGCTGCCACCGCAGCTACCTGGTTAACCTTCACGCTGTCATTGGGTATGAAAATGGACAGGCGAAGTTAGTTAACGGGGAGAACATCCCCGTTTCCAGGCTTCGCAGGCAGGAGTTCATAGAAGCAATGCTGATTTATATGAAGAAAGGGGACAGATAGATGCCGATAACCGGACTGTTCATCGGGTGGTTTGATTTTATTTACTTCTTCTGTATATTGAATGCCTGTCTGGCTTTGCTGGAGATTTGGTTTTTGGGGAGATTTACGATTCGAATTGTAAAATGGTATCATTTTGCAGGTTACATACTTGTCATTTATCTGCTGGCTGCAATTGAACTATTCACCCGGGCTGCATTTCCAGCATCCACTCTTCTGGAGCTGGTAGCACTTTCTTTATTCGGATGGCTGGCTCTAAAAAGTCCGCCGGCATCGTCTGCGTCTTCAGCTATACTGGCAATCTGCATTATGCAAGTGGTTAACGGGATATTTCAGACTTTGCTTAATATAGCCTTAACACTCTTGTTTCCCTATACTACGGTTCTTACGGTAATAAGCAGTCTGTTTGTAATGGCAGCCGTATTTTTTTCTTATCAGCTTGCCCTCAAATGGCTGAAAGACAGGAAATTACCCATGCTGCGTTATATTCTGATTCTTTTGCTGCCCATCCTCTTCGTGCTTTTAGTTATGCAGCAGGTTTTTGCCACATATGGGAATACCGTTACAGTAAATTCAGAAGGCACTAGAATCTTACCTGTTGTAAATGACTGGACGATGCTGATTATCCAGATTGCTGCTTATTTATGTCTGTTTGCAGTGCTATTTGCTTATAAAAAATTATTGGAAAGCTTTGCGCTGCAAATGCGGAATACTCTTCTGGAACAGCAGGTAAGCATCCAGACTAATTCTGTTCAGGATATGCAGATGCGCTATGAACTGACAAGAACATTCCGGCATGATCTAAATGGCCACTGGACCGTACTGAGTGGTTTTTTAAAGACAGGACAAAACCAAAAGGCCTTAGAATATCTGGGGAAACTGACCACGATGTCAGATCAGCTTTCTTTTCCATGTCAGACAGGAAATGCCATTCTGGATATTTTGTTAACAAATAAATTAGGGATAGCACACCAGAAGGGAATAAACGTTGACTGCACCGTAAAAATTCCTGATAGCAGTAATATCGATGATATTGATTTATGTATCGTATTCTCAAATGCTGTGGATAACGCTGTCAAAGCCTGCAGCAGTGAAAGCAAAACACCTCAATATATGATACTTAAAACGGTCCGGAAAGGCGGCTTCTTTATGATTGAGATAGAAAACAGCCGATCCGACGACATTGTGCCAGTCAAAGGCTCCGGAATCGGACTTCAAAGTATAAAAGCAGTGGCAGAGAAATATCATGGCACTGTCGATGTTGAGAAAGGTCCGAATAGCTTTCGTTTAAATGTGCTCTTTATCATTTCACAACAATCAGAATACATCTCAATGCAAAGCTCTTGAAACCCCATGATATCCTTAATATATTCATAGTATCTCAGAAAAAAGGAGGATTTACTATGAATGTCAGCAATATGGGAACTTATTCACCTCAATATTCGGCTGGGGCAGACACCAGTCAAAAAACAGAACCGGATACCAGTGATATAGAACAGCAAATAAAAACGCTGGAAAAGGAAAAGGGAAAACTGGAAGATCAACGGGATAAAGAACGAAATCCTTTTGCATTGCAGCAAAGCAGCAAATACAAAGATCTGGAAAAAAGAATCAAAGAATTGGACAAGCAGATACAGCAGTTAAAAGGGGATGCATCCTCTGCTCAGAAAAAAGCAGATAACGAGAGCCAGGAGGCAGGCTCCAGCAGAAAACCTTTCGACACCTATATGCCAGAAGAGCAGGAGTTTAACGGTTAGCAAAAACACTACCCTGATAGTTAATCTAACTATCAGGGTATACTGTTTTAGAATTATCTTACAACAGCTCTGGTTTTCACTTTCCTAAGTTCCTGGTTTAAATCCCGTTCCGATGAGAGGGAAAATACCGGATTGCCAGTTATGTCAAAATGAACCCGGTGAATTCCGGTACACCGAATGTGATCCTTTATGGATTCCACCCCATGGTAAGCAATCATTAAATTCCCTTCCGGATCCACAAAAAAGGAGTTATGACCAGGGCCATATCTGTGTTCCAGAGAATAATAGGAAAGAACCGGTGCAGTACTTTTATTCCAGCTTTCCGGATTTAGCAGATCAGCCCCTGTCTTTGCCTTCAAAAGTCCTAATGCATATGTGTAACCATTGGCTGCACCTCCGGAATATGTAACATATACCGTATCATCCGTTACAAATGCATAAGGTCCTTCATTATTGATGGTTCCCTCCACATTTTCCCAACCATAACGGGGACGTGACAGCAGCACCGGATCACTGGTTAATTTCCATGGAAGCTTCTCATCTGTTGTTGCAATATAAAGCATAGATCCGGTGTCTAAATCTGTACCAATGTGTTCCCGGTAAGACCATATCATATAGGAGACTCCCTTTACCTTTAAATATGTCATATCTAAAGTTATCCCCTTATCTGCCAGCCACGATCCATCTCTTTTCTGTATTCGAACGGGCTTTTCCCAGCTGTTTTTATCCAGTATATTTCCTCCCTTTTTCAGCTTCATTAAATGGCACTGAGGAGACCATCTTTTTCCCCCGACTGCGAACAGAATATAAAGCTCACCACCTATGATATGAAATTCCGGTGCCCAGAAAGTCTGAATAAACTCATCCTCTTCATTATACTCAAGAATCAGCTGATGTTTGGTGCTTTCATAAAAAAGCGCTTCCGGCGTATCTGCCTGACGAACATAGAGGCCCACATCATTTAAATTATCATTGGTTGAAATGAAATAATAGGTTCCGTTCCACTGGAAAACCACCGGATCTGCAAATCCTCTTGCAAGGGGAAATGGATACTTCCGGTCTGCAACCGTTCCGTTTACCGTATATTCCCCCGGCCGTTTATAATCCACACCGCTGTGATCCCACCGGACAGCCTTTAACACACTAGATCCATCTGAATAGAAGGCTGTTGCGCAAATCTGGTTTAGATCCTCCTCAGACGAAACCTCCACTTTATCCGGGACAAGAATCTCTGTATTCCTGACAGGTCTCCATCTTCGGACAATGCGGTCACAGAAATCGCTTTTTATCTTTATACAATTCCCAGGCAGTGCTCCTTCCGGTCCTTGAATCTCCATAGCCTCCCCTCTTTTAGAAGCAGATTGGGGAGCAGAAAGATCCGATGGACTAATTATATCTGAGGTTGTATTAAAATAGAGTCCGTCTTTCTTATCCTCCCATAAAATTTCATAAAAACCAGCTGTCCTTAAGTACTGACACGATACCCGGTTAACAGGAATATCCCCTCCCAGATTCAACATTCCTCTTTCCTTAAATTCTATAAAATCTTCTGTGGTCCATAAGAAAACGCATCCCAGACTCTCTTGATCTGCACTCCCGTCTTCATTCACCCGTATTGCAAAAATCCCATAGGAGCCCGCGGGCATCTCAAATACCCATGGGTTTTTCAGCCCCTTGGCGCAGATGGTATTGTTTTTGCGGATAACAGCCTCTGCAAACAGTATTCCATAATTCCGGTTTAACGGCTGATAAATGCGTCCATCTTTGCTCCATGCTAAGTGAATGCTCCGTGCCAGGCCGTCCGGATATTGTTCCCTGTCGGGGTGACGGGTATAAATCAGCAGTTCTGCCTCTTTTTGCCTGTAAATCTCATTCATTTATATTCTGCCTCCCATAATCTATTTTGCTACTTTAAAAGAAGATTTCCCCATTTGGCCGTTGACTGCCAGGAATTATCAGAATCATCATTAAACTTGGCTACACTGATCCGTTCTCCCCGTTCATTGCTATCATTGATCTGAATATCAAATCCCATAATTTTACCTTTACAAGCTTCACTTGTTAACGGAATCTTCGTTTCCACCAGATATCCTTCTTCCGTCACTTTTACCGCTGACTCAAACCCTTCTCTCGTTCCATTACTTCCAAACGTAACAACGTTTTTACAAGACACTCGATACTGTCCGTCGTCCTCCTGGTAAGAGTAAGATTTGTTATTGTTTTCATCTAAGAAGACTTCAACCGAATCCTGCTCATAGGCATTTTGGCTATCCGTATTTAAAATCTTATCTTTAACATTCACAAGAACATAAATATTCTTTTCATCCCAAAGTGTTCTTACAGTGCCGGATGCTCCCTGCCAGGCCATTGTCATAATATTAACCGGCTCTTCCTTTGCACTATTCCAGATTTCATCTACAGCACCATCGATTACCGGGCTGCCTTTTGCCGCAGTGATGGTATTCGGCTCCGGGATCTCCTTAACAGGGTGTTTTCTTAAATATCCATCGGGATCTGCAACTGCATAATAAGCTTCTTTGGCTTTGTAATTCCCGTCAAATAAACAAGGGAAATAGGAGCTTCTCCAACTCTTTGTATCATTATAACCCCAAAACGTTACTCTTTTTATAACATCTGAATATTGGTTATAAAGTTTGAAAAGCTGGGCATATATCTGTCCCTGAGCAATCTCCTGATCTTTTGTAAGCCCTGAGGCCTCAGCCTGGCTGACTACGACATCAAGTTCCGTTATTGATATTTCGGCCCCGGACTCTTTAAACAATTCCAGGGAATTTTCTACTGTAGCAACAGGCAGGGTGGTGCTGTAGTGTGCCTGCATACCTATCCCATCAATGGGAATACCCCTTTTCTTTAAATCAGAAAACATTGCGGCTGCTATCTGAGCTTTGTTAATATCGTTTAAATTGTAATCATTATAATACAGTTTGGCATTGGGGTCTGCCTCATGGGCAAACTGAAAAGCCAGTTCTATATAATCGTTACCTATGTTTCTCAGCCACGGAGTATCCCGTAAGCAGGATTTCCAGTTCCCGTCTGCAGGAAGTCTGGCTCCGTCCTGAATCGCTTCGTTTACCACATCCCAGGATAGCAGTTTTCCACTGTAATGCCCTGCCACATTGGATATGTGATTTCTCAGTCTGCCAATTGCTTCTTCCCGGCTGCATCCGGCATTCATCCAGTCAGGAGTCTGCCCATGCCATGCCAGTGTATGCCCCACAGTCTGCAAACCATTCTCCTGGCAGAATCCGGTCATTGCATCTGCGGATTCAAAAGTAAAGACCCCTTTTTCCTTCTGCATTGCATCTGGTTTCATCATATTTTCGGGTGTAACCACATTGTAATGTCGGAGTATGATGTCTCTGTCCATTCCCGTAAGGTTAAAGCTGTTATAAATATTGCCGATCAGAAATTTTCCCTTATAAATATCCTTTAAAGGAACCTCTCCCTGACTATCAGCCCAGCCCATGCCTGTTGTCATATTCAGACAGACCACGACCCCCATGCAGACTGCCGCTGCTTTCCCCAATAACCTACTCATTGCTTTTTCCTCCTTAAAATTTTACTGCAGACAGTTTCCCGTCACTTATCAGTTCATAATACCATTTTATTATTTTCAATACTTTTCACAACCGGAGAAAGCATATAAGAAGTCATGGCAGATTATATGTTTTAATGGGATTAAACTCAGACTGTAATATTAATATGCTCCCTTCTCAGCAGACAGTTAAAACTGTTTGCTGTGAAGAGAGCATATCCAGACTTCAGTAGTTATTTTATTTTCCGTTCCGTGTCAGGTAACGCTCCACGCTTGTAATTGCATTGGCACCGTCTGAAACTGCTGTGGATACCTGTCTCAGCTGTTTGGTTCTGACGTCACCTGCTGCAAAAATTCCTGGAATATTGGTTTCACAATCTTCTCCTGCCTTAATGTATCCATGATCCATTTCCACAAGATTGTCAAAAGCATCGCTCTGCGGATTGATTCCCACTGCTATGAACACACCATCAACGGAAAGTTTGCTTGATTCTTCTGTTTTGGAATTTTTAATGGTGAGCGATTCCACCTGATCTCCGCCTTCAATCTCTTCTACTACCGTATCCCAGATGATTTCAACATTCTTCTGGTTAAAGAGCTGTGTCTGCAGTGTCTTCGCTCCACGCAGTTCATTTCTTCTGTGAATTAAGTACACCTTTTTGCACATTCTGGAAAGGAATATGGCATCTTCAATTGCCACATCGCCCCCGCCTACAACAGCGGCTACCTTGTTGCGGAAAAACGCTCCGTCACAGGTTGCACAATAGGAAACACCCATCCCGGTCAGTTCCTTTTCACCAACGACGCTGAGTTTCCGGTACTGTGCGCCAGTTGCGATAATAACCGTTTTAGTTTCATAGGACCGTTCCTGGCCTACAACTGTGAATTCTCCGCCTGCTGCTTCTATACGAAGCACCTCATCTATGGAGAACTCAGCTCCCAGCTTTTCAGCATGCTCTCTGAATTTCATGCCTAAATCAAATCCGTTAATACCTGGAAGGCCCGGATAATTATCCACCTCGTAGGTATTAAGAATCTGGCCGCCGCTGGCTACCTCTTTTTCAATCACTACCATTCTCAGTTCTGCTCTTTTACCATATACTGCAGCGGACAGTCCTGCAGGACCTGACCCTATAATCACTACGTCATAAATCTCATTCATTTTATCTACCTGCTTTCTTTATTTTGTAAATACAGATTCTTTTGTATTCATTATATCTCACCCATCTTTTTGTATGCAATGCCCTCGTTGCATTTTGAAGCAGAATTTGTTAAAATATAGGCATCATACAACGACAGAGAGGGTGGTTTTATGTCTCGAAAAACAGTACTTGTAACCGGCGCTTCCCGTGGAATCGGTAAGGCCATTGCTGTCAAATTTGCAAAAAAAGGATACAATGTGGTCATTAACTGTCTCCATAATGAAGACCGCCTTTTACAAACCAGGAAGGAACTGGAGTCCTATCAGATCTCCTGCCTCTCCTACATGGGTGACATGGGTGACATCAATCAATGCCAGGAGCTTTTTTTGCAGATCAAAAAACAGTTTGGTTCTCTGGATGTTCTTGTCAACAATGCAGGAATTTCCTACATCGGTCTTTTACAGGATATGACAACTGAGGCCTGGGACCGTATTATACGGACCAATCTAACCTCCGCCTTTCACTGTTCCAAGCTGGCTATCCCAGGAATGCTGGAACGCAAACAGGGTAAAATTATAAACATCTCTTCCATCTGGGGTGTCTCGGGTGCTTCCTGTGAAGTAGCCTATTCCGCTACCAAGGGAGGAATCAATGCATTTACCAAGGCTCTTGCCAAAGAACTGGCTCCAAGCAATATCCAGGTTAACGCGGTTGCGTGCGGAGCTATCGATACGGAGATGAATCAGTTTTTAAGTGAAGATGAGCTGATTGCCTTAATCGATGAGATCCCGGCCGGAAGACTGGGAAAAGCCGAAGAAGTCGCAGATCTTGTCTATCATCTGGGTTATAAAAACTCCTATTTAACCGGTCAGATCATTGGTCTTGACGGAGGTTTTATTTAACAGGCTTTCCACATTCTGATTCATAATTGACGCGGTGCGGTGAAGAATCCCGATATATTCTTTGGGAATATCTTTGTGAAGCTCTTCCACGAAGTTCTTCCTGCACCGCCTGATCCGGTTCACAACCTCATCGCTTTTCTCCGTAAGCTTTAAGAGAACCAGCCTTCGGTCATTTTTATCTCTGTCTGCCGTGATATATCCCTTCTCACAAAGAGAATCCACAGATTTCGCAATCAGACCTTTTGAGATGTTTCTATATTGGGCAATCTCCGAAGCACTCTTTAATCCCCCATTATTTGCAAGAAACATCATGACTACTATTTCATTGGGAGTAAATCCGTACTCTGATACGGACTGACTGCATAGTTTCTGATAGATCTTATCGATCTTTACAAAACATGCCAGACAGCATTCCTCTTCCAGACTCATTCTTTCCCCCGGCATATTCGTTACAGTCTCATTCATTCCAACACCCTTACTAAATCATATGAGAAAATCGCCTCACTGTATACTGATGGATTCGTTCTCATGTTATTATTAGTTCATTATTGAACCGTTTACTTTTGAAGTATATCTCAGAAGCAACAACCTGTCAACCCGAAACACACATAAAACCCGGAAAAAGTAATCTTTCTCCGGGTTTTTTAATTCTATCGATACATTCTATGCTTCTGGCTTTTCAACCTGTACAATGGCTGATTTCTGCGTAGGAATTCTACAGTTTTTATTGTTGCCGAATTCTACAATTACGGTATCATCCGTCATGTCGATAATGACTCCGTAAAAACCACTGCTGGTTAATATGCTGTCACCGATTGCTATGCTGGCGAACATCTCCTGCTGTCTTTTCTTCTCTTTCTTCTGTGGTCTGATCGCAATAAAATACATAAAGCCAAAGATTACTGCAATATAAAGCACCCAGAAACCCATGCCCATCGTACCGCCTGTTGCTAATAACATAACCGTTTCCTCCTTATAGATCGATCCTGCCGTATATGCCTGTCCAAAGGGAGCGCTTTATTCCCCGGATGTACCTGCTGCCATGCCGGAAAGCTTCCTCTCCTTATATTCTCCATAACGGTGGTTCTCAATCGCTTCTCGAATCTCTTCCATCATTGTATTATAAAAATACAGATTATGCAAGACACATAATCGCATGCCCAGCATTTCTTTTGCTTTCAATAAATGCCTGATGTAAGCTCTGCTGTAGGAACGGCAGGCAGGGCACTGGCACCCTTCTTCTATCGGCCTATGATCCAGTTCAAATTTGGAATTAAATAAATTTAATTTTCCATGGTTTGTATAAACGTGGCCGTGACGGCCGTTTCTTGACGGGTATACACAGTCGAAGAAATCAACTCCCCTGTCTACAGACTCTAAAATATTAGCAGGAGTCCCAACGCCCATAAGATATGTGGGCTTGTTTTCCGGCAGATAAGGCACAGTCTCATCAAGAATGCGGTACATCTCCGAATGGCTCTCGCCAACAGCAAGACCTCCCAGTGCATATCCGTCAAGATCCATAGCAGATATGGTATTTGCATGGGCTATCCGGATATCCTCAAAGGTACCGCCCTGATTGATTCCAAAGAGCAGCTGATCTTTATTAATGGTGTCCGGAAGCTCATTCAGTTTTGCCATCTCTATTCTGCAGCGCTCCAGCCATCTGGTGGTGCGGTCCACACTGTTTTGCATGTACTCCCTGGTTGCCGGGTGGGGTGGGCACTCATCGAATGCCATGGCAATGGTAGAAGCCAGATTGGACTGTATCTGCATGCTCTCCTCCGGTCCCATAAAGATCCTGTGGCCGTCAATGTGAGACTGGAAATACACGCCTTCTTCTTTTATTTTTCTTAACCCGGTGAGTGAAAACACCTGAAACCCACCGGAATCTGTCAGAATCGGGCGGTCCCAGTTCATAAACTGATGAAGCCCGCCAAATTCCTTAATTACCCGGTCGCCTGTGCGCACATGAAGATGGTAGGTATTAGACAGCTCCACCTGGGTTTTGATCTCCCGGAGATCATCGGTGGAAACAGCACCTTTGATTGCCCCCACCGTCCCCACATTCATGAAAACCGGCGTCTGTATCGTTCCATGAACGGTGGTTACTTCCGCCCGTTTGGCACGTCCGTCCTTTGCAATGATTTTATAGTTCATTTACAATTCCTTACTTTGATTTTTTGCTGTTTTTAGCAGTTGCTTTTGCATTAACACTTTTCTTATTCTTATTGGCAGTCATGACATACCACAGAGAACCTGTGATGCAGACAGAAGAATAGGTACCGCAGATAATGCCTACCATGAGCGGAAGAGCAAACTCCCGAATGGAAGACACTCCCATAAGAAACAGAACAAATACCATGACAAATGTGGTCAGTGAGGTATTAATACTTCTGGTAATTGTCTGGGTTATACTTAAGTTAACGATATCAGAAAGTTCAAGCTTGCTCTGAGTCTTTAAGTTTTCACGGATACGGTCAAAAATGACGATAGTCGCATTGATGGAGTATCCTACAATGGTAAGCATACAAGCAATGAAAGTGGAACCCACGGACCATTTCAGGATTGCGTAGAAGGTAAGCACGATCAATACATCATGAACCAGTGCCAGTACTGCACTTCCTGCAAAACGGATATCCTTAAACCGGAACCAGATATAAAGCAGCATGCAGATGGTAGCGATGATCACTGCAACAATGGCATCTCTCTTCATCTCCTGGCTGATTGCACCGGATATACTTTCCGCTGTAATCTTCTCTGCTTCCACACTGAAATGATCTACCATGGCTTTGTCTAACGCTTTTCTTTCCTGTACAGTCAGAGTTTTCGTCTTAATAATTACTTCGTTGGTTCCTGCTACCTTCTGAGTCTGAACATCTGTGTCATTGGTAACTTCCCGCACAACAGGTACCACCTCTGAGGAGATCTTGTCCAGTGACAGATCCTCATTAAAGGTTACATTGGTGGAGGTACCGCCCTTAAATTCCATGCTGTAATTTAAGATATTCCCTGTCTGGGATTTATTTAAACCAAGCCATACCAGTCCGACAACGATTACAAGCAAAGATGCGGAAAACCAGATCTTACGTTTGGATACAAAATCAATGATCTTTTTATCCTTTTTCATTCCATACAGCTTTTCATTTTCAAAGCCAAGCAGGAACAGGCTGTTTAAAATAAACTTTGTCACAAACAGTGCGGTAATCATGGACAGTACAATACCGATTGCCAGTGTGGAGGCAAAGCCCTTTACTGTACCGGAACCTCTCCAGAACAGAACTGCAGCGGCAATCAGAGTGGTCACGTTACCGTCCACAATAGCAGACAGTGCCTTGTTAAATCCAACCTGAATTGCATTTTTTACTGCTTTTCCAGACCCGATCTCTTCTTTGATACGGGTAAAGATAATTACGTTGGCATCCACCGCCATACCGATGGAGAGAATAATACCTGCAACTCCGGGAAGTGTAAGTGTCACCTCAAATGCATCCAGCAGAATTAATATAACGCCTACATAAATAGATAATGCCACAACTGCAGCAAATCCCGGAAGTAAATAAGCCAGAATCATAAATACTGCCACGATACCAAATCCGATGGCACCTGCCTTTAAGCTGGTGGTAATGGCTTCCTGTCCAAGTTTTGCACCAACTACATTGGAACGAAGCTCCTCCAGCTCGAGAGAAAGGGAACCGATACGGATAGTGGAAGCAAGTGTTTCTGCTTCTTCATAGGTGTCCATACCGCTGATCTGGCACTGTCCCTGGGTAATTGGTTCCTGCACAACCGGATTGGAATAGATCTTTCCGTCATAGATGATGGCAATTCGTTTCCCAACATTGGCAGTGGTTGCGTCTGCAAACGCCTTTTTCCCTTCATCGGTGAAGGTCAGATCAACCATATATTCCTTGATACCATTATTTTCTGTGATAACCGGCTTTGCTGTTGATACCTGATTACCATTTAAGATAACTTTTCCGGCTTCATCCGTAAATGATAAAGAGCCGGGTTTTCCAAGTTCTTCAAGAATTGCATTGGCATCGGAAACGCCAGGGATGTCCACATTAATACGGTTGTCCCCTTCCTGGTATACTTCAGCTTCCGTGCTGTAATTCTGTACTCTCTGCTGCAGCTTATAAATTGTGTCCTTCATATCCTCGGCACTTGGTTTTTCTTCTTTTGCCTGATAGGTAATGCTGACGCCCCCCGCCAGATCCAATCCAAGCTTAATGTCACTCATGGTGCTATATCCGAAATAGCCGAACAAACCAACCAGTGCCAGTGCAATAATCAGCCCTAAGAGGCCCTTGCCTTTGTTACTTTTCATGACTTTTCTCCTTCACATTATTCTTCAGCCAAAGCTGCCTTAATCATGATCGCACACTCAATCCGCTTCTTCTGCATCTCACAGCCGATTTCATACGCATCGGTAATGCTTCCATGGAAATTATAGGAGTTGGCTGCACAGCCTCCGCTGCAGTAAAACCTTGCAAAACAATCCCGGCATTTATCTTTTGCATAAACATTGCAAAGTTTAAATTCGTCGCGGATCTGTGTATTTGTCACACCTGTATCTACATTGCCGAGAAGAAACTTCTCTTCTCCGACAAACTGGTGGCATGGATAGAAATCCCCCCACGGGGTAACTGCCAGATACTCGGTCCCAGAACCGCAGCCAGACAATCGTTTCGCTACGCAGGGTCCCTGAGTCAAATCAATATTAAAATGGAAGAAATTAAATCTTCTTCCTTCCTTCTGTCTTTTAATATACTCAACAGCCAGCTTATCATACTCCTCTAAAATTGCCGGAATATCTTCCTGTCTGATAGAATACTCCTCTTCCTCCTGAGCCACAACGGGTTCAATGGACATACTCTCAAAACCAAGATCGGCAAACTCCAGCACATCCTTTGAAAAATCCATATTATTCCGTGTAAATGTACCACGGATATAATAATCCTTTGACCCTCTCATTTTTGCAAACTTCTGAAATTTGGGAACAATGAGCTCATAGCTGCCCTTTCCATTGCGGAACGGCCGCATCCGGTCATTGACTTCCCTGCGCCCATCAAGGCTTAATACCACATTGCTCATCTCCCGGTTGCAGTATTCCATGATCTCGTCATTTAAAAGAACGCCGTTGGTTGTCATGGTAAAACGGAAGTTTTTATTATATTCTTTCTCTTTTGAGCGTCCGTATTCAACAAGCTGCTTAACAACTTCCCAATTCATCAAAGGTTCGCCGCCAAAAAAGTCCACTTCCAGATTCTTTCGGTTCCCGGAATTTGCAATCAGAAAGTCCAGTGCCTTCTTTCCAACTTCAAATGACATCAGGGCACGGCGTCCATGATACTCTCCTTCTTCCGCAAAACAGTATTTACATGCAAGGTTACAGTCATGAGCAATATGTAAGCAAAGTGCCTTTACAACCGTCTTTCTCTTTTTAAAATCAACCACATAGTCGTGGTAAATATCCCTGGTAAACAGTTCTCCTTCATTGATCAAAGACTGAATTTCTTCCAGCGCCTCTCTCACCTCGGGCTCTCCATAAGTCCCTGTAAGGTCATGAAGCACTTTTTCCTCCACCTCTTTTGGAAGTGCTGCCGGTTCTTCCATATCCGGCACCAGTTCTGCTGCAATCTTTACAGCATCATACATAACCGGATCAACCGAATGAACAGAACCGCTGTTGACATCCATAATAATATGGAAGCCATTATTCGTATATTGATGGATCACTTGTATTCTCCTTCATTTAAATTTAAACCTGAAATCATTTTTAGCAGACAAGCGAAGCAACCCCTACCGTCTAACGACCGTAGGGGCATCTGCTTATCTGCCTTAAGGCTGCTCTATACAGTTATATACTAGCGGTTGCTGTTCTCGCAGCTCTGGTTTCCTACTGTACAGGATGTTTTGCAAGCTGACTGACAGGAAGTCTGGCACTCACCGCAGCCACCTTTTTTCATAGATTCTTTTAATGTACTGGAACTTAATGTTTTTACGTGTTTCATATAAACTTACACCTCCTGTATTTGCCTAATTCCCTGAGATTATACCACATGTTTCTAACCAGTGCAAGATTTATTCCCCCCTGCCCATGGGCTGAAACAATTTTTTGAACCGTCAATATATTTGAATATCCTCCCTAATGGACGAATATACTGAACCATAAGACAAGACGTAAGGAGTAATAAAATGGAAAAATCAAAGCTTCAGGTCACACTTAGAAATCTGCTTGTCACCTACATACTGACCGGAGTCCTGCTGGTGGTCCTGGCCTTAGCGCTTTATAGATTCCGGCTGAAGGAAGGTCAGATCCGGCTGGGTGTCAATGCAGTCTACATCATCACCTGTCTCTTTGGCGGTATTCTTATGGGAAAAAGCATAAAGCAGCGGAGATTCTTCTGGGGTCTGTTACTGGGTCTTTTGTATTTTCTTGTGCTTATGGCAGTTTCCTTTTTGCTGAACAAAGGGATCAATGGGTCGATGAATCAGATTCTTACAACTATGGCTATCTGCGCGGCAAGCGGGACCGCGGGGGGGATGTTAAGTTAATGGGTTGGCGGAAAATGAGGAGTGCTGTCCCCGCCTGCGCTCATGGCTCCGGGCGGGATAGGTGTTAGGGATAGAAAGCACGGAAATAAGGACACCGGCACCATTCATCGGGTTTTCCTGATGAAAACCCGATTCAGGGCGCCTAAAAAACGGACTTTGTGAGTCCGTTTTTTGTCCTCATTTCCCCGCTTCCTCTCCCTAACACCTATCGACGCCCTTCTCGAATCGACGCAGCCGGGGACAGCACTCCTCATTTTCTCCCAAACAGTAATGGCTTATCTGGTAAAAAAACATTAGCAGTCGGAGGGTATGCTTTTACTCATGGACTTTATTGTTTTTTAACAGGTGGTTTCGAAGACGTCGCGGGAAAAAGGACAGAGCAAGAGGGGCAGAGACGGTTTGGAGGCGGGATAGAACTTCTTAGGGCGGACAGGTGCAAAAAGCATGGGCGGCAATTGGCTTCAAAGCCAATTTCCGAGGAAACCCTGAGCGCGAATTTCTTTCAGAAATTCGGGTGAAGTGTTTCCGATCCCATAATTTTTGTACCTGTCCGGCCTTAGAAGTTCTCCCGCCGAAACTCCGTCTCTGCCCCTCTTGCTCTGTCCTTTTGCTCTGACCTTTTTCATCACCCCATCAAATCCTGATTCGGCAGATACATCCTTACTTTATCAATTCTGTTCTTATCCAGACCTTCAACTACCAGTCTGATGTCACGGAATTCTACTTCTTCGCCCTGCTCCGGAAGGCGGTCTAAAAGTCCGATAATCAGTCCGCCGATAGAATCGTAATCCTCTGATTCCAGCTCAAGACCCAGCCTGTCGTTTAAATCGTCAAGCTTTATGGAGCCTTCCACCAGATATTCATAAGGTGCTACTTCTACCAGTTCGTTCTCTTCGTCTTCATCGTACTCGTCCCTGATCTCTCCTACAATTTCTTCCAGCAGATCTTCTAAGGTGATCATGCCGGCGGTTGCTCCGTATTCATCAAGTACGATGACTACATTGTTGCAGGTCTGGCGCATCTCTATCATGAGTTCAGCCGTTTTTTTGTACTCATATGTATAGAGCGGTTCTCTTAAGAAATTACGGATATTAAAATCGGTACTGTTGTCGTTTAAAAGAAGGTCTTTCATATTGATGATTCCGATTACGTTATCACTGGTCTCCTCGTAAACCGGTATTCTGGTGTACATCTCCTCACGGAATATATCGATGAGTTCTTCGTATGTGGCGTTAACTTCTACAAGTGTCATATCAATACGGGGTATCATGATGTCCCTGGCTACAGAATCGCCGAAATCGAATACATTGTTAATCATCTTTCTTTCTTCTGATTCAATGACTCCCTCTTCATGACTTACATCTACGATGGTTCTCAGCTCGTCCTCGGTGATGGCATCCTGCTTTCTGTTAGGGTTCACATGCACCAGACGCAGAAAATTGAATGAGAGTATATGCACTACATAGATGACTGGTGTCATGATTGTCATAAAAGGGTATATGATTTTCGCATACTTTAGAGATATTGTTTCGGAATATAAGGTAGATATGGTTTTTGGTGATATCTCGCCGAAAACCAAAATTACAAGCGTCAGAATACCGGTCGCAATGCTGATTGCCTTATTCCCCCAGATGCTCATGACCAGTGTGGTGGACATGGACGAGGCGGTTAAGTTAACCACATTGTTACCAACGAGAATAGCGCTGAGCATCTTACCCTGGTCTTCCAGAATCTTTGCAAGCGTAATGGCATTCTTATTGCCTGCTTCCGCCAGAGTCCTGACCCTGATCCGGTTCACCGTTGTAAGTGCTGTCTCAGCTGATGAGAAAAATGCTGATAGTCCAATTAAAAAAGTCAAAATAAGCAACTGTATATAGTCACTCGAATCCAAAAAGATCAACTCCTGTTTTATAATATTTTATGAATGATTGTACAATAGAAAAACGGCTGTGTCAAGAAGACAGCCGCTTTTTTAGGTTCAGCGTTCTTTGAATGCACGTACCATTTCAATGATAATGATGAGACCGGCTCCCAGAAAGATGAAAAAATCGCCCAGGTTAAAGACTACTTTTTTCAGCTTTCCGTACTGAATGCTGAAATAATCTACTACGTAATGCCGCACTAAACGGTCGTAGAGATTGCTGACAGCCCCCCCCAGTGCTATGGATAAGGCCAGCTTCTCTGCGGTCTTACCCCTGGTCCTTAAAAGACATGCAAGCATGCCTCCGATAAAGGAGGCAACTGCCAGGGGAATCATGGAAACCAGATCCGGATGGTCTTTGAAATAACCGAAGGAAAAACCGGGATTGTGATTCTTGTATAGCAGGATCTTTCCCCCGCTTTCGTTTAACTCTTTGGGAAAATCAGAGTCATTCTGCTCTTCAATGGCCTTTTTGATCCATAAATCGAGAGCCGCCAGAACTCCTATAATACCAATATAGATCATGATTTATTCTCCTTTTTTCTTATCCTCTCATCTGGATGAGAGGTCCGCCGTTTTTATCTAAATAGGCTCTGGTTATAATGACTGATCCGATGTTGGGATCCTTGGGGATCTCATACATAATGTCAAGCATAAAGCTTTCCAGGATGGCTCGAAGTGCTCTGGCACCGGTCTTTTTCTTGATTGCCTCTTCTGCGATCCACTCCAGGGCATCGTCTTCAAATACCAGTTTTACTTCATCAAGTTCCAGAAGCTTCTGATACTGTTTTAATATGGCATTCCTGGGTTCATTTAATACCCGGACAAGCAATTCCTTTGTTAATGATTCTAAGGTGACTGTAATGGGCAGACGTCCGAGAAACTCCGGGATCATTCCGAATTTTCTTAGGTCTTCATTGGTTACACGGGAAAGTATGTTGGCGTCCTTTTCATACTTGTCCTTTAATTCTGCTGAAAATCCCATGGAGGACTTTTCTTTCAGCCGCTCCTTTATGATATCCTCCAGATCGGGAAATGCGCCTCCGCAGATAAATAAGATGTTATCCGTGCGAATTGTCGTCATTGGAGTCATGGCATTCTTCTGGTTTGCACCTACCGGAACCTCAACCGTACTTCCTTCCAGCAACTTTAAAAGCTCCTGCTGAACAGACTCTCCGCTTACATCTCTGCTGCTGGTATTCTTCTTCTTGGCAATCTTGTCAATCTCATCAATGAAAATGATTCCCCGCTCTGCCCGCTCTACATCGTTGTCTGCAGCAGAAAGAAGCTTTGATACTACGCTTTCAATGTCATCACCGATGTAACCGGCCTCCGTCAGGGAGGTGGCGTCTGCGATGGCAAGAGGGACATCAAGGAGTCTGGCCAGTGTTTTCACCAGATAGGTCTTTCCGCTTCCGGTGGGTCCGATCATGAGAATATTGGATTTCTCAATCTGAATGGCATCTTCCTCTTTTCCCGCCGCATCCGCTAAATATACACGTTTATAATGATTGTAAACTGCTACGGATATGGCTTTTTTCGCCTGGTCCTGCCCGATGATGTATTCATCAAGCTTCTTGCGAACTGTATGGGGCGCAGGAATATCTTTTCGCTCCATCTGCTTTTTCGGTTCCTTGTCTGATTTCTTTTTAATCTTCTGTTTCTTCGGAATCTCAAGGTCTTTGTTTAAGCTTCCAAGATCGTTGAGATTCAGGTTCATATAGGGCATTCCTGGAATCTTGCTTAGATCAAGGCCTCCCTGGGTTACGGAATCAAATGCCTTTTGCATACAGTCGTGGCATAAATTCATTCCGCCCGGCATGGAAACCATAGCACCTGCCTTGCTTTCCGGTCTGCGGCACACATAGCAGATTTTCTCGTATTCCTGCTCATCATCTTTTTTTTCTTTATCTACATCAGAGTTTTGGATCTCTTTCTCATCCATCTTCTCCTCCAGAATATCGTTATCGTTCAAAGTATAATCTCCTTTTATCTTTAATTCTATACGGTATACCCAATTATTATAATGCATTTAAAACACTCCTACAAGAGGAGACAGGCAGTTTAGATTTTTTTAATGAAATGAAAAACTCCCGGAATTTAGATCTGAATTCCGGGAGACAATACTTTCTGTATGGTTTTGTTATATTATTACTGCTGTTTTACTTCTGCAGGCTTTTTGCCAAGTGTGATTTCCACGCTGCGCTCCACATACTGTCCGTTTTCAAGTGACTGTACTGTGAGAGTGACTTTTGTACCGCCTGCATAGTATTTTAACATGCCGGTTAAATCATCGTAGGTCTTGATCCCCTGTCCGTCGAATTTGGTGATAATATCCTTTTCTCGCAGATCGGACTGAGATGCTGCTCCGCCTTCCACAATCTTATAGATGAAGACACCCTGAGGCATACCAAGCTGCTGGCTTGTGGTGGAATCAATATTCTTGCACTGAATTCCCAGATAGCCCTGATCGTCGTCTGCAACCTGTGTTCTGGTTTTCTTTGTCATAAGACTGTCTATAATTGTCTGGGCCTTGGAGATAGGAATGGCATATCCCATACCTTCCACCTCAGTAGAGGAATACTTGGCTGAGTTAATACCGATTACCTCTCCCTGCATATTTAAAAGAGCGCCGCCGCTGTTACCAGGGTTAATTGCTGCATCGGTCTGAAGCAGATCACGGTTTGTTCCGTCTTCGGTCTGTACGGAACGGTCAAGTGCACTGATGTAGCCTACTGTTACGGACTGTCCATATCCCAGTGCATTTCCGATTGCAATGACTCCCTGCCCTACTTTTATGGTGTCTGATTTGCCCAGTGAGGCAATGGCTATTTTGGACAATGTGTCGGAAGAAATATTTTTTAACGGAACTGCTATTACTGCCAGGTCACTCTCAGCATCAGTTCCCTTAATTGCCGCGTCAACAGCTGTCTGGTCGATAAAGGTTACTTTCAGTTCGCTGGCACCCTGAACTACGTGGTTATTGGTCACAATCAGAAGCTCGTCGTCATTTTTACCGACCACAATACCGGAACCGCTTCCTTCCCCTTCCTGCTGCATGGGTCCAAACCAGGTCTGGCTTTCATATACCACTTTGCTTGTTATTGCTACAACAGAGGGCATTGCTTTATCAACAATTGCAGATACATCGTTTAATGTAGAAATCTTGGAGGTATTAGTTGCCGGTACGGAGTTATTATCTGCTGCTGAGGGAATGGTTTCCGCACGGCTGATCTCTACCTGATTCTTCTGGGTATAGGAACCTGCTGCCCAGTTAATTCCTACCATCGTACTTCCGGCAACAATTCCAAATACAAGAGCTCCTCCTACAATTCCTGCTGCCTTTTTTGCAAAACCGCCTTTTCTTCTTTTCCTTTCTTCCTCGTGAAATGGAAGCTGATCCGGTGTTCTCTGATAGCGGTACTCCTGATAATGGGGAATGCTGTTGTGAGACGGATCCTTTTCCGGCTCCGGATCTCTCATCGTAAAATTAGTTGTTACTGCTTCTTCTTTATTGGCTTCCGGATTAACACGGCCTGTTTCCATATTGTTATTTTCGTCATACATAGTACCAATCTCCTTTCATGTATGTTTATCTCATCTGATAAACAAAGTCTACCAATGAAATGTGACCATTCTGTGATAAATTTATATTGAATATGTGAATTGAAAAAATCCCTGCAAAAAGTGCTTTTTAAAGCCCAGTTTGCAGGGATAACTGTATTTTTTTAATTGGTCGGTGGTGCAGGAACTACTATGGCATCCGTTCCGCCGCCAGGAACAGCAGCTGATGTGGTCGGTGTCGTCCCCTGAGACTGGGTTGTTTCCGTTTCACCCGGACCTGAAGAAGTCGTTTTTGTCTCTTCGGGAACCGTTGCTTTTGTAGTTGAGGTGGTTCCCGGCCCTGCTTCAGCCGTAGTCGTCTCATTACTTCCGGGAACAGTTGGTTTTGTCTCTCCCGGTTTTCCATTGCCTTTCGTGGATTCGGAAGGCTTGGTTTCCTTCGTCGGGCCTATCTCGCCTTCTGATGATTCCGTTGTCTTTATAGGATCTCCAAACTCATCTGTTTCTTCCACTGTTTCTCCCTCACTGGAAGACTCTTCTGCCTCAGTCGTCTTGGTCTCCTTCACCGTTGGTTTTATTTCTTCATCAAGCCCCTTATCCGTAGGCACATGATCAATGCTTTTTCCTTGTTTATACATGCCGGAATCAGCCGCAATCTTCGCGCTGATCTTTTTAACCATATCTGACGGCACGTAGTCATCCTTATCAAACAGGAACTTATGAAGCTGTTCCACATTGGTCTCAAGAGTCTGGGGTATTACGCAGTCGCCCTTTTTCCCCATCTTCATATCTCCGCGGGCAAATGGAAATCCGCCTGTTTCGCCAATGTGATATTTTCCAATATCCAGAAGCAGTTCTGTAAAATCACTGAATGTTAAGTTGGAGCCGACCTGGTCCACTTCCATAAGAAGAATCCGGTTTAACAGTCCAAGATCCGCTTTTTTTGCTTTATCAAAGGTTTTCTGTATAACAAGGCGCTGACGCTCTGTTCTTGCAAAATCCGTATCCATCTTCCGGAGTCTGGCATAGGCTACAGCCTGGACTCCATCCAGATGATTGGGACCTGCCGATTTTAAATGAACGGAAGGAACACCGGATTTTTCAACGGTTTCTGTAATAAAGGAATTGATATAACGGAATTCTGCCTTGCTGATATCAATATCAACGCCTCCCAGCATATTGATTCCATCCGCAACCGACTTCCAGTTAAAGGTGACATATTCGGTCACATCCAAATCCAGGTTTCTGTTGATTGCAGCAAGTGCCTGGGAAGCTCCGCCGTTGGCATAGGCTGCATTGATTTTATTATAAGTACTTCCTTCATTTATATTCAGATATGTATCACGGAAAACAGATACAATTTTAATTTCTCCTGTGCCTCTGTTTATGTTGCAAAGCATAATAACGTCAGCATTGGTTCCTTTATTGACATTGCCGTCACGGCTGTCCACTCCAAATACTGCTATGGTCCTGTATCCGGTCATATGCTTCTTTTGTTCCGGAGACATCTCCTCGTTACGTACCTGATTGGTGTTAAAATCATCGGGCTTTTGAATCGCACCCATGAGTCTTGCCACATAAGCATAGGAGAAAATAATCGCGAGGGTAAAAACTTCCGCAACTGCAAGAATTATGAATTTACGAATCCGTCTCTTTTTTTCAGTATGGGCTGCCATACGGCTGGCTGAAGCGGCCTTTTCCTGAGGCGAGATCCTGGGCTGCTGTCTGGAAACTCCATTTCCTATCACGATCTGGTCCTTCCTGGCAGTTCCCGCACCAGTCCTTGGCTGTCCGCCGCCCTCCGGCCGTCTGCCCCCGTTCTCAGTTCGTCTGGCACTGCCTTCCGGCTGTCTGCTTCCGCTCTCAGTTCGTCTGGCACTGCCTTCCGGCTGTCTGCGTGCCGGACCGCCGGTTTCAGCGGAGTCTGGCCTCGAATCAGAACCGCGCCTTTCCTTTCGTGTATTCTCGCGGTTTAATTCATCATCAAATTCATTTCTCATTTACTTATCCTCATCCTAATTGTGTCGTAACCGAAATCAGTACGCATTTTTATTAATAAACCCTTTGAACATGGTAAGGAACAGGATTTTAAAATCAAATCCAAGTGTCCAGTTCTCTATATAATACAGATCATGCTCTATCCGTTTTGTAATGGAAGTATCCCCCCGCAGACCATTCACCTGCGCCCAGCCTGTGATTCCGGGACGTACCTGGTGCTTGATCATGTATCGGGGAATCTCTTCTTTGAATTTCTCTACAAAAAGCGGACGTTCGGGTCTGGGACCTACAAGACTCATATCTCCCTTTAAGACATTAAAAAACTGAGGCATCTCATCAATACTGCTCTTTCTGATAAAACGCCCGACAGGTGTCACTCTGGAATCGTGCTTTGTCGTCCATCTCATTTTTTCTTCTGAAGGAGCCTGTACCACCATAGACCGGAATTTGTACATATGAAATGACCGGTTGTGAAGCCCTACCCTCTCCTGCCTGTAAATCAGAGGACCGGGAGCAGTAAGCTTGATTAATATGACAGTTACAAGCATAACCGGTGAAAATAAGACCAGGGCAAAGGAAGCACCGAATATATCTACCGCCCGTTTTATCATGGCATTTACCGGGTCTGTTAACGGCACACGCCGGATATTCACTACGGGAAGCCCCTGTAAATCCTCAATATAAGGTCTTGTGGGAATCATATTGTTATAATCGGGTATAAATTTGGTGTGAACGCCTGATTTTTCACAGGAGGCCACAATCCGCTCCAGATCTGCATATTCGCTGATGCTTAAGGTAATGGCAATCTCATCAAGGGAATTAAGAGCGAGTATTTCATCTAAATCACTCACCTTTCCAATGACATGAATTCCTTTATATTCAAACCCCCACTCATTGTTGTTATCAAGGATTCCCTTAATCTGATACCCCCATTCGGGATTCATAAGAACCCGGTCAATAAAGCCTTCCGCTGCCCGGCTGTAACCCAGCAGCAGAATATGCTTCTGGTTGTATCCCTTCGACCGCATGGAGTGGAGCGCCATACGGATGAAATTCCTCTCAGCCGTCTCCAGAATCACATTGACAGCAAAGAAATAAAAGACCATTCTGGTTGAAAAGTTACCTAAAAACGGGTTCTTCTTAGCCAGAAACAGACTGAGGGCAAACAACAAAAGCCCGAAAACGTTGGCCTTTAAAATATTAGTAAACTCGTATCGTCTTTCCTGAACCCGCTTCGGTGCATACAGCTGGAAAATGCCGTAGAGGAGCAGATAGGTCGGCAAAATCAGGAGAAGCGCCGCAAAATAGTACTGTGGAGGCAGAACCTGTTTATAGGGACTGAATATCTGGTTGCCAAGTAAAAGCAAAAGCCAGGCAATCACATAAGATAAAATAATGACCAGTCCATCCAGTACTACATGGAACCCGTTAAATTTTTTCTGATTATCTTTAATCATAGCAGCAAAACCTTCCTACTTGCATGACTCATACTCTTCCATGATAATTTCCCGTTAATTATACATGATATGTCAATATGATGCCATTAAATTATTCTTAAATTGTCCTGTCAATTTTTAGTTTCCTTTTCAGAAATTCCCATACATAGATAAATGTTCCGAAAATCAATTCTCCCTCAATTCTTATATAATTTCCAAAGCGGGACATTTGAAACCGTACTTTTTTCGTTTTTTTCAGAGTCCTTATGCCTTCTTTTACTCCTTCTATATAATCAGAAGCGAATCCTATACGGCGGAAAAATAAATATTTTACTGCCATACCTGCTAGAAGGGGGATGAGATTAAGGATCAGCTGCAGCAGGGGCATATTTTTATAATTTAAATAAAGATTGTTTCTCGCAGCCAGCTTTACTTTAAAGGAGTTATATTTGGAACCGCTGGTTCCGCTTCCCACATGGTAAACCACTGCTTTGGGGCAGTACCAGTTCTCATAGCCCCATATTCTGGCCCGGTACCCCACGTCCATGTCTTCCAGGTATGCAAAATGCATCTCGTCAAAGCCTCCGATTTTACCGAAAACCTCTCTCCTGTAAATGGCGGCACCGGCACAGGCAGAAAATACCCTGCAGGCCTTTTTATAGCCGTTACTTTTCTGTCCCACACCTCTTTGATAGGCCCAGCCCAGTACGCTGTACATATCACCGGCATCATCCATGAGATCCTTATGGTATAGCTGAATCATCTTGCTGCTGACAGAGAAGATCTTTGGAGAGCGCTCTATGGCCTTTACCATCTCTTTTACGTAATCCGGCTCCGGCTCCGTATCATTGTTTAATAAGATGACATAGGGAGTAGCGGACTCCTGAATCCCAATATTGACCGCGCCGGAAAAGCCTGTGTTCTCCTCCAGAAATATAGATGGAATCTGATGATCCTTCAGCCAATTAACGCTGCCGTCAGTGGAACCGTTATCCACCACAAGAAGCTCAAAGTTCTGATCACTTTGAGCTTTCAAGGCTTTAAAACAGGGTTCCATAAATTTTAATCCATTATAATTTGGTATAATGATGGTTACTTTCTTTGGCATCTTAAACCTCTAACTGATAGGGTTCCCCTATTTTTTCTTTCTTTAAATCTCTCAATGCAAAATTGGATTTGCGGAGAGTTAAATTGGGGTTATAGTAAGGATCACCGTCCCGTAAAATATCCGGCCACTTTTCTGAAAACTTTCGGATCTCCCGGTTAAAGCGTTCCACTTTCTCAGGCGTGTCCTCAAGTCCTCTGGATTTGGACTCGTAATGATAGAAAAGGGCATAGGGCGCATAAACCACCAGTTTATTTAAAGAACGGATCTTCATGCAGTAATCAATGTCATTAAAGGCAACAGCCAGATCTTCCGAGAAACCGCCCACTTTATCAAACAGGGAGTGCTTACTCATCATACACGCCGCAGTAACGGCACTGTAGTTCCTTGCGCACATGGCCTGGTTGAAGTAGCTGCTTTCTGCCTTATGCAGTCCGATGAAGGTATGACCCGCAATTCCACCGAATCCCACAACCACTCCTGCATGCTGAATGGTATCATCGGAATACAAAAGCCTGACTCCGGTAATTCCCACATCTTCCCTCTGGCAATAGCCAAGCATCTCTTTCATGCTTTCCGGATTAATCAGCTCTGTATCGTTATTTAAGAATAACAGATACTCTCCTTTCGCAAACGAAACACCGAAATTATTGATGGCTGAATAATTGAATTCTCTCTCCCACGTCACAACATGGACAAATTCAAATTCCTTTTGAATCTTTTCATAATAGTCAAATGTTACCGGATCTGTACTGTTATTTTCCACTATAATAAATTCCAGGTTCTGATACGTGGATCGTTCAATGAGAGAGCGCATACATAAATCCAGATCAGCGCTGTGATCTTTGTTTGGAATAATCACAGATACCAGGGGATCTCCCTCAATCTCAAATGTAGTGTGGTATATCCCATAATCAATGCCCTTTTCAACGGAACTCACAGGGATATTCAACCGGTCATAATGGGCTTTGACTGCTCTCGCACCTGCCTCAAAGGCATAAAGCTTGCTTTCCGGATTACTGGATGTGGAATCCTGGTGGCAGCGCCAGTGGTAAAGTGCTTTGGGAATATGGCAGATTTTTCTTGCTTTTTCCGTACATCGCAGAATAAAATCATAATCCTGGGCTCCGTCAAATTCCTGTCTGAATCCCCCTACTTCCAGAAGAAGTTCATGGTTAACCACAAATAAATGACAAATGTAGTTGACACTGGTTAATAAATCCGGGCTGAAATCGGGCTTGAAATGCGGCTCAAACAGTTCGCCTCCATCAATATCCAGCTTATCTTCATCTGTATAAACCACATCCACCTCAGGATCCTCGTTAATAGCTTTCACACATTCAAAGAGGGCATCCGGAGCGAGGGTATCGTCATGATCTGCAAGTACAACGAAATCACCTGCAGCCATCTCAATGGCAGCATTAGTATTGCCGGCGATTCCCTTGTTTTCCCCGAGTATCACGTAACGGATCCGTTCATCCTTTATGGCATAACGTTTCAGTACCCGTTCCACCCCTTCTCCCTTAGGACTTCCGTCTGCAACGCAGACCTCCCAATTGGTATAAGTCTGGGCAAGAAGTGAATCCAGCATAGCAGCTAAAAACCGTTCCGGCGTTTTGAATGCAGGTATAACAACGGAAAGTTTCGGTCTGTAATCAAACACGGTCTGTCTCTGCTTCGCCAGTTCTTCCTCTGTAGTTTTCGTAAGGGACACCCATTCGGTATAGTCATAATCACTGTCAATTCCCTGAAGCTTATGCCTGGATTTGATCATAAAGGCTTTCAGACCGTTCTCCATCAGGAAGTCCATGGCAGACTGCATCGTCTGTTTGTTCATCATGCTCTTTAATTTGGCGGACTTCTTATGTGCGGAACTGTTTTGCTTTTCAATAATATCCGCATTCAGTTTTACACGGACTGATTTGTTTTCACAGTGTATCACCAGAGTACGGTCTTTTTTACTGTCCCTGACATATGGGATCCGGATGTCAAAACCCAGGTCCTTCTCAACCGTCTTCTTAAAATAGATCTGACTCACATCATCTCTTCGAACCGGTACATATTTAAACTGGACCGGATTTTCCTGCTCATCGAGTACCTGGAATTTTGCTGTTTCTTCCGGAGTTTTTCCGATTACCCAGCCATTTAATACGATGGAATTATCGCGGATCCTTGCTACGTCAATCTTATATTTCATCTCTGATTCCCATCCTCCATGGAGGCTGCCGTAAGAAGCAGATCCTCATCTGTATCTTCCTTAGTTTTGCATGTGAAATTAATCCGCTCTTCTTCAATGACAAGAGGACGTTTCATAATGCGGGCATTAATTGAAAGAATGTACTCACCTACAAGACCGATAAAAAAGATCTGAACAGAACCCAGGAAGCTCATGCCAATCAAAAGCGGCGCCATCCCTGCCGGGAAACGGTCCCAGTAAACCAGCTTTAAAATCAGATAAATAAGGGCGACCATCATGCTTGCGAAGGAACAGATGCTTCCAAAAATAGTTGCCAGACGAAGTCCGACCTTTGTATAGGAAGTGATACTAAGCATGGCTGCATCGTAGAGCTTAAAGAAATCATTGCTGGTTTTACCAGCCCTGCGCTTTGGCTGCTCGTAAGGGATCTCTTTTCTTCTAAAGCCCAGCTCTGCCACAATTCCCCTGAGAAAGGGAGTCGGATCGTCAAGCTGCCTTAAAACATTAATAAATGTTTTATCATACAGTCCGAATCCGGTAAAATGCTCTATCTGTTCCACATCTGAAAGTTTTTTGATCATCTTATAGTAACAGCTCCTCAGCCAGTACATGATCCTGCTCTCTTTGCTGGACTTCTTGATTCCGATTACAATCTTATAACCGTCTTCCCATTCTTTTACATATCTGGGGATCATATCAACCGGGTCCTGAAAATCTGCTGCCATTAAGATCGTGCAGTCCCCTTCCGACTGGAGCATGGCATAGTACGGGGAGTTGAACTGCCCGAAATTCTTCGCATTCAGAATTCCCTTTACATCCTTATCCTTTGCGCATAACGAACGGATTAATTCCCTGGTCCTGTCTGCAGAATCATTATCAATAAAAATAATTTCATAACGGTATTGCTTCAACTCCCTGGCAAAAACGCCGTTAATCGCCTGATACATGGCTTCTACGTTCTCTTCCTCGTTATAGCAGGGAACTACAATGCTAATTGTTTTCATCTGTTCACTTCCCATCTGTCTGCACCATCACTTTTACTAAATCTGCGGGTTTTTCTTTCATCAGCTGGAGCGCAGTCTCCACCTCATCCAGTCCGTGCAGGTGATGGGACACCAGCTTCTGGGGATTGATTCTTCCATACTGAACCATCTTTAAGAGACGCTCAATCCTGACTCTCCCGCCTTTTGCCAGTTCCGTATGAATGGTTTTTCCAGCCATTCCCCTGCCGCCGGAAAATTTGGGAAACGCAAGATTACCGGTACCTCCAAAATAATTGACATTGGAAATGGTTCCGATTCCATATCTTGCCATATCAACGGCCTGAGTAAACACCTCGTCTCCGCCCCCGCAGATAATAACGCCATCGGCTCCCAGGCCACCCGTCCGTTCCATCACCTGATCCACAATATTGCCGTTTTTATAGCTTAAAACTTCCGTTGCCCCAAATTCCACAGCCAGTCTGGTGCATACAGGTCTGGTTCCAACTGCAATGATGCGTGCTGCGCCTAAATGCCTGGCGCCTTCCACTGCCATCAGACCGATGGGGCCAATCCCCATCACCACTACCGTATCGCCAAATTGAATGTCTGCATATTCCGCTCCTGTAAAACCGGTGGTTACCACATCAACGCACATCAGTGCCTGCTCCAGGGTAACTCCTTTGGGAATCTTTGCCAGCGTGGTATCCGCATCGGGGATCAGAAACTTTTCTGCAAATACGCCTGGAATGGATCTTCCCAGCTGATGGCCGGAAAACGGAGCAGATGCATGTTTATAGTTTCCTTCCTGAATCCCCATAGCTCTCCAGTCTGGGGTAATGGCAGGAACTGCAACAATCTCACCAGGCTTAAAATCCTTGACAAACTCACCGGTTTCTAAAATTTCCGCCACACATTCATGACCCAATACCAGATTTGGTGCTTTTCTTGAACCCCCTCCGTAAACGGTATGGACATCAGAGGAGCACGGAGCAACTGCAACAGGCCGAAGAATCGCCCCGTATGGTGTAAGTTCCGGCTCCGGCGCGTCATGCCAGCCTGCTTTTCCCGGTTCAATTAAGACAAATGCTTTCATACTTTCTACTTATATCCTTTCCAAATGATTGGATTTCAACGCCAGAATCTCTACATTCCAACCAAATTTTTCCACAATCGTACGGGCAATCTCTTCCGTATAGCCCGGTGCCACAATTAAAATAACATCTACAGGGTCCTTATGGAAATAATCCGGTGCCACAATCGGCAGATGGGAGGCAGGCGCAAATCTGCCCTGCTTAAAGGGAGCGGAATCAATGATATATCTTGCAAATTCTCCGATTACGGTAGTTGAGGCAAGAGTAAATCCCTGATGACTGGCTCCCCAGATCCCAAGGCGCTTACCCTCTGACTCTAATTTGCCCGCCAGTTTTTTTAACTCCTCACCAATGATAACACGGCTCTGAACCAGACCGGACACATCAAGCCTGTCCGGGCTTTTCTTCTTTCTGACAATAACAGAAAGCGTATCCCGGTTAACCATTTCCTCCTCAAGCACCTCAAAGCCAGCCTGATCTGCTGCAAAGCGCAGTGTATCAAAGGTATAATAGGCAATGTGGTCCCGGATAAGCTCATAGTAACCGTCATACTTTAAAATATATTCAAGGCTGGGCACGGTAATTAGACCTACGCCCTGATCCGTTAAATTCTCTGCAATACAGCGAAGCATCCCAACCGGATCCGGTTGATGCTCCAGATAATTAAAGGACAAAAACCCATCATAGGGTCCGCTCATGCTGCCATCGGGAGCCTTTAAAATCTCACCTTCCTCTGCAAACTGCTTCCAGACATTCAACCCTTTTTCTTTTCCCAGGTTAACCAGACTCTCCCTGTGTTCGATTCCGCAGGCAGTAACCGGAAACCCGGAAAGAACAGAAAGGAATTCTCCCTGGCCGCATCCTGCTTCAATGAGCTTCTTCCCTTCCAGATGATACGAATCGATAAAATGCCGGTACTGACGCTGCCTTAACTCCACCATGGTGGTGGTAAAGCCTCCTGACCGGATTACGTCCTTATAATATGGCACAGGCTCACAGTCAAACTGGACCAGCCCGCAGCAGCTGCATTGATGAAGATTCAAACAGATACCTCTGTCCTCTGCCAGATCCTCCTGGCCCGGTATATCCTGTGCAGATGCCGGCATTTGATCTAATGTCAGCAAAGGCTCCCCGTCAAGCGCCTGTTTACACACAATACAAATCCTATCTCTCATACCACATTTTCCCCTCCATGTCAATCCTTTTTTCATATCCCCATGTTTTCCGGGTCCCCTCTGAAAAGCTTACATGGGGACAGAATCCGGTTTCTTCCTCCAGTTTTCTTATGTCCGGAATCAGATTTACAAGTCCCTCTGCGTTGGGACGTCTTCTACCAAAGCTGTAGCTGCCGTGATATCCCATGGTTTCATACATCTGCCGGATGTATTCTCTCAAAGGCTTCGTCTCACATTCCGGCGCTGCAACATTATAAATTCCGGAAACTGATTCTTTTTTACTTTCCATTAAAAGCATCAGCGCCCGGACACAGTCTTCCAGATATAAAAAATTCCACATTTGTGTACATTCTCCAAGAGAGATGTATTCTCCTCTGCCAAATGCCCTTAAGCAGCTTTCCACCAGGGACCATGGGTGGTCTCCTGGTCCGTATACGCTGAAAATCCGCGCATGAATATATTCCATGGAAGAGATCCCGGACTGTCTCCACTTGCTGGCCGTTTCTTCGGCCTGTCTTAAAAAATCCAGCTTTGCCTTTCCGTATTCAGAGACAGGATCGCAGACCGTATCCTCTGAAAGCGGACCGGTATGGATTCCGTATTCCGCCTGGGAACCGCTGAAGAGAAAACGGCTGCAGCCTAAACGCATGGCTCCCTCTAATGCCTTTAAAGAGTCCCTGACGTTCCTTTGCTGAACCTCCCGCTTCATCCGGTTCTCACTTCCTGATCCATCCCAGCCAAAATGATAGAATGCCTGGCAAGTCCCTCCGATCACCTGATCCAGTGTATCAAGTGCTTCTAACTCCCGCTCTATTACCATAAATCCCGGCTGGTCTGCCGGTAAATATCTCATGTTTTGTGAGCCGGGACGAACCACACCATAGACTTTGCTGCCCTGTTTTAAAAGTCGGTCCGCCACCGCTCTTCCCAGGAAGCTGGTCGCTCCTGTTACAACAACGTTCACCGTATTTCCTCCCTGTAATAAGTCTAATCCCTGATTCTGGGTATGAGCATATTGTGCTCCATCTCTTCCTCAGAAAGGAACGGGGATAAATCCTCCAGCGGAGGGGATACCATGGTTCCGTCGGGAAGACGCTTAGCCGCTGATTTTGGCTCAAAATTCTGGTCCCTGCTGACAAATACTTCGCAGATCACAGGCCCGTCCTGTGACAGGGTGTGAAGGAGTGCCTGGTCAATCTCACCGTTGTGGCAGGCGCAGACATAGGGATATCCGTATGCAGCGGAAAGCTTCTCCATATCAGGAAAGCTTAAATCTCTGCTGTCTTCCCCGATTCCCACAAGGGGCTCACCAAAATAATTCTTCTGCGTCTGCCGGATGGAATGATAACCGCCGTTATTAATTACAAATATCTTAATTGGGAGACGGTGGTGTATAATTGTCTGCAGCTCCTGCAGATTCATCTGTATGCTTCCGTCTCCTGTCACCAGGATAATGTCTTCTCCTGGATCCGCCTTGGCAGCGCCGATGGCTGCAGGCAGGTCATATCCCATGGAGGCTACTGCAGAATTGGTAATAAAACGCTGGCCGGGCTTGATGACATATGCATGACCTCCCACAACACAGGCTGATCCATTGCCGACCACAGTAATCCGATTGGGGGGAAGACGCAGACTTAATTCTTTTATAAATGCATAAATATTGACTTCCTTCCCCTCTTCCTGATTATAATGTCTGGGAAGTACCACAGGGTACGTCTCTTTCCACATGCGGCAGGTCTCGTTCCAGGTAAGGGAGTCAATTCCCTTTCCTCCCTGAAAGAGCGGTTTATCTGCCGTTGCCATAAATTCATGATCCAAAAGGTCCTCCAGCACAGCCAGCAGCTCACTGATGTGTGCATGAATACACACATCAGCATGAACGGAGGGTTTCTTTAGTTCCTCGGGATCAATGTCATTGACAATTACAAAGGCCTCTCTGGCCCAGGTGGCATAATTATACCCCACCTGACGGATGCTTAAGCGGCTGGCAAGTGAAAGCACCAGATCACTGTTCTGGATAGCGAAGTTACCCGGACGGTCTCCCATCCCTCCGCCTCTTCCGGTGTACAGAGGATGTTCATCGTAAATGCAGTCCTGGCTGTTCCAGCCTGTCACAACCGGCACTCCCAGCTTCTTAACCACCCGGAGAAAAGCTTCATGGGCCTGTCCGATGCGGATTCCATTCCCTGCATTGATTACAGGACGAGAAGCCTTTTTGATTCTTGAAAGAATTTCTCGCACCGTATCCCGATCCGGCTTCTGGGGAAGTATCTGGCGTTTTTCACCACAACCACACGCATCCTCACGGATCTTTGCTTCGCATTCAGCTGCCCAGCCATCACCGCCCTGCTCATAATTTTCTGCATCAAATCCCATGAGATCATCGGTTTCCACGTAAGCTCCCTGGACATTCAAAGGTATATCCAGCCATGATGGCCCCGGGCGTCCGGAATACGCAAGATAGACTGCCTTTTCAAGGCAGTAGCGGATTCTCATGGGATCGATCACCATCTCACTGTATTTGGTCATGCAGTCAATAGCTCTGGTAATATCAAATTCCTGATCCCCCATGGCACGGATTCCTACACCGGACCATCTGGCCGTGGTATCATAACGGACCTGTCCTGATAAAATCAGCATGGGAATGGAATCCAGCCAGCCGCCTAACACTCCGGTTATGGCATTGGTACCCCCCGGGCCTGTCGTCACGCAGACAGCTGCCATACGTCCCCTGATTCTGGCATAGGACTCCGCAGCAATAGCACATGCCTGCTCATGGTGGTTATAGAGACAATTAAGCCCTTCCTGATGACCCAATGCATCGTTTAAATGCATGGCACCTCCTCCTGTCACGGTAAACACCTGGGAGACACCGAGTTTCACCAGCCTCTGGGCAATATAATTGGATATTTTCATTCTCATGATTATTTTCTCCTTTATTAAGGAATGGTAATGATCTGTCTGTGATTATACCACACCGAACTTTATTTTCCTATTAAAGTTTTCTTACTTTCTAATTCCTTCCTGCATTTCCATTTTTCTTCCGTTTCTTTCTCCATTTTCTTAGAATTCTCCCGAATTCCCCGTATTCACGGCATTGCAGGGTTCCCATACCAGAAGGGAAACCCCTGCCTGTTCTCAACTTTTCTCCTGTTTTGTAAGCGCCTTCCATATCTGCCATCAAACCACACTTTCTTTGTTTGGCTCATGTACGTTATAATCGCAGAGTAATGCAACTATGGATTTTCGGCCACGATAAAACTTACTGCAAAAAAGGAGAGAACATATTTATGAAAAAGCAAATGAAATTGATGGCTGTATTATCCGCTGCCGGTATTTTAACTGCTGCAGCCCCACAATTTGGGATCTTAAACACAGCCTCAACTGTCTATGCCAAAGCAACTGGCTGGGTAGAAGAAGATGGTACATGGAAATTCTATGAGGAGGGTGATTACGCCGCTACTGATTCCTGGAAGAAATACGGTAATGACTGGTATTACTTAAATGAGGATGGCGAGATCGCTACCAGCCAGGAAATTGATGAGTACTATGTAGACGAGACTGGAAAAAGAGTCTCCAATTACTGGGTCTCTGTCACCAATGACAGCTACTGGGACTCCCCTGATTCACCAGAAAACTACTGGCATTATTACGGAAAAGGCGGAGAAGCCGTTGTATCCAAATGGCAGAAGATTAACGACAACTGGTATTACTTTGACGATCAGGGACAGATGCTTACCGGAAAGGTAGAGATCGAAGGTTCCACTTATTATCTGGGTGACGAAAATGACGGCGCACAGAAAACAGGCTGGTTTCAGCTTGAAAGCGTTGATGAAAACTCTGAGAATGAATTTGCCTGGTTCTATTTTGACAAAGACGGTACCATGTTAACAGACAAAGTAGACAAAAAAATCAACGGTAACTACTACACCTTTGTAAATGGTGAAATGCAGACTGGCTGGTACAAACTTCCTGTAACAGCAACTCCTTCAGAAGCGGCCGAAAATACTGACAACAATACGTTTTTAGCAGCAGGCTATCAGTACTATGACGAAAGCGGTGCAAGAGTCGATGGCTGGAAAGAAATCGAAGGCATCGAAGGCATCAGCGCAGAAGGCGAACAGCACTGGTTCTTCTTTAAAGACGGTGCTCCTTACTTTGCGGAAAAGGGTATTGAAATATTTACTGTAAATTCCGAGAAATACGGATTTAATACTAAAGGTGAAATGCAGACAGGTCTTGAAGTTGTAACTCTGAAAGACGGAAATACTGCAAACTACTATTTCGCAGACAACGGCGTTATTAAAACTGGTAAACAGACCATCTATGATGAGGATTTAGGCGAGAACCAGATCTGGTACTTTGCGACTTCAGGATCTAAAAAGGGTCAGGGCTATACCGGCATTCTTGATGACACCCTTTACGATAACGGTTTAAGAAAAGAAGCTGATGCTGATTTAAAATTTGCTCCATATACTCTGAACGGCAAAAACTATCTGGTAAATACCAATGGTTCTCTTCAGACAGCTTCCTCTACTTCCAAGTCCACAATTAAGCCAGAGCTTGGCGCAGGCTTCAGAGATTATAAAGACACCAACGAAAAGTTCTATGTTGTTGATGTAAATGGTGTTATTCAGTAATACAAAGCACCGCTATAAATGAAACATCCGTTCAATTGCCAAAAAATCCGCAGCGAACCCGCTGCGGATTTTTATTTTTTTTTTAACAATTGGGAACCGATTGAATGTACAATATAGATAAATAGAAATATTTTTATCGATATCTCTGTTTTTGCGTTATATTTTTGTCGATTTAACGTTATATATATAGGAGTAGGTTGTTTAATATCTAAACAAAAAAAGGAGGAGACTAATGAGAGAACTTTCCGTATACTATTGTTCCAGATGCGGGTATTATGGTTATTATCAGCTGGAAAGGAATGCTGTATGCCCGAAATGCAAAGTGGACATGCTGCCGTTGTCCATCAGTTATCAGGCATTTATGGATTTGTCCTGTGAAGAAAGGGACGAACTGCTGTCTTCCCAGATCATAGCCTCGTCGTCTCCTTATGTGAAGCGTCTGCTTGTACCTCACAAAGTTAACAATAACCGGGAAGTCATCGCCCGGATGGGCGACCGCATTACTGAACTGGAGATTGAAAATGAGAAGCTGAATAAAACCATTGAATGGATGCACCAGACAATCTGGGAAATGGTACGTAAAAACAAAGGACTAAATATAAGCGGACAGGAAATCTCCCATGAGGGGATTGATCCCTGACAGGGACATACCGGGAGTGCCCCCCTGCACTCCTTACCCATCCCCTGTCAGGCGATTTT
Source organism: Clostridium boliviensis (assembly GCF_033342255.1). Classification (NCBI taxonomy): domain Bacteria; kingdom Bacillati; phylum Bacillota; class Clostridia; order Eubacteriales; family Clostridiaceae; genus Clostridium; species Clostridium boliviensis. The sequence continues at coordinate 53,252 of NZ_JAWONS010000280.1, forward strand.
GTCAGTACTTATGTAACGTCCGATCAATCTGTTCAGCGTCTGATTCAACCTTTCAATCACTTTATGGAGTCTCGAATTTTCTTCCATCAGCTTCTCCTTCTCCATTTCTACAATCCGCAGCTTCTCAGCATCTGTCATAAAAGATACCCCCTCCTTTTCTGCTTTACTTGTAATCAATATAAGTCCTTTCGAAGTGTTTGAAAAGTAAATTTTATCGCATTTTTCGACATTTTTTATATTTTCTTGCTCAAAACTATTCATTTTACCATGGCGATTTTTAACAAAGTACTACATATGCCCTGTCGAAAAAAGCGCGCCACTAAATGTGCGATTCCCTCAAATCTTATATTGTCGACATAATTGATATCAATTATACTAGATTATTTTGTAATTTTTATAATACATACTTAACTTTTTTATCTCGTCAGATTTTTCACATTTTTAATGCCATATATCTATTTATTGATTTTTCAATCTCAAAAAGCCGGACTTATGTCCGGCTATCAATATCTTTCTATAATCAGGTAATTCCATAAGATTTACGAGTTTTTCACTCGTGTCATAAGAAGAGGAAACTTAAGCTCAAAAAGCACTTCGTTGATACGAAACAGAATCGGAACTGACCCATCGGTCTTTCTGTCACCGGAAAGGAACCAGCAGACAACCGCATCATTGGGAAGAGACGCTGATAATGCATAACCTGCCTTTCTAAGCAGGGATTGTATCTCGTCAATTCCAAGTCCCAGTGAGATGGCAATTGCCAGCAGCGTTTCCTTTGATGGGCGCTTCTGACTCCTGCTATACTGAAGCATCCGCTCACTGACATTGGCTGCCTCACAGATTGACTTGTATCTTCCCCTTCTGCCATCTAAATACTGTCTGAAATATCCACAGAAATCGTGGTCACTAAAAATGGAGATCCCTGCCTTATTAGCCAGAAGCTCTGCTTCCTCTGGATTTAAGCCAAACACTTTTGCGCAGGAAGCAATTACCTGTTTTTTGGATTCCTTTGCCTGAGTACTGTACGGATGGTTTTTCCACCAGGAAACAGCCTGTTTATTTACCCCCAGTTTCTGATAAACTTCCTCAAGTAGTCTTAAGTCATTTGATACCTTGTAGGACTTTGCCAGGTTATTTAGTGCTGTATAAAAGCTTTCCTCCAGTATCACGCCGTGATCATTGAGCCATAGTTTCGTTTTTTCACAGTCCATTTGATTCCGCCTTCCTAATATGCTGTCTCCGGCTTTTATTTCCACAAAAAATAAGCCAGCTGGTTTCTCTTCACCAGCTGGCTACATTATATCTATATTTTATTTTCCGGAGGCGGAATATCCACAAGATGCAAAAAGCCGCCATAACCAGTAAAATCAGCGTGATAAACGGTTATAAGAATCCTTATAAACCTTCATAATCAACGGTGCCAATGCAGGTTAAGTTTAAGGTATTCTCAAACAAGTCACATGGAGAAATGAAGTACTCTCTCATATCCTCCAGCTTCGTCAGATAATAAACAGCATCCTCCCGGCTTTTGTCTGCATCCTCTAAAAAAGTCTTTACAAACTGAATGCAGAAACGGGTTATTTCTATAATAATGCTGTCCGGCAGTTCCTTGGCAGACAAAAGCGGCGGAACAGCCTGGTTCTTACTTAGAGCTTCATATAGCTCACTGACTGTTTCATCCACACTTTCGTCGGTTACGACCCGGTTTTCCCCATTTACAGCAAAGATCCGGCTGTTATATCCGTCAGGGTCCTTCTGTATGACCTCCATGATCTGGTCGATCAGACGAAAACCTGTATCCCCCTTTATGTGAATCTCATATTCTGCTCCTGCTTCTTTATAACAGTGATAAGCAAACTGAGAGCACATCATGGCCTCCCTGCCATTATAAATCACTGCATCCTCCAGTTCGATTAAAATTCCCATGGCAAGCTTTACAAGCTTTGTTATAATGCCCTGCAGCCCGGCATCCCCCAATATGTTATTGGTGATGCAGTAAAGACCGATAAAAGGCAGCTGTGCGCGGGCATATGGCAATTGATCCCTGACATACCGGGCTGCAATGTCCATGACCGGCTGGCAGCTGCTGTTTTCAGGATTTAACCGCATGACATAGGCTGTCCTTGCTGTTCTGTTAAGGATGGTAGCCTCGATTGCACTGGGAGGGGTTTCTTCAATTACGGTTCCTGTTACCTTTCCGGGTCCGCAGCTCAATGCAGTATGGCTTACCGCCGATCTGGTGACCCATGCAATAATCTTTGAGATCTTGTCTTCACTTGGTTCCAGCAAAAGAATATCTCCTGCCTTCAATTCACTTACCCTGACTTTTTCGCTCATATTTCTACCTCCTGAGTTAATTGAAATATTGTTTCAGTTCCTTTACCTTGTTCCGGCTGACCAGTATCACATCCGGAATATCCTTAAAATACATATCATAGGTATAATTAATCCGCGGGCGGAACCGGTCTGCTCTGGCTAAATTGGCCAGATAGCACTTATGAGTCCGGAAAAACGAATTTTTCTTCAGCTTCTCCTCATAGAAATTCAGGGTTTTATTGCCACGGAACACGTAATCCCTGGTATGTATCATACAGGTTCCCTGTAATGCTTCTATATAAAATATATCAGCCGCAGGTATAAGAACAATATCTTCCTCCTTAAACCCGCAGATCATATCTAAATTATATGCACATTGCCCGCTGATCTCCTTAAATATCTCCTTCCCGGCAGCGGTGTTCTTTAATTTATCCAGACACTTAAAGAACCGTTCCTCCGTGTATGGTTTTAATAAATAATCCACTGCATTCAGTTCAAATGCCTTTGCAGCATACCCATTATACGCAGTTTCAAAACAGATTTTCGTCTGTGGATAAAGACTGCTGATCTGTTCTGCAATGTACATTCCGCTAATTCCCGGCATATCAATGTCCAGAAATAACAGGTCACATGGATTTTTCAGTAAATATGCCAGACCCTCTCTGGAATCAGTAAATGCTGCAGCTAAAGTAAACTCTCCCTTTTTCTTCAATAATTCCGTAAGATATTCAATTGAATTTCTTTCATCATCAATCACTACAACCTGCATTTTAACTATTCTCCCCTCTTTGGTATCTGAAAGCTGATCTTCGTTCCTTTTAACCACTGGCTTTCAATGACCAGCCTGCTGTTAAAGCATATATTAAGCCTGTAATTGATATTGCTGATTCCGACCCCGTTTTTTGTAGTATCCTTACGACCTATGGTCTCAAGAACTTCCGGCGGAATTCCTTTCCCGTTATCCTCAGTACAAATTACCAGTATCTCTCCGATTGGTGTAACACTGATCCGAATTTCCAGCTCACCGGAATCATATCCGTGCTTAATGGAATTTTCCACAAGGGGTTGAAGGGTAAGGGGTAGAATTTCATTTGAAAGAAGTTCATCCGGTGCATCAATAATAAGCTTTAAGGCACCATTCATTCTCACATTCTGCAGTTCCACATAGGCTTTCACCAGATCAAACTCCTCCCTTAGCTGATAAAGCGTATAAGTCCTGTAATCAAACCGGTATTTCACCCTTAAAAAATCAGACAGACACATCAGCATATTTTTCGCTGTCTTAATATTTGAATCCATGAGGCAGTATATGTTATTGAGAATATTAAACAGAAAATGAGGGGAAATCTGAGCCTGAAGAGATGCGATTTCCATTTCATGGGCAAGTTCCGACTGACGGAAGGTGTCTTCCACATTGACTGCCAGAACGTACCCCTGGCTAAGAAGGAAAAAAAGGACACCAAAATAATAGAAATTAAAATCGCTTACATAAGTGACATCAATATGATGCTGGATATCCACAATCTGTAAGATACAGGACAGGACATATACACAATAACCGAGAAAAATCGGGCCGGCATTTGGTTTTTTCAGACGAAATGCTTTAGCAATCAGCATGAAATAACAAAATGCATTGATCACCAGGACCGGCACAAAAATCCTGTCATCATACAAAAGGGGCAAGGCAGGAAGACAAATCAGAACAGCGGTATAAACAAAATCCAGACCCTTTAAAAAATAAAGGGGGTGAGCTTTTCCAAGCTCTGGAAACATGCTCCACAGAAAATACTGAATGGCTACAATCTGGACCATAAAGGACACATACTCAATCTTCAAAACAGCATTGATGGTAAGAAAGGGGAAAATACTGACCAGACTTTCACCGTCTATAATAGAAGCAGCGACCAATACGGAGATACAAAAAATCCATAGATATACAGACTGTGCTTTCTTATTCAGGCACCAGTTAAAAACATATAAATAGCACGCCATACCTGCAAGGATGCCGATAAAGCCAATGTTCTTCATGAGATTGAATAGTTGAAACCGGATAAGAGGTGCCTGCCTGCCAAAATACACAGGGAGTACGATACCTCCATTGTTGCAGTGAAAATTAGATACCTTCAGACGGATCACCAGATCCTTTCTATCTGTATGAAAGTAGACAAACTGAGAGGTCCAGCTTGGAATTTCGGAATTCTTATCCACCCCAACCGTTCCATTCTCCAAAATCTTTTTGTTATCAACGGAAAGTTCATATGCGCTGGACACATAATTAAGCTTCATGCAGTAATCTCCCGGAGAAGGAACTCTTAAACGGAGTTCGTACACGCCGATGCCGTGTTTTTCAAGCTTTTTCCCGTTAATTACCGTCCCGCGCCAGCTTTCGGGTACATTTAATGATCCGGCTTGGCGGGCGCCGTCTGTATCGAATGTCCCTTCATAAAATTTCCAGGTGCCATTTAACCGAATTGCCTTATCTTCTATGTTCTCATTTGACAGGTTTAAGAATCCATCTGATATGGGATATGTAATATATTGATTCCTGATACTGACCAGCCCTGATATAATGCATACTGACAGAATTAAAAATAACAGGGCATTTCTACTTTTTTTGCGTTTATCATTCATTATTTTTATCTTCCCTCAGACCAGTTGCATTTTTGTTTCATTTTACTATTTGTGGAAACATATGGCAAGATAAAAATTTTACTTATATTGTGACATAAGAAAAAGAGCAAGCGGTTATTGATGCTGCTTACCGCTTACCCTCTCTCATATTTTGTTTCTGAAAAAAGACATTTTAAGAAATACGAGCCCCATCCGGTCCCACCCGATGTCCATCGGAAGTTCCTGTATTTCTCAGCATGGAACCTTTCGTTCCATCTGCTGCCTCGCTGAAATAATACCACTTACCATCAATCATATTCCATCCGGTATACATGGAGCCCTTTTTACCGTCACTGACCGGATTTAAATAATAGACATTTCCTTTGTAATCAAACCAGCCAGTTACCAAGTAACCTTTTTCATCAAAGAAATACCAGTCCTTTGATCCTGACCAGTCCGTGTACACCCACCGGTTTGCCACTCTGCTTCCATCTTTTCCGGAAAGTCTCCAGCCAGTATCGTCCTGCTTCCAGGTTCCTGGATAGTAATGATCTTCGTCTCCGCCTGTTGATTTCCATCCAGGCTCTATAATCTCCCTGTCATCATCGTCATCATCGCTGTTGTGATCCCGCGGTGGTTCTTTTACCCTGACAGTGAATTCATCTTTAAACTCTTTCTCATTACCATTCCTGTCTGTACCGTAATAAATAACCTTAACGTGCCGTGTTCCTGTTCTGGCAAGATTATATTCCAGATCATACTGATCCTCTGATAAAGCTATTTTTCTGACTGCATTTGAGGGACTGGCTTTCTGATATTCTGTTACCTCAAGCCCCTGGGTATCCAAATCCTCTCCAAGTGTATAGCTTACCTTATCCGGCCTTTTTGCCACCCTGATCCGAAGAGTATAGTATTCCTGCTCTGCCTCTTCTTCAAGGACCGTTACCTCAACGGTTACTTCCAGAGGAATACCCGCCGGGTTAATTACGTTATCCGGCAGCTCTACGGTTCCATCTATGGTAAATATCTGCTCTTCACTTAAGCCCGGATCATAGGAACTGGAGTCCAGATCCCAGTCCACATCCGCCTGAACGTTTCCGTCGTCGGTTCCCAGCAGAACTTTAGCTGGAATCCCCAATGCAGTCAATGTTTTGGCAGTCCCGTTTGTAATTCCTTTTACAGGAGAGATAGAATAAATCCGTTTCAGCGTTTTATCAGTCAATGATTCTGCATCAACAGTTACCTCTGCAGTGACAGAAAGGGATACTCCATCCGGGTTAACCACTTTGGCAGGCAGATTAATGGTACCCTCCACCTCGAAGGTCTGAGCTGCTTTCTGGTCGGGATCATAGGAGCAGGCTGCCACATTCCAGGTGACACCTGTTGATACAGTTCCCTGATCAGTTTCAAGAATGACATTGTCAGGCAGTTGCAGTGATGAGACCGTTTTCACTGAGCCATTGGGAATGCCGGTAATGGGAGTTACCGGTACAATGCTCACCAGAGTCATATCCGCCGGCAATTTAGATTTAACCGTAACACGGACAGTTACATCTAAGGAAATACCATCCGGATTACTGATATAGTCAGGAAGACTGACTGTTCCTTCCACATCGAAAGTCTGCTCTGGCTCCTGATCCGGATCATAGGTGCAGGCTGCCACATTCCAGGTGACATCTGCGTCTTTAAGTCCTGAAGAAGTAACAAGACTTACTGTTTCAGGCAGACCGAGTGCAGCAGCTGTTTTTGCTGAACCATTGGGGATTCCGGTTACTGCGTCAGGCTGTGTGACTGATCTTAGCGGGACTTTTGTTGCTGTAATTAATATAGCATAGGTTTCGGTTGATTCCAGCATTCCGTCATAGGCTTTAAACACCAGGGTGTGGGATCCTGCCGAAGTAACTGTATAGTTAAAGTGATCATCGGCTGATACTTCAGGGTTATCGTCAATCTTTACCATAAAGGTCAATGGATCATCGTCCGGATCCACAAATACATTTTCCAGGCCTATATAAAATTGGGAATTTACCGGAGTTGTAATTGACATTGATTCTTCTAATCCACTTTTCCTCACCGGTGCACGGTTTGGCTGTTTCACATTCAGGGTTACTGTGTATGTGTCCGTGGATTCATCATTTCCGTCATAGGCTTTAAACACCAGGGTATATGATCCTGTGGCGGTTGGGGTAAATGTATAGTCTTTATTGATGATCTCCTCCGCATTGTCATTTACCTTTACTTTATAGTTTAGGGGATCCGTGTCAGGATCCTCAAATATTGTACCTAAGTCCAGGTTATATGGTGTTTTTACCGGAATGCTGTTGGTTGAAGATGCTCCTATACCGCTTCTTCTGACTGGAGCATCATTTACACGTTGTACCTGCACCGTAGTATAGACTGGTTCTGATGCATTGAAGTTATCTGAAACCGATACCATTACGGTTCTGGGATTAATATTGGGATTTGCTGCGTTTGTATTTTTGTATACAATCGCCTTTAACAGAGCAGCGACACTGGTATCACTGGCATTGGCATTCAACGAGACGGTTAGATTCATTCCTGTTCCCCCTGCCAAATACGTGCCAATTGGTGTTCCGTTATAGGAAACATTGTCTCCAGACAGTGTAATACCTCCTGTTTGAGTAAGCTCCAGCACATCTTCTGAGGCAACGACATTACTGGTAATGGAAGCGGTAACCGAACCGGTCTCGTAGGTTCTGCCGAAACTGTCATCTACCTTTACTGTAACATTTTGATCCTGATCCAGAGGTACCGGCATTTCATCTTCGGTATAGGTTACAAGATCACTATTTAAATTTGAAATAATTGGGGGAGCTGGCGCTTGCGTAAGGATTACGCTCAGCCCATCAAAATCAACAAAATCACTTGCATCATCTGGATAAGTGACTGATGCTTCCAGTATGACACGGATCATTTTAACTTTTGATTTCACATACAAAACTGGAGCTGTAACTGTTTCCCAGGCTGGATTACCGGTATTGATCCCAGCTGAACTCTTACTCACCTCATAACTGCTCCCAACGGGTACGCCGCTTCCTTCTGTATTATCATACAGTTCAATCCGGATCGCTCCTTTATCTGCATTCATATAGGGGAATACCTGAACAGACGCATTTAGATTGTAATATCCTGGAGTGCTTAAAATATAATCTTTATAAATTTTTCCCACATCTGTAGTTTTAGAATCATAAGCTGCACTATATTCAATAATTTCATTCTTTTCATCGTTATCATTTCTATCTTTTGGTGAAGGTTCTGCTACAAGATTTAAATCATTGTACTGATACCAGTCAGCATTCGGGAATATAGAAGTAAAATCGAAATTGCTTTCGGTATCAATGCTTTTTCCAATCCAGTCTGCGATTGAAGATGCATCATGATCATTTGAACTCAATAATTCTCCTGTCTCACCATACACATATACTGGTACTGCTGTTATAAGCAGTGCAGCAATGAGTACCCCGCTTAAAAAGCGGGATTTTTTGTTTAAAACCATCTCATCCCTCTCTCCATTATAATTCTCAAAGGCATAAAGAGAAATAATCTTTCTGCTCTATGCCGCTGAGATCATTTAATTGGTTCTGTCATGTTGTTTTATTTATATTAAAAATATAGGTTCTGCTGTCAACTCCGATTTTGGAAGTAACTACAATATTAATTGAATTTAATCCGTCACAGAGTGGTATTGCCTGGCCGCTGTTATATGAAACACCATTTAATGTAATGACAACCGCTGACTCTGGATCTTCTGCTGAAGGAGTGACTTTTGTACTGGCAAGATTTCGGGCAGTCAGATTATAACTGTACGTGGTTTTTGAAAAACCAGGTATACGAAAACCAGTCATTATAACTGAATCAAGATACGGACTACTCGCCCTTGTAACGGCTACCTGGTAAGTCATAGTATATCCGCCTTCCGAAGTCACCTTAATTTCAACACTATTTGATCCGGTATTCAACTCAACGGATGCTTTTCCATCGATCAGTTCCTGCCCGTTTACTGTAATAACTGCGGTTGATACAGAAGCAATCGGGAGCACTGTGATACAATCAGAATCATATCCGACATTGGCGGTATAGGTAAGCCCATCCGGGGCAAACGCCGGACTCAGCGCTGCTTCATGCCCTTCCTTATCTTTTATTTCCAGCGATGCCAGAACGACCATTTCTGTTTCAATCAGTTCCAGCTCCATAACGGACGCAGCGGATCTATTGGCCTGTAATCCGCCGTCACCAGGTACATAGAGTCTGAAATATCTGGCGCATACCGGACTTTGCAGCGCACGAGTGCATATATTGTCGTTGTTACCGGCTACAGAATCCACTACGGTCCAATTGGTGCCGTCTGAACTGCTTTCCAGCCGGAATGACGTCATACAATAATCGGCGGGCCACCCTGCCTGTTTTCCCATACTTTTTAAGGTCCACTGCCCCACCCAGCAGGATCTTTTTAAATCGAGGCACAGCCACCCCGGGAGAGCCGCACACAGCCATCTGGAGGTGGGGTCGTCGACTATACCGTTTACCGCTCTGCCTGGTTCATAGGGATCGACATAACTGCTTGCTGTTATATCTGCATTGAAAGCCAAATTAATACCCATATTTATCTCATCAATCCTTTCCGGTAAATTAAAATACAGTTGCTTATCGATACCCACATCTATCTAGTACCGATCAGGAAACATACCATCTGTTACTATGACATAATGAACGTTGGGGTTAGGTTCAAACCCTTTTAGATTGGGAACGCGAAACGTAGAAGAACCGTTACCTCCAAACGTAAATCCAATTAAAGCAAACAGCAGCTGAAACAGCTGAACCGGATATTCCTGCCCATCACAGTACAGCGTGCCTTCAGGGGCAAACATATAAGGTACTGGAATGATTTCACCTACTAAAAATTCATCCATGCATTTTATCTCCTTTCCTGTCCTTGAATCAGGGGTGCAGCAAAATCATGATCTTTGGGGGTACAGACCCTGAACTGCTATGTAATACTTCATTTGGTTGGTATTAGCGAGAGGATTGGCATTTCTTAAGTCTGGAATGTTAAAATTTGCAGATCCATTTCCGCCAAAATTAGTTCCTATGAGAGAATATAACGCCTGATTTTGCATGATTGGCAGTGACCTTCCGTCGCAGAGCATCCAGCCTCTGGGTTCAAAGTTGTAGGGAAAAAGCTGTATCTGACCAATATATGGGTCCATAAAAAATTCCTCCTTCATCTCATTCTTATAGGCAGCGTGGCGTAAAACCCGGACATCCGCAGATGTGCGGGGCTTTAGCGTTATACCATGCTGTGGATACCTTAGCATACTACATATGAAGGAAGTGAAACACGAAATAAATTTTGACTTTTGGGATTTTTTGATAAGAATATAAAGATAATAATCAGATTATAATTTTAATTCATGGAGGACAGCTCCCCGGATATCTTAAACAAACTGTTCCATAATGTTTTCCTGATATCCGGGATGTCTGTATTCTTTTAAAAGTGCTGCCATTGCTTTCAGTGTCTCATCAGTAAGACTGTCAAGCATCTTAAGCCGTGTGTCACTGATGTCCCCCGAAGACATGGATTTGAGATATAATTCTTCCTCATAGTGCCAAAGCTTAAGCTGATTTCCATAGCGGGAAACCAGTTTCTGGGCGATACTAAGCCCTTCCGGATCAAAATCCCCGGCATAATAAATCTCTTTTCCGTTCTCTGCCAGCAGATCCAGCAATACAACCACGGAAAGGCGGAGCTGGCCGCCAGAACAGACGCAGGTATAATCCTTCTTACTGCGTTCTGTAAGACTGGAAAAAACAGAAGGATTTTCTACTACATAAATCTCATGTCCAACTGGCGTTACAGATTCTAAATAACTTATATTCTTCAGTGTTAAAATCTGGGATTCCTTTCTTTTTACGTACACTTCCATTCCTTCATGAAGAACTCCGCCCGATATAAATCCCCTGATTCCATGACAGAGAACCCAGTTATTTAAATCATCTTTCATAATCCCTGCACGGTAAAGCATTCCGGTTCTGCCTTCCACGGCGGTCTTATAAGGGATGCTTTCTCCCAGAATTGTGCGGATTCCAAGTAAAAGGTAGGTCAGACTTCTTTTTCCTTCATCGAAGTAATGGGGATTTCCGGAAACAGAGGCGGCAAATACGGGAAGCCTTTCATAAATGCCTGAAAATACCGGGAGCTGATTGATTCCTCTGCATATGACAGGAAGCTGATCCTCCAGCCAATCAGTATTGGAATGGTAATCTCTTACCATCATAGTGTTTAAAGCGCTCCCTTTTACCAGAGCGTCTTTTAACCACGTTCCTGCATAAGTTCCCTGAAAGAGGCTTTCATACTGCCGGAAATGCTTCTCCATTTGGGCTTCTTCCTTTGTTTTTCTGTCTTTATTTGAAACCAGTGTGTCATTTAGGACCGCAGATACAAGCGTTTCTAAGCTGCAGCCTGCAAAACGCGTCTGATCCATGGATTTTTTTATGCGCTGGACCGTAACGGACAGCGTTTTTCCCGGTTTTACCTCCATCTGAAGAAAGCCCTCCAGTAACTCAGCCTCTTCCTCAGTCAGTTCCGGAATAACAATACTTCCGCCCAGTCTGGAAAGGGACTGGTATTTCTCCCTCAGTCCCTTCATTAAGCGCCGGAATCCCGGACATCTGAAATACTCCACTGCCTCCTTAAGGAGCTCATCCCCGTTCCATTTCTCCATCCTTTGCAGGCCTCCGTACCTTTCCATTCCAGATATAGGGCAGCACTGAGACAAATTTAGCATTTTCCTTCCGCAAAAGCTGATAAATTGCAAGCTCCGGAACGGTCTCGCAGTCTCCCCACAAAATCTGTGAATTAATAATAAACTCAAAATCCATATCAACCATAAGCCGGAACATATCACTGATATTCTGCTCATCCACACCGGCAAATGCCTCATCTAAGGACACCAGCCTGGGCGCGTCGTCTCTGGCACCGTCATATTTGGCCACTACAGATGAAAACAACGGAACATACATGGACATGGCCTTTTCTCCGCCGCTGAAGGTGAAGAATGCATTATTGGTAAGCTCTTTTCTGTTTTCTCCCGTTTTCTGAAAGAAGAGCTGAAATTCAAACCACTTTCTGTAATCCAGTACCTCTTTCATGACTGCATGGAAGCTCCGGACACTTCCTGTATCCTCCATGATTCGTCGCGCTTCCTGGACCTTGGTCTGAAAATGAAGGGACAGCTGTTCTAACTCCTCTTCCCTCATCAGTCCTGCATCCTTTTTCAGCAGCTCTACCAGTTCCCTGGTATCCAGCTGTCCTTCCTCCTCCGCTTTTTTCTTCTTCCACACCAGACTCAGCTTCAATCCGCTGGAAGTATTCATACTGCCCATGAGCCGGTTCATCTTTTCTACCCAGCTCTCACTTTTATAGATTTTATAACGGATTTTCTTGCTTACTGTATTGGCCAGTACGTCTTCAAACAAGGTTCTGTCGCTTTCTTTTACGAGACTTTTCTGAATCTCTACATCTCCCGCCAGGCCACTAAGAAGAGTATCATAGGATACCTCTCTGCCTTTATATTTGGCAAGTATGACAAGACGTTTAAATTCCGGCTCTATCGTCCCTCTCGGCAGATCATCGTAATCTTCTTTTCCGAACACCGGCTGAATGGTCAGATTATAGTCCACCAGTTCACTTAAATTCTCGTAAAATCTCTGCTGGAGCAAGCTGCTTAATTCTCCGCTGCTTTTTAAACTTTCTGATTTCAGCTGACGCAGAACGCTGCCCGCCGCTTCAGAAGGATTCTCCCATGATAATCCTTCCAGTCCGCTTACGAAAGACAGATTTTTCTCATCAATAAGAGCCTTTTTAAGAAGTTCCAAATCCAGTTGTCTTTTTTCCTTCTGCTCCCGAATGGCAATCAGTCTGTCCTTACCGAAATTATAATCCTTTTCATAACCGCTCTGTTTTAAATAACAGTCCTTTAACTCATCCGGAATGGCAGCAAGACGTTTGATGCAGTACTCCAGCTGTTCTCTCACAGCTTCATAATCCTTTGCTTTTAACTGTTCGTCACACGCCAAAATTGTACTGTTCAGGCTTCCTATTTCCCGATTCCTTCTGCCGATCTCATAGCGGATCTCATCAAGAAGAATAAAAATCTCTTCCATACGGTCTTTCAGAACCCTGACATTTTCAAGCGTATGAAGATATGACTGGTGCAGCAGCTCCAGGGTTCCGATGGAATCATAATAAGACAGAGCCTCTTCTTTTGCTTCTCTGTATATAGAGAGCTCGGCCTTTAAATAAAGCTTTTTACTGTTTTCGGCTACAGCCAGTCCTGCTTCCGTCAGTTCCTTTTGAAGCAGGGAAACTTTCTTTTCCTTCTCCTCTAAATCTGCTTCCAGTTTCTCTATGTGCTCCAACGTCTCATGCAGCTCCCTGACCGCCTCCCTCACATCAAGCTCTGAGGGATATCTGGAATATTCTTCCTCAAGACATGTAATCCTGTCTCTGTTTTCTGACAGCTGTCTTTTTGTTTCCTCCAGCTTCCCGGAGTATTCAGAAAGCTCTTTCTCTAAATCCTGTATCTTTGCCAGGCGGTACTGTTCTCTGGCTCTGACACCAATAAATTTTGCTTCATAGGAATGGGTAATCGTACCTTTTAATATTCCCAGACCAAATCTTCCCTCTTCATCAATCCAGGTCTGACCGCCTGCTGCCGTAGCAACCGCTCCCAAAACATCAGAAAGCTCCTGATAAAACACAATGTCGTCCACATCAGAGGAGACCTCCAATAGTCTGGCAATATTCTCCTTCACCTTGCCGATATCACCAAAAATATAGGTATCTCTCATCCCCTCCCGGGCTGCCAGCACCTGTTCCTGATAATTTGCAGGCACGACCACTGCATCCAGCATACCCATGCAGGAGAGCGCCTCCTCCAGCCGGTTTCTTTTACCTGCATCAAGAGCTTCTGTAAAATCCACAACCTTATAAAAAGGATAGTAAGGGATGTGTTTTTCCTTCATCCACAAACGGTTTGCAAGTACAGGTTCCTGCTTTTCAGGCTCAGGGTCCTTCCGGTTCCTCCAATCCTCAAGCTCCTGTCGCTTTTTCTCACAATCTGCTTCTTCCAGCTCTCTCCGGTGCTCCAGCTCCACACCTGCTTTTTGAAGTGATGCCAGAATTCTGTCTTTATGGTCCCGAAGCATCTCCCTGGCTTCAAGGGGATCTGTAAGTGTATCGTAGGAACGGATTCTTGAGGTATAGTAACGTTCTTCCTCCTCGGAAAGTATCAGCTGCTGATTGCTTCTGGCCCACTGGTAAAATGCCTCTTCCCACTCACTTTTCACTTCTCTGCACTGCTCTTCCTGATCCTTTATAAGGAGAAGAAGGCGTTGCTTTTCCTGTCTGGCTTTTTCCAGTCCGACCAGTTCCTCCTCCTGTTTTTCAGCAATCCGCTGTCTTTTTTCCAGAAGAACGACTCCTAGATCAATATCCCGCCGGATCGACGCCATCTGGTCTCTTAAGGTATGAAATGGATATGGCACAGCAATCTCTTTCTTTAAATCTCCGGACATAAACATATGCTCATCAAAGCTGAGTACCTGAAGTCCTGCTTCCATCTCATCAAGGGCTTCTTCTATCTCTTTTTCCTGCTGCTCCAGTTTATCCGTCTGCTCTTTTAAGGCATAGGAAAGCTCGGTTTCCTTCCTGGTCCTCTCCTCCAGACTTTTTTCCTTTTCCTCCAGCTCCTTCTTTGTCTGAAGAAGCTTATTTTCTGCCTCCAGCTTTTGTTCCATCAATTTAGAGAGATCACTGCTGTCCAGACGTTCCTTTTTTTCCTGAAGTGTGGTTTGTTCTATATGGAGAGCTTCTTCTCGCTGTATTTCCTGCTGACGGTTCTGGCTGCTTTCTTCTATCTCCTGCTGTACCCCTGTATATTCCTTTTCATATTGCCTGTATTCCTGATCCGCTTTCCTGTACTGATCTGCTTTTTCGTACAATACTGCACGGTTGTACTGCTGATAGACTTCATTGATTCTGTCCGCTGCCTTTTTGCCGGTTTCCAGCTCCGTAAGCCTTGTCTTTAAATTATCCATGTTCTCTATCGCCTCTGACATGGGGCGAAGGTCTTCATCGGACAGGGGTGATAAGGAGCCGCTTAATATCTCATTCAGTACGGTGGGCTTAAAGTCCTTAGAAAGCTTCGGCGTACGAAGCTGTATGAGCAGATCAACCAGTTCCTTGTACTCTTCCACATTTTCATAACCGAATAGAGTATCGTTGACCAGCTTCATGTAGTCGTTCTGACCATCGATTACCTGACCTCCCTCTCCCAGACGGTTGGTAAGCTCCACTCTGCTTAAGGTAATCTTATTTTTCAGTTCTTTGTAAAGGAAAAAATCCCTTCCTATGCGCCGTCCATCCCGGATAATAAAATGCCAGGAATCCAGCTTTTTATTTCTCTTTGCACAAAGTCCGATTCCAATCGTAATGTAGGAATCGCTGTCCTTTCGCTTAAATTCCATATATAAATAGCCGGTCCGCTCTTCCCGTCCGTCATTTTCCTCAAGAAGGTAGTTCTCCAGCTTTCTGGCTCTGGTCCCGAAGGGATCCAGACGCTCCGCTGCCTTGTTGCCGTCTAAAAGCAGTGGAATAAAGCTCTGCATGGTAACAGACTTTCCCGATCCATTGGCACCGCGAAGCAGCAGACGCCCATCCCGGAAATGAAATTCTTCCTCATCGTAATACCAGAAATCAATCAGCCCGATCCGGTTAATCACCCATTTACTGGTTTTCATTGGAATTCTCCTCCTCGCTTAATTGTCCCAGATAACGCTCCGGATATCTTCCTGAAAGCTTACCCGCCACAGGCATAATTTCTGCTTCTTCTGTCACCGGATCAATTCTTAAAAAATCCAGATCTTCCATCTCTTCTAAAAGAGTCTTTATAAACTCATGGTCCGGCATCTCACGAAACGCCTTTGAAAATCCGCTTCCATATTTCGTTCTTGTGGTCCGTATGATATCCTCAAGCTTTATCAGCGGAAGGGCAATCCTTTCGTTGACACCTGTCTTTAGCTCCCCTGCTTCAACCAGGCACCTGATCTCTCCATGGAGAAGCAAAACAGCGTCAGATAAGCTGTTTCTGGCCGGAAATATTTTTCCAAGATCTCCTGTTTCCCCAAGGATTAAATAAGCACTGGATTTATAAACCTGAAGAGAAGCATCGATTAACTGTTCCAAATCATTCTCAATTACACTCCGGTAATTCTTTACATAGTTAAAATCCTCATCCTGCCCGTTCTCCCGGTACAGACCAAGGGAAAGCAGCAGCTTGCGGTATACCCTCTGCCGCCTGATCACACCTCTGTCTTCATTCATGTCCAGCCATTCACTCTGAAAAAAGTCGGATACCGTTTTATTCGTACTGATATCCCTGGTAAATATTCTTGTAAAATATCTGGAAAGGCCTGTATTTTCATATAAGGCTTCTGTCTCTAAATCTGCGGCAAACTGATCCCCATTCCCG
Organism: Clostridium boliviensis; assembly: GCF_033342255.1. Taxonomy (NCBI): domain Bacteria; kingdom Bacillati; phylum Bacillota; class Clostridia; order Eubacteriales; family Clostridiaceae; genus Clostridium; species Clostridium boliviensis. Next base: position 69,730 of record NZ_JAWONS010000280.1, read on the forward strand.
TCATCCATAACAAACAGATCATTCTTCATACAAAACTTCATCACGCGTACCAGTCTCTGACGATTGGAAAAGACGGTCCACGGCATCTCCCCTTCCGGATAGTTCCCTGTAATATATTCCGACAGCTGGGAAAGAACAAACTGTTCCTCCGCTTCCTTGTCTTCCAGAAACATAAGAATCACGCAAAAAAGAGCATAATCAGAGATATCCTTAAATTCTCTGATTCCCATCCAGGGAAGTGCTTCTCCCGGCAGCTTCTCCAGCTTTACCAGGCTGCTGTTGCTGATAATCCGGTATCCCAGCTTTTCCACAAGAAAGGGACGAATCTCACTAATTTCATCCTTAATCCGGTAATACTTATCCCTTTCCCGGTATTTGGATATCCACCGTTCATTCATCAGTTCTTCCAGTATATTCACAGTTCCTTTTCCTCCTCAAATCGAAGCACAAATGCGGGCATCTCAAAGCTGCCATCCTGGCAGTTTACGATGCAGCGTTCTTTGGTCTGCGGGTTTTCCACATGATAAACACGACCGTCACCGGTTTTCCCCAATCCGTCGCCTTCCAAAGCCCTGGCAAGCCAGCGAAGGAGGATATTCCTGGCGCTTTTTTCAAGAACAGGAAGTTTATCAAAATGGATTTCTCCGTTTTTTAAGAAGCTGTCCATCATAAACTGCTCCCTCTCCTGCTTTTCCATCTCCTCTTTTCTGGCCTGCTCCTTCTCTGCAGAATAATCTCTGATGAAGCTTCGCTCTGCCCTCTCTTTGTATTCCCGAATCCTGGGGGCTATCTCCAGGATACAGGGAGGTTCTTCATAGATCCCTGCATTGATGCTGTCAGTGGTCTTTTCAAAGTTCCCCTTTAAATGCATGGGTCTTTCCACACCAAATACAACCGCAGACAGGCAGTGCGCCTCCTTAAGATCACTGCAGGCTAAAAATGTCTCACACAGCTTTCTGTACTCCTCCTTGCGGTTTGCGCCGCTTGTGAACTGCTCGCTGATCTGTGTGGCATAGCGGGTAATTCTTCGGATGCTTTCATTGGTCATGTCAAACAGCCGTGAGGCCTCACTGGGTACCCCGGCTGTCTCCATAAACCATTCCTCCATGCTTGTAAAACGCCCTTTGGTGCGCTCATACAGTTCTTCTCTGTCAGGTTCCATATCCAGACGGGGGATAGATAGCTCGTATTCCACCGTTTTTTGAAATATCAGTTCAAGAACCGGGGGAGTAATGCGTTTCATGATTTCCTCGATTACGCCTACATTCATCTGGAGACCTTTTACGAAGGAGCGGAGGTATTCAATGAGCTTGTCCTTATACATGAGAAACTGAGCGGTCTTCATTAATTCCTCCGCTCTTGCGCTGTTTAAATCTCTCATATAGTCCTGATAGTTCTGGTTGAGGCGGATGAAATCGTTGTTTAAGCTATTCCACCAGCCATAAACTTCTAAGGGGGATTTTTCTGATATTTCAAAGATTTTTGATAGTTCGATACGGATCTTTTCAAGGAGTGTAGGCTCGAGGGAGGCGCCTTCCACGAAGAGCTTTTCCAGCCGAATGGTCATTCGCTCGATCTCTACAGAATATTCTGCAAGCTGATAACGGTACTGCCTGTTTTTAAAGGCTTCGATGGAGGTCACCCGCTTTGTATCCTGCATGGTGAGAAGGTTTCCCCAATGGACCAGGGCATCTAAATCCTGGCGGCACTGATCGATGGTATAGTCGGAGAATTCCGGGTGGGATGAGAGTTCGCGGTGGATTTCATCTTGCTCCATCCAGTACTTGATCTTCTCATACTGCAAATAGAAATAGCGGAGAATGACACGGTAACGTCTGGCATTCTCCGCCGTTAAATAGGCTGTTTCACGGATTGGTTTTAATAGTTTATCGGTTAATTCCATGGCTTTGCTCCCTGACTGCGTTTTATGTTGTTATGATAGCAGATGGGGGGAGGGAATTCAATGGTTTTGGAGAAATATGTAAAATTTTCAGATTTATCCTATTGCTAAGATTCGGAAATGCAAGCGTTTTACTCCTTTTTGTTCATGCAAAGTTTTTGGACGGTTTCAGCTCAAGGTCCAAGTTTTGACATTTTATACTATCATTAAAGTATAAAAAGAAAGAGTTTCCAGTGACACCCTCCTGCAAGATCGTGATCACTGGAACCATTGGTATAAAACCATAGTCATTATATCAGATTACACGGTCTCCTACAATGAGGAAGTCGATATTTTTTGTCGAGAGCAGTGAGACTTCAATCTGTCCAATATGTGGTCATCCTTTAGTCCTGCGGGATCATGTAAAGCGTATTGTAAAGGGAAAAGGCGACGAGATTCGCTGGCTCCTTATCCGCAGACTTTCCTGCACCAATGATAAATGCAATGCTATCCATCGGGAACTTCCGGATCTGCTTGCTCTATTCAAACACTTTGAAACAGATATCATTGCAGGTGTCCTGGATTGTCTGATCCCTCCGGACACACAGGGCTATCAGGTATCATCTTTGCGTGTGCCGGCCGGACACACGCAAAGATGGAGCAGGATTCATGCGAATCCCACCCCAACTATTGATAAAGTGCCTAAATATCTTAATTGCCACTATAATTTATACAATGTTTATGAAGACCAGTGCTATCCGCATTGTAATATAAATAACCTATATCTCTTTCATCTGTTTGTATAATTATATGTATTTTACTAGGACTATAACGTTTAACCATATAAGAATATTTACTTGCATTATCTCCTACAAAAGTAAGATCCTTAACTGAAACTTGATATTTCTTTGTCTGTGTATCATATATAAGTTCTATATGTCCTGAAATTCTCGCACTTACCTCTCTACCATTTGTATGAAGTGCTAAATAATCATGATGTCCATTAGTGAGTATTTTAAAACGAATGTCCCTATTATATGTTTTAGTTGATGCGAAAGCAGTAGTTGTCATTGCGATCATTAAACAAACTGCAATAAAAATACGAATTACTTTTTTATTCATGTTTTTTTCTCCTTTTTGATAATTTCCTGGATATCTCCCCCCTAACGAAAATATCCATAGTAATTATTATAGGGATTAATTACAAGACAATTTTCCCACTTTCCACTCAAATGGTCAACATATATTCCAATTTTGTACACTCTATTCATCGCATTATTCGACACTCGGTCATTATAATAACCGACAACTTTGTTTTCGAACGCAGAAACATGTTCGTACCAGTTCCAACAATCTTTGATTTTTTTCAGTTTAATCAGGGGCTTTTCGAAATATGCAGCAAAGATGCAAAGCGTAATCACTATGTTAAAAATGTTCCAATCGAATCCCTGTTTCAAGAAGATCAGGCGCAGATGCTTTCACTGAATGAAGTTCCGTATAAAGCCTTCCTGATCGAACCATGTAAAGCTGATAATTATGCAATGGTAACCTTTGACAATAATCTTTACTCTTCGTCACCTAAGTATGCACAGGAAAATGTATATGTAAAAGCTTCCAGTGACAAAGTGTGGATTTTAAACCAGTCCTATGAAATTATCATGGAACATAAAAGGCTTTATGGAAACGGGCTTCAATCAATGAAGTGGCCTCCGTACATAGATTTAATGTCCAAACGCCCCTGTGCCATGAAATATACTACCTTCTATCAGGAGCTACCAGACAACTGGCAGAAATATCTGGGAAAACAGAATGCCGAGGGCAAGCGGAAAGGCCTGACCTCTTTATATACAATGCTGCAGAAGCACGATATGCATACTGCAGAGAGTGCACTTGCATTTGCAATCAGCAATGGAGTAAATGATACAGACAGTATCCTTGCTGCATACAGGTCTCTTACGTCGCAAGTGCAGCAATTGCAACCAATGCAATTAAATGCAAATGTCATATCCATGCCTAGTTTTGCAACAAATAACGCAAGATATAATGACCTCTTCCGACAGGAGGTATGTCCCTTATGAAAGATCAGATTTATGAATGCTGTAAGGAACTGCGTCTGAGCATAACCTTCGCTGAAAACGCATTATCCATGTCTGGCGACACCTATCAGGATTATCTCCTCAAAGTTTTGAGGGCTGAACTTGATTACCGTAACAACAAGCGAAAAAAACTGCATCTGAAACAGGCAGGATTTGATAATATAAAAACATTTGAAGGATATGATTTTCGTAACATCATCATTCCAAACACAACAAGTATTGATGGAATCAGAACACTTGATTTTATGGACCGAAATGAAAATCTGATTCTTTATGGCAGGAATTGAGCCGGTAAAAGCCATATGGCAACTGCCGTAGGCGTAGAACAGCACTGAAAGGTAAATTTTAATATAATCCCTTAATTTTATCAAATTCAGCAATTGTGGAAATCTTTCTGCTGATTTGCTGTTTTCAGGCAAGCTATCCACATCACATATTTACACTTGTTCTGCGTCCTCTATTTTTGTGGATTTCTATTTTTCTGTTTTTAATTTACTCTTTTCAGTTATCACTGTCAACCAGCAAATTATAATTCCAACCGGCTGTAACTTTACTGCAAATTAATTTCTGCAACTACATATATTACCTATCGGTACGTGCTGTATTTTACTGCACGTTTTTTTCTGTCTTTCTATTGACCATTCCTTCTCATTCCCATATAAGTTTTTAATATAACCATAACAACAAAAATAGAGAAAGAACAGCCCCTCCTACAGTTCGTTCTTTCTCTTCACCAAACTAAGCGCCGCATGCAGGTCCAGGTTCAGGATCTATGTCCTATTTATGGTTGCCTGGCAAAAAGCAGTCTGCTTAAGTCCATCTCTATGATAAGAAAAAACTCTCTGTTTTGCAAGATTATTCGTATAAAAACTTCATCAAAAACTTTATTTCTTGATTTCATGCGCTCTTTTTAGCCTGATACTGTGGAATGTCCCATCTGTCATTCTAAAGGCAACTGTAAGATTCACGCTTTCTACTCCCGCTCTATCATCATCGATGACCATTCCAGACTGTTAACAGGGGGGGCAACTCTTCTATAACGATAATGCAGCTAACTTTCAGAAGGTATTAAAAGATGCCATTGCTACTTACGGAATCCCTGATAAACTTTACGTCGACAATGGTTCCCCCTATTCTAACAAACAGCTTTCCATGATTTGTGGCGCCGTTGGTACTGTGCTTTTGCACACCAGAGTCCGCGACGGCGCTTCCAAAGCAAAAGTGGAACGCCATTTTCGAACATTGAAAGAACGCTGGCTTTATACGCTTGATACGGAGCGCATTTCTTCACTGGCTGAATTTAACAGCCTTTTAAAAGACTACATGCGCTCTTACAACACCACCTTCCACACAGGTATTGACAGTACTCCTTTTACCCGCTATCAGGATACAAAATCTCATGTAAGGTGTCCCGCATCCAAAGACTGGCTGAATGAGTGTTTCCTTAATCGCATTACCAGGAAAGTGAATAAAGATTCCACTGTTTCCATAAACAAGAACAGCTTTGATGTGCCTATGCAGTTTATTTCTATAAAGTAGATATTCGTTATCAGCCAGATGACATGGATTCTGCCTTCATCCTCTATGACGGTAAGCACTTTCCTCTCCTTCGAACGGATAAAAATGCCAACTGTCATACCAAGAGAAACAACACTCCATCGATTGACTACTCAAAGATGGGAGGTTCTTCTAATGTATAATGACTTTTACGCACTTTCCTTCAATCCATTTGATAAATCCATTTCTGAGAAGGACTCCTTTGCTTCCAGAGATTTTAAAGAGATGTCGCACCGATTGGATTACTTAAAAGATATCTACTGCAAGACCCGGCACGGGAAAGTCCTACTGCCTCAGATGCTTCTCCAAAGGTCTGAACCCCAATCTTTACCATGTGGCTTATTTATGCCTGTCTACCATCTCTGTTGCAGAATTCTATAAGCAGTTCTGTTCTGTACTTGGTGTTTGATAAAGGAGGTAAGACCGGCATGTTCAAAGCAATTCAGGAGCAGATCTACTACCAGTACAAGGAAAAACGGCAGCCACTTTTGTTGGTCATTGATGAGGCACAGTATCTGAGCACCGGAATTCTCAATGACATCAAAATGCTGATGAACTATAGTTACGATTCCATGAATTGTTTTACCCTGATTCTTTGCGGAGAATCCCACTTGAATGACATTCTCCCATGAATCTCTTCGCCAAAGAATTACTGTCCACTATAATTACGCTGGACTTGATGACAAAGAAGTTGCTGCTTATATCCTGCACAAGTTGTTATTCGTTACTTTACCCACTCCAGATTTTTCTTGTTTCATGCAAATTAAAAGAAGGTACTGGATAAATCATTCTGATGCATTCTGCGACAGATTGTTTTATCCAGTACCTTCTTATGTTATCATAGCTTTGTTACTATATTAATGTAGCAGGAACCTCCCCTACCAAAGTTTGATTCCTGCCACAAGCATCACCCATGGTCTAAACCACAAATGTATACTTATGATAACTGTATTTACTGATTTTTGCAATCCTATTTCGCAAGATTTCTATGATAAAACAATCGCAAAAGTTCAATTCCATCAATTGACCTGCACCTGTGGTCATTCTGGTGGTCTTACAATTCACGGCTACTACTACCGCAGTATTAAGTCGGAGGAATCGGTTATCCGTCTGCATATTTGCCGGGTTAAATGCAGTTATTGTGGCACTACCCACGCTCTCCTATTATCTTCAATTGTTCCTTATTCCCAGACCTCCTTGTTTGATCAGGTCCGCATTATTTCCTGTTATGAAGATTCCGGTGATTTCTCTGCCATCATGAACCAGACACCTTCCATTGATGAAAACATCATCCGCTCCGTCATCCGCAGATACTTCCAGCACTGGATGCAGCGGCTTCTTTCCGCGGGCATTTCCTTCGATCCGGCTTTTTTCTTTATCCGCCGGTGTTTTTCATTCTTCAAGCGTCAATTTATGCAGATTAAAATAACACCAAATATCCTGTTCCTAAGACCCACATAACCTTACACGACTAAACGGCAGGAACCCTCTATATTTAAGAAAAACAAAGGAGGATTCCATTATGATACAGGAAAAAACACATGATATTGCTTTGATGCGCTATTCCATCATTGCTCCACTTATTTCAGGACTTCAGGATAACTATTCTTCCCATGAAGCTTTCTTTCGTGATGCCTCTGCCAGAGGCGTAACTGCTCCGGATGGCTCAACAAAACACTTTGCCCCAACCACGATCAAGAAATGGTATAACAACTACAACCGGGGCGGTTTTGATGCATTAGTCCCATCTTCACGCGCAGATCTTGGTAAACCCAGAAAACTGGATGACGATCTTAAAGATCAGATCCGATTTCTCAAGACCAACTATCCACGAATGTCTGCAGCTGCGATCTTCCGTCAGCTCTATGATAATGGAAGTATCAGACCTGGAGAATTATCGGAGTCTACTGTGAACCGTTATCTCAATCTTCTTGCTGTAGAAATGAAGACCACCACCAATCAGGATATGCGCCGTTATGAGCGTCCACACATCAATGAAGTCTGGTGCGGTGACAGCAGTGTCGGTCCTTATTTTAAAACTGCGGACGGAAAGAAACACAAAGTCTACATCATTGCCTTGATTGACGATGCAAGCCGTTTCATTGTTGGAATTGATATCTTTTTCAATGATAACTTCGTCAACCTCATGTCTGTCATGAAATCAGCTGTCGCAAAGTATGGGCGGCCACAGTTGTTCAATTTCGATAATGGTTCCTCCTATAAAAATAAACAGATGGAACTTCTTGCGGCTCGGATCGGTTCTGTGATCCACTATGACCAGCCCTATACTCCGACGCAGAAAGCGAAGATTGAACGCTGGTTCCGTACCATGAAAGATCAGTGGATGGCTGCTCTTGACATCCGGGACTTTCAAAGCCTTGAACAACTCAAAGGAAACCTTATGGCTTATGTGCAGCACTATAATCAGTCTGTCCATTCTTCCCTAAAGGGGCAGACTCCTCAAGACCGCTTCTTCTCCGAACCGGAACGCATCCGGCGTCTCACAGATGAGGAGATCGCGCAAGACTTCCTCCTGGAAATTGAACGACGTGTATCCTCCGACAGTGTCATCGTCATCAATCAGATCGAATACGAGGTGGACTGCAGATTCGCCAGACAGCGTATCCACCTCCGTTATTCCCCTGATATGAAAGAGATCTTCATTCTGGAAGCAGATGGAACTCTTACACCCATACGTCTGCTGAACAAACAGGAGAATGCGTTTGCCAAACGTGAAAAACTGCATTTATGCAGAGGAGAAGAACAATGATGGATTACATAGCCCGGTATGGTCTGGAATTCAATCCATTTCTAAAAAATTCCAAAGAGATACTTGTAGACAAGAAGGAATACAAAGAAACTCTTTTCCGGCTGGATTATCTGGCAAAGACCAAAGGTTTTGGAATTCTTACCGGAAGTCCCGGGCGCGGAAAGACCACTGCAATACGCGCATGGGCTGCCAGCCTGAATCCCTCTTTATATAAGGTTGTCTATTCCAGTTTTTCCACACTGACAGCCAATGATTTTTATCGGAACCTGGCTAAAGAACTGGGTGCTCTGCCCGCATTCCGTAAACCAGATAACTTCCGTCTCATTCAGGAAGAGATTTCCCGACTTGCCCTTGAGAAACGCAAGACCCCTGTTATCATCATTGATGAAGCGAATTACGTTAATAATGCCATTCTAAATGACCTCAAAATCCTGTTCAACTTTGAAATGGATTCCAAAGATCGTGCAGCCATTCTTCTTGCAGGGCTTCCACAGCTCAACTCAACACTCCGACTTGGTATTCATGAACCTTTCCGCCAGAGAATTATCATGAATTATAACGTAGAAGGTCTGTCCAAAGAAGAGGGCAGGCTGTATATCGCTGAAAAACTAAAAGGTGCAGGCTGCAACCAGATTATTTTTGAGGAAAATGCTGTTGAATCGATTCTCAACGCAGCGGCTGGAACACCACGAATCATCAACAAGCTCTGTAATGCAGGCCTTTTGATTGGAGACAGTAACAAAGTGGACCTGATCCATGTAGATATCGTTATGCAGGCAGTAAATGACTGCGAACTGGGATAGGAGGCGAACCTAAATGGAACTGGATTACTTATGCACAGGACTGTCCGATATGAAACCGGACAGTTGGAGTGGTCACATCCGCTTTCTTAATAAGACCAATCCCTGCGAGCTGGAAGTATCCGCCAGATCCAGCACGTTTCACATCATCTGCGGACATCATCAGTATGGAAACTATATCTGTGTGCCAGACTGGGGCATCGGAACTGAACTTGCAGGATTAGATGACAGCTTCTAGAACCTTGAACGGCTAGCGAATACTTATCCAGAACTTTCTCTTGTAGATGCCATCAGTATCGTTGATGCACTGGCTGCAATAAGTGAATATGTATCGTTTTAGAAAAAAAGCAGGGAGACCTGCTTTTTTAGTTCAGCTAATTTGCATCAGTTCAAATAATGTGCAGAAACTGCATCAGTTAATATGACGAATTAAATCAGCATCACTAGGATTCAGGTCAATTTAAAGTGAAAAATGAAGGAGTTTTTAATTTGCTAAACAACACATATATGCCCTTAAAATTTCTGTCTAGTTAATTGTAGCCGTTCCAAAGGAGACTCTATGCTGCTGAAGGCCATTCATGCTCAAGAATGCAAAACCTTAGCAAAAGAAAGGGCTATGTAGCTAAAAAGTTTGAAGAAGGACGAGTTGAGTTAGTGGAAATGGAAATGTAAGTGTAATGTAATATAATACCTACGTCAAACCGTTTACTTTTATCTTTAGCTCTAGTATAATACAATTATATTATTCTAAGTGTTTAATTTATAGTTGAACACTGCTTTTAAGAATACATGATATTAATAATTATCGGAGGAATTTGAAATTTAAGGAAAAATATGAAATCACAGAAAAAAGCTCTATTAGTTACAACAGTAAGTGGATTTGTACCGCAATTTGAAATGTCAAATGTTTATATTCTACGAAACATGGGATATGAAATTCATTATGCTACCAATTATAATACACCTTCCTACGGAAACGATAACAGGCGTCTTAAAGGTACCGGAATCATTCAGCACCAGATCGATTTCGTACGCAGCCCATTTAAAATTCAGAATATAAAAGTATATTTTCAGCTCAAACAATTAATGATTGATGAACACTTTGATCTTGTTCATTGTCATACTCCTATGGGTAGTGTAATTGCCAGAATCGCAGCTCACGCAACCAAAACCTACCCTGTTATATATACCGCTCACGGCTTTCACTTTTTTAAGGGTGCTCCTTATATTAATTGGTTTTTATACTATCCCGTGGAGAAACTACTCTCTTATTTTACAGACCAACTTATATGTATTAATCAGGAAGATTATGAAAGATCAAAAAAACATTTTCATGCAAAGCATTTGAACTACATTCCGGGAGTAGGTCTGGATATCAATAAAGAGCAAAAAGCAGTTGATATTAATCGAAAGAAACAGGAACTTGGACTTCATTCAGATAAATTCATTCTACTATCTTCAGGAGAATTAATAAAACGCAAAAATCACGAAACAATTATTAGAGCGATTCGAGATTATAAAGACAATTACGCTTCAGTTCCTTTTCATTACATTATTTGTGGTCAAGGAGTACTGGAGGGTTATTTGAAAGATTTAGCTGATAGTCTCAAAGTTTCCAATTATATTTCCTTTTTAGGGTACCGAAATGACATGATGGAGATTTTACAAATCGCAGACTTATTCATATTTCCGTCATATCAGGAGGGGCTACCAATGGCTTTATTAGAGGCAATGGCTTACGGTCTGCCAGTTATTTGTTCGGATATTCGCGGAAGTAGAGATCTGATGGGTAAATGTGAGAAGGATACAATGAATGTGTGTGATGGAGGCATTTTAATCAAACATGCGGATGATGTTAAATCTTTTAGCAAAGCTATTTATTTAATATTGCAAAATAAAGAATTATTGAATGAAATGAGTAGCAAGAATAAAATAAAGGTTAAAAATTTTAGTCAAATAAATGTTAATGAAGCTATGATTAATATTTATAATAATCTACTTTCTTAGATTAATCGTACCACTTACTTCTTAAGCGCACTCTTTTAGCTAATCGCAATTTTAATGTGTCAACTATAAATCAAAAATGGGTTACTGATATAATATATATATATGTTCTCAGAGAATGTTGGACTTATCTTGTCTCCGTTATGGATCTATATGGCAGAAAATCAGGCTCTTAGTCAATACTTAGGTGGGATTCTGATATTTAACCTGTCAAGTAGACAGGTTAAATATTTGCATATGACTGCCAGACAATTTTGCGTGGCAGTCATATTCACTTCAATTCTTTTTATATTTTTGAATTCTTTTATTATCCAGGTGGAAAAAGAAAGTGCGATATTATTAGAATGAAAAAATTAACCGTTCTATCAAAGATGACAAGCTGAATTCCCCCTAGCCCCTCTGTTGGTCCGTTGTCTATACAATTACCTACTCTGGAATAGATTTTCTATTTTATATGTATTTAGTTTTTGTTGAAAAACCTTACGTAACCGCTTCAAAAAAAGGCGTCATTCCATCTGAGCTTTAAAAATGGTATTCTTCCATCAATAAGATTACTGGAGGAAAATCATAATGAAAACTAACAATGTCATCCTGTGGAAGGAGCGCTTTGCTGACAGAGCAGCCAGTGGCTTAAAGGTTGAGGACTGGTGTAAAAGGAATGGAGTTACGAAACATGCTTATTATTACTGGCACCGTAAAATCCAAGGTGATCAGCTGGTGTCACTGGAAGATACATTTGTTGAAGTCCTGGTCAATGATCCGTCAAAAGAAAAGAAAGCTGGTGCAGCCAGCGGCGAAATAATCGTCAATTGGAAGGACTTTTCAATTTTTGTAAATGACGCACAACACGTTCCACTCTTGGCAGAACTGATGCAAAAGCTGGTGAGAGAATGCTGAATCGTTTTACTGCTGATGCCAGGCATATCTATCTTGCGATTGGGGCTACCGACTTTCGTAAACAGATCAGCAGCCTTGTATCCATGGTGCAGCTCCAGTTCGGAATGGATCCATTTGCAGAAGCCTGTATATTTGTCTTCTGCAATAAGAAAAAAGATTCTGTTAAAATCCTGAGATATGATAGAAATGGGTTCATACTGGCACATAAGAAGCTAATGGAAAAGATGAAATTTCAATGGCCAAAAGATTCTCAAATGGTCAGAGAGATTTCCGCAAAGCAGGTGGAATGGCTTCTGGAAGGGTTGGAAATTAAACAGAAAAAAGCTCATCATGATATAAAAATAAGCAAAGAAAATATCTGCTTTTAAACAAATAAAAATGACGGTAAAAGTGCCGGAAACCGCCACGTTTTCAGCACTTTTCAGTCTCTTATATATGCTTTAATTATAGAAAAAATATGAGAAAAATGGTATACTTATCTTAACAAAAATCAAAGGAAAGATACCATGACTGAACAGGAAGAACTTTTAAAACTGCGTGCACTTTTGGCTGAAAAAGAACAATTGATAGCTGATCAGAACAAGCTGATTGAAAAGCAGCGTATTCAAATCGAAAACATGATACAGGCACTGCTTCATGCACGGAAAAAAATCTTTGGCACATCTTCTGAAAAATCTCAGACGGATGGTCAGATGAGTCTTTTTGAATCCGTTCAGGAACTGGCCCAGGAACTTCTAAAAGACCAGCGGAAAATCACGGTCAAGAGCCATGAAAAAACTCCACGTAAGTCAGGGGTCAGAAAAGAAATGCTTTCCGGATTAAAGAAAGAACTTGTAGAATACGTGATCAATGAAGGGGAAGAATGCCCAAAGTGTGGTGGCAGGCTTAAAGTGATTGGGAAACAGATTGTTCGTACTGAGGTTGAATTTATACAGGCAAAACTAATTGTAAAGCAGATCGTGCGCCAGGTTGCCAAGTGCGAGAACTGTGGAAAGAAGGATAGTGAAAATAAAACTCCTGTATTTGTGAAAGCAGGTGTTCCCGCTCCTATTCTTCCGCATTCATTTTCAACACCATCATTGGCGGCACAGATCATGTATCTGAAATTCATGCTGGGAGTTCCTTTTAACAGACAGGAAAAAGAGTGGTTCCGTATGGGACTGGTGCTTACCAGAGCAGACATGGCTTACTGGACAATTAGGTGCAGTGAAGAATGGTTCCTGCCTATCTATCAGAAGATACATGGACAGCTTTTGAAAAGTGAAGTACTTCACATGGACGAAACCAGAATCCAGTGCAATAAGGAAGATGGAAGAAAAGCCAGTACCGATTCTTTCATGTGGGTAATGCGTAGTGCTGCATGCGAAGAAGTGCAGGCAGCATACTTCTACTATTCCCAAACCAGAAGCACGGGAGTTGCTAAAAGCCTGTTGGGAGAATATCCTGGATATCTGATCACAGATGCATACGCCGGATATAATAAGGCTGGAAATTATAAAAGATGCCTGTGGAAGGCCGTGAATACATCAATCTTCTGTTTAAGGTTGAAGAAGAAATAGAATCTCTCTCATTTGAAGAAAAGAAAATGAAGCGTCAGGAGGCCTCAAAGCCGATCCTTGATGCGTTTTGGTCGTGGATTGAAAAGACTGCAGCCATGCATACAACAAATGAGAATCTGACCAAGGCTCTTACCTATGCGGTAAATCAAAAGAAAGATCTGGAAACTTTTCTTGAAGATGGGAGAATTCCACTTTCTAATAATCTTTGTGAGGCAAACATTAAACCATTTGCAACTGCAAGACGTGCGTGGCTGTTTGCAGATACTCCAAAGGGAGCCAGGGCTAACGCTATCTTGTATACGCTGGTGGAAAGTGCCAGAGCCAATCATCTGGATGTGTATGAATATTTGAAGTATCTTCTTGAAGAGATGCCAAACAACAATCATCTCCAACACCCAGAGCTTCTAGATCAGTATCTTCCATGGTCAAAAGAACTGCCGGACAGATGCCGGCTTACAATAAAACATAAAAAATGCCTCAAAAAATGATGCCTTCAGTTTAGCATGAATAATGTAAACTGAATAGGACGCCATCTTTTGAAGCACTTACGGTAATTCTCCATATATGATCTTTGGTTTTGGGCATAGTTAATTGCCTTGGCAAGCTTTGATCCGCCAAGGGCATTTATCCCATTCGTCCACTTCCAGAATGCATCCAGTACAGGTCGCTCCAGTTCAAGACGCTTTTTCTGTCGCTCTTCTGGTTCTAAGTCTTTCAGTTCTTTCTCTATCTGAAAGAGTTGGTTGCAGTAAGAATGTAAGCGCATAATTGGTTCTTTCCAGTCTTGGTTGATTTTATAATAGTATAGTCTTATAATCAGATTATAGGATGGTGATTGTATGGAACAGCAACTTATAAAATTATTAGATAACAGTTGTTACTGATTTTATGAGCTGTCATTGAACTGATTTGTCACGCCGTCATGGATTTGATCAACTTTCTGTCAATGTTGACGCTCCTTGGGCGGCTGAACCGCCCGAAGGATTTATCATAAATTTATGTACTTTGATAATTCAAGAAGCGCATACGCCACACTGCATGCATCTGTTTTTTTGAGTTTGGTGCTGCGTAATCGTTCCTGGTTCCAAAAGAAATCGGAAAGCTGGGCTAGCTCTGTTCCTACATCCCAGTTGGGAATGCAGATATAGTTCCCATATGCGTGGCTTCCTATAAGCAGATGAAAATAGCTTCCTCTGGCGGATACTTCAACTTCGAAAGGTTCATGATCTATCTGGAGAGTTCTAATTTCTCCAGTCCAGCTGCTTCGGGAATTCTCTGATGTTTTCGCTTGAAAGAGGATACTCATGCATTACCACCACCTTTCAGCATTTCGTGGTCTACAACATATCGGACCATGTGTTCATCAATCAAACGTTTATTCTGCTGAAATGCATACATAAGGCATTTTTCTGCGATTCGATTGATGCTCCTTAGAATTCCGCTGGATTCCTGATAGATGTCATCCAATGCTTTGTCGGTAATAAGATCCTGACGCCCTTTGGCATACACCAGATGGGACTGGATATATTGTTCTGTTTCAGAACGATCCAGATGCGGCAATACGCAATTAATGTCAATTCGCTGACGAACTGCAGCATAACGCTGTAGTTTCAGTTTGTCCCAAAGTTCTGTCTGACCTACAAGAACAAGTGCCATTGGACTCATGGAGTCAAATCTGTAGTTGAGCAAAAATCGAAATTCTTCTATGGTTTCTTTTTCAAGAAGATGTGCTTCATCAAGAATACAGATTACCTTTTTATTCTGGACTCCACGGATGATTTCAATCTGATTCTGAAGCTGACGTTTGGCATCTCCACGGTAAAATTTCGATTCAATACCAAGCTGGTCAAGCATTCCTTTGTAGAACCATCTTGGTGTAAGTTTTGAATCTGACAGATACAAGACAATGTAACTGTCTTTGGGAAGAGACGTAACAAACTTACGAATCAGGGTGGATTTTCCACAGCCGGCATCTGCCGTGACCACCGCAAAAAGCTGACGGTCGGCGGCATAGGTCAGACGTCCAATGGCATCTGCAACATACGGCGATTCATAAAGCAGTTCCGGAGGATTGTCTCTTGTAAACGGCGTATGCATCATTTCAAAAAAGTTTTCATACATGATCCTCACCCTCCTTTCCATAGCTGCTGAAAGAAAGGGCATTTGCCTGTATTTGTAACGTCCGCTCCCGCTGGCGTTTGAGCCCTTCAAGTAATCTTGAAGATTCTGGTTCTGCTGGAAGCATACTTGCCGGTATTTCCGGTTTTGGATCACAGTACTCGCTGATCTGAAGTGGTCTTGCAGGAAATGGTTTTATTCCGCTGTAAGATACAGTAATGATTTTAGGTTTTAGTGGATCGTATGAAATTTCTACTTTTGCACCGATGAGAGCTGTGCTGGTCTCGTACATCTGACCTCCAACACGGATGCAGCCGCCTTTATCAACTTCGCGTGTTTCATGGTGCTGGAAAGCTTTCCCCACCACTGTAGCATCCAGAAAAACCAATGGCTGTGAATCCCGGTTCCATTCCTGAAGAGGGCTAATGCCTCCTGCGGGTACTGGGGAATGAAGACTTTTATAGTATTCTTCAATTCCTTCATGAGGTTTGTTGTGGTAATACTCCTCCAGCCAGATATCCCAGAACTGATTCAGTTCTTCCAGTGTTTTTATTTTCTGTACAGATGCTTCTGCCAGAAATGCATTTACAAACCGGTTGAATACTTCCACACCTCCTTTGGATTGTGGTGAGTAAGGCTTTGCTTTTAACACACGGATTCCGAGCTTTGAAAGTGACTGGATCAGCTGGCGGGAAACGAATTGTTTTCCATTATCGTGGTAGCAAGTCCGAATGCGTCCGTGCTTCAAAACGGCTCTGTGATAGCAGTCTTCAACGATGCTTTCTCTCTGATGGTCATACCATTTCGCTTCCAGAACATATCTGGAATGATTATCAATAATGACTACCAGATAAGTCTGTACCATAGAAGCATTTGGACCAATTGGGAGCTTTAATCCATACTTGATATCGGATTCGACCAGCATCATGCGGTGTGGCTTGCAGAATCGTTTGGAAGAGCTCTTTCGTGCTTCCGTATATTTCTTCATCTGCTTTTTGCCAAAACCGTTTTTATAAAGGTAGCGCTGCATGGTAGACCGTTTTAGGACACCAGGAGCTACACGTCCTTCCAGTTCCAATATCAGAATGATTTGGGCGACTGATCTGGAGGGCACCTCCCTCTTTAACTGGATGGCTTCGCCGACAAGTTCGTCAAAGTTTTCAGGAAGAGACTGGGATCTTTGGGCTACGCGGTTCATTGGTCTTAGACCTGAAAATCCATTCTCATGGTAGAAGCTCTCATACCGGTAAAGGCTTCTTGTCGAGACATTATACTGCTTGGAAAGTTGCTCCCTTAGTCCGACACGCTTTGCAATGTCCAGCGATTCGTCAAGAAGTGGAGAAATCATCTGGAATCGTTCCAGTGCCTGATCATCCTGCCAGTGTTTTGTTGTTCGTTCTTCGTTTTGCAATTTGATTACCTCCTATGAGGCAATCGTACACGGAAAAGGATTGACAGTACATTTAAAGTCGGTGCATAGCTATTGGTCCCAGGTGGAACGCAAAAACACACCGGAGTTATATATGAAGCGGAGGATAATGCGGAGCCAGTCGCAAGTATCTTCCCGAAGCTGATTGAGCAGTGAAACACTGGTGGTAAGAAGTTCCTCAGTAAAGCCAAGGAACTGGTATCCTTTTGATTTTAAAGTTCCTTCCATCGTATTCCAGTTAATCATCAGCCAGTAATGCCATTGCTGCATGGTGGATTCACTTGGATGATCTTCATATCCTTTCGTATTCGGTGTGATTAGTTCATCCAGAACTCCAGCTATGATATCTGATTCGAAGTGCTTAAAGGGAGCCAGTATATCTGGGAGTTCGCGGTGTAAAGAATGGCAGGAAGCATTGGTACAGAGCAGTCTGCGTATGTAAAGCCAGCGTTCTTCATTATTGATACTTTTCACAATACGTTTTACGTGGTCACGAACCTTTAAAGAATGACCACATATCGGGCAGATGGAATTTTCACTACTCTCAATTAAAAATATTTTCTTCCTCATTGTAGGTGACCGTGTAATCTGATATAATGACCATGGTTTTATACCAATGGTTCCAGTGATCACGATCTTGCAGGAGGGTGTCACTGGGACCTCTTTCTTTTTATACTTTAATGACAGTATAAAGGTCTAATCAGTGACAGGCAAGGAATTTATAAACATGTCAATTTAGGTTGGCAATAACAAACAGTTTAGAATGTACCAGTTGTAAAATAAAGAACAACCAAATTATTTTAGCAATTCAATCTGTGAAAGATAAACTTAGTTGTCCATATTGTGGATGCCCTTCAGCAAGAGTACATTCCGTTTATGAACGTGAAATTCAGGATATTCCATTTCAGGATAAGCAGACTATTCTTTTATTAGTAAGCGCCTAAATTTTGGGTGAATAGTAAATTAGTTCATATTCCTTCATAATGGTAGACAAGTAGTTTTTTTCTACACTTTCATATTGGAGGACTGCTATGGCTAAATATAACTCACGTCGTTCCCAAGAAGAATGGCTGAAACTCATTACCGAATGCCGTCAAAGCGGTCTGGCAGACAATGCATGGTGTGAGCAGAACAACGTCCCACCGAGCAGTTTTTACAATGCCGTCACCAGGCTGAGAAAAAAAGCCTGTGCCATCCCGGAGACCGCTGTGCCATCTGATAACACATATGCACTTGACTTTACTTCCCGACAGGAAGTGGTCCGGGTTGACCTATGTCCGGATCCTTGCCCGCAACCAGTTTCCCCGTGCATAGATGTGCCAAAGCCTACAATGCACCTTGACAATTCACATACAATCAAACTTATGGTGGACAACTTCAGGGTGAAAATCAGCAATGCCGCAGACCCGAAGCTGTTGGTAGAGATCCTGCGGATCCTGAAAGGGCAATCATGCTAGCCGATATCTCCGGAGTGGACGCGGTCTACATCGTTTGCGGATTCTCCACAGCTTATTTTTATCCTCATCTTTTCATGAAAGAACTTTAAATATTAGAATCTCGCTGAAAAGATGAGGATAACATATTTATCGGAGTCCACACAGACGCGCCATTTCTTCATCAGCCTCCGGCCATAGTGGGGCTTCTGAAACAGCCAGATTTCCTTTTTCCATCGCTTCCCTCATCATTTCTATTGAAGGAACTGCATAGATCCGAGTGGTTTCCGTTGATGAATGACCAAGAATCCTGGAAACCAGTTCAAGTTCCACACCATTCTGATATAGATTAGTTGCACGAGATCTCCGTACCATATGCGGATAAACATGTTTTGGCAAATTCGGATGGTCTGGTCGGATTATGTCTGCATATTTTTTTAGTATGCGTTCCACATTTCCCGTTGACATCATCCCTGCTTGTCCATGGATCAGTGTATAAAAGAGAAAACTGTTTCCTTCTTTTTTCGGATGATATTTTTCCACGTATACATTCAGATGGGTAACCGTTTTATCTGTGATAGAAACAGTACGCTCTTTATCACCTTTTCCATGAATCCGGATATACGGGATACAAGACTGAGTGTTCACCGACGACATTTTTAACGCTAGAAGTTCTGATACCCGTATGGCAGAATCGTATAAAAGAATCATTATCATCCGGTCACGTAATCCTATCTTTGTGTTAGGTGGTGCAGCAAGCAGTGCAGCAAGATCCTCCTCACTAATTGTTTCACGGGTGCGTTTAGGAACTCGCAGAAACGGGACTTTTGATGCGGTAAGAGCTATGGACTGTAAAGAAATATCACTATCCGCTGCGTACCACAGATAAGCCCTTAATGCAGCCAGCCGGTTATTACATGTCCTTTCCGCACATCCAGAGTCCTTAAGAAAGGCGACATAATCAAGAAGAAAGTCATGTGTACAGTCATCAAATCGGAACTTACGGAGTGATATCTGCTTTTGGTTTGTCACATAGCGCCGTAATACTGTCAGGGCATCCCGATATGTTTCGATTGTGTGATTGCTTTTTAGTACCTGATTTGGGAGATAGTGGTTTAAATAATCGCTTGTTCTTGAAAAAAACAGTTCCTGTATGTTGTTTTTACTCTTCATAAGTACGCACCTCCGGAATGATTTTTAACGATGAGGTATCCTTATCACGTACAATCCGGAAAGATTCCTGAATCTGATGATAGTAATAGAACGTATCATCCGGACTGCAATGCCCAAGATACTTACTCAGGTACGGCATCATAACGCCAAGAGGAATGCCTCGCTCCATCCACAGGTTCATTCTTTTAACTACAAAGCTGTGTCGGAGGCTGTGAACAGTCGGGGTACGGTCGCAAACTGTAGCAAAAGGAGTGTTTGTCCAGAATTGCCTGAACTTTAAATCAATCGTGCTCACACTGAGGATGCATTCCGGATTACGCGCAGGAAAGAACCAGATCGATGTTACATGGTAAACAAAATCCATAAGCGTTTTATACTGTTGGCAAAGCTCCATGAGATCTGGAGGTAGATAAACAAGCCGGTCTTTTCGTCCTTTTGCCTGTTTAATCCGGATAGCCCCTTCTTTTAGGTCGATATCACCATTTTTCAGTTTCCGTGCTTCAGAGATACGGAGACCACAGCAATAAATAACTCTGAACAGTACCCGGTATTCCATTGAAAGCCGCATGAATACAGTAGCATTAAGTTCAGGATGATAATTGTCTGCTTCTTTAAAAAATGCAATTATCTCTTCGTCTGAAAGTACATGTGCTACGACATTACTCTTTTTATGGAACCGTGTCGGAATATATGCATCCATCCCTTGCGACTGCATATATAAAGACAGTTGGCGGAGTATGGATATCCTGTGGGAACATGTCGTTTTTGCTTCTGAATTACGGGGTGTACCCCATGCCAGGGAAAGTTCCCTGGTGATTACCGGCAGGGTAACACTGTGTTCTATGCAAAAAGCATCAAAGTGCTTCAGATTGTACTCTTCTGTAACGTATAGAAATCCTGCCTGCCTTTTCTGCAGGATCAATGCTTCGATATAAGGGGCAAAGCAGCTTTGATACGGATAGTCTTTTATTACCATTACAGCAACCCTCCAATCTCCAATGCAAGACTGGTTTCAGTGAGTGAAAGTCCACAGGATCGTATTGTCTCTTCATCCAGAGACAAGTACTTCATCACGGAAGTATTGTCCCGATGTCCAAGGGAGTCAATCACAGTAGCAATGCCTGCCTGATTGCGTAGAAGACGTGTCGCAAATGTCCTTCTTGTTACATGAAAACCGCCGCCTTTTACTTCTTTCCGTTCAGGAAGGATACTGTGGAGCGCCTTAGTACAATTCTTTGTTGTAATCTTTCCATAAGGAGCCTTATGCCGGATAAATACATGGTTGTCAGTTGATTTTGGACGACCGTTTCTGATATATAAGTAGATAGAGTTGCCAGCATCAACTGGAAGAGGCAATGTAAGCTGTGTCTGTGTTTTTTGCTGGATGATTGAAATCTGTCTTTGTTTCCACTTTATATCGCAGAGTTTCAGGTTTACAACATCCGAAGCGCGTAATCCCATTTTCAAGCCAAGCATTACAATTGCGATATTTCGAAGTTCCATTGGACTATCATGCTTCTGCCGGTATTTCATGATCTGGTTGATTTGCAGTTCCGTCAGGACATCAACAAACTTTTCAACCGGCGCTGACCCCGTCATAAGACATTTGTGAAGAGACTTATTTTTTATGCTCCCTGCTTCTTCCAGATATTCAAGGAACTGTCGTATTATTGTAAAATAGGAAGAACGCCCTTTAAAAGTATCATGTGGATCCGAAAGGCTAAACTTATTGATAATCTCCGGCGTAAGTTCATGAAAAGCAGATATGTCATGTCCGACCAGAAACCGGCAGAACCTGATGCACGGATACTGGCTTTTTTCTATTGTAGCGATGCTGCGGAATTCTCTTTTCTTTCTTTTCAGGAATGCAGAGATGGGATTTCTACACCATGAAGGAAGGGATGTGAGCAAATCCGGTTCGTAACGGTATTTCTTATCAGAAAGGATATCTCCGTTAATGGTGTACTCTTCATAGCATTTCAGTATTCTCCGCCATTGTTTCCATGAGTTTCCCATAGTGCACCGGATTTCAGCGAACCATATCCAGGCGATTTTCGGAAGGTAGCCCAGTTCATGGATTTCAAGGAACAGGTACAGGGAAGTTAAGATGTGGCGAGACATATATAAAGTTGTTCCAATATATCCATGCATCTGCAGCATTTCAATAAAACTTTCAATAGAATCATACAGTTCATCTGCTGGAAAATCGAGGCTTTGCTCGCGATAACATTCGATTGAGTCCTGATTTTTCTTTGAGAAACGTTCCTTAACTCCAACATGTGGGTGGATTTTGCTGTCAAGCAGTATAGGAAAGCCTCTGGGGCACCATCCTTGTGCTGAAAAAAAGCCCATCATTCTGGATGCATGCCCAAGAATCAGGGATTTCGTTTTTGGTGTACAGGATAAATCCGTAAGATAAAGCAGACAGATATCCTGATAGGTAAATTCACAGATAGTTGTTGCTCCATGGTCATGAAAAAAGAGCATAACTTCTGAGCAATAGATCCTTGCTAATTGCCATGAACGTTTTGTATAATCTTCGATACATGATTGGAGATATGCGTCAAGAGACAATTTTAAAGAATCGGGCACCTTGTCATAAGACGACTGGACCAGATACAGATACCTGTCTGATATCGTACCTGTGGAGATCATCTCCTTCATCTGTATCATGTACTGGCTCCAGTAATAACATTTTTGCCTGGAATAATCTTCTTTGATTGATGCGAGCCAATCGTTTACTGTTTTGTCTGAATAATCGACTCTATTAATGATCAGATATTCAGCGAATACTTTGTAACACTCACCATGAGAAGCACAGCTGCTTGAGCAGACATGCTTTTCTTTGAGAAAACCCATTACCTTTGTTACGTTGCGATAATAGTCCATAAAACCACCTCCATTTTTAGATGGTTTCATTATCTCATTTAGAAGGATGTTATCCTCATCTTTTCAGCGGGATTTTTAGATTTTAAAGGCTTTCATGAAAAGATGAGGATAAAAATAAGCTGTGGAGAAGCCGGCCACAAGAAATATCTTTGCCACACCGGAGAAGATCACCTAGCACAGTTGTCGCAACGCATTTAATGTTGCTGCAATAATGGCGGCGTCTGCATCGTTACTGATAGCCAAAACGAAGCCATTGTATTCAAGATGGATTGCAATAGAATCCGTTTGTTTTTTTAGGAAGAACTACTTTTGTTTCTTGCAGTTCGTTGTAGTGTATTGGTACAACTTCTGTTTTCTCTAGAACTCTTGTAACAGAGTCAGGAATCATAGAAGCTTTCTTCCTCAGTCTCTTTATGTTGTAATAAAAAGAGCTTGGTAGGTATACCATTCTGGCTGCACCAGGCGTAATCAGATAAGCCGCTTACGCGGCACTGCTGAATACAATCCATCCAGTATTCATCTTTTTGAGCTTTTGTCAAAGCCAAAGTTTGAGGTTCCTATTTGATTACTCGATTACAAGCCCTGTCATAATCCAGGCAAATTGTTACTAGGTAATGTTTATTGTCTCATTGCTATTACGTATCCATCGTTACTTTCCTTTAACAACATCAAACCGTTTATAGAGAAGACACATTCCGTCAGGCTCTTGGAGTAAAACCTTGATTAACTACATCGTCTGTCACAAAATAGATAAATGAAGCTAATTAAAACCCAACCTTAATACCTGCTAAATCAAATTTCATCTAACAACTAAATTAAATATGCATAAAATGTTATCTTTTACTCTTCTATTAATTCAATCATCAATTTGTTTGTAAGAATTAAAAAACATATTCTCTTTTTAAAATAGTTTGAAACTTTAGAACTTGATAAAACCTTTGCCCTACACTTCTGTAATGCATAAATAGTTTGGTCAAGATTTTTTACATAGTATGCAATATGATACATTTTTTGATTGTTTTCTTGAAAACGACTAAGGGTATCACTTTCCGGGAGGTTCTCCAACAACTCAATCCTTGGACCATTTTTCATCTCCAAAAAGCAGCCTTTAATACCTTGAATTTCATCTATAAATATTTCAGAACACAATTTATATCCAATCATGTAGAATACAGGTAATTCTTTCTTAATTTCTACTGTAGCTACTCCGATATGATGAAAAATTAATTTTTCACCTATTTGTGCTTCCATATTGCGTTTGAATACTTGAAGACTTTTCATTTGCAACAAAGAGTCCACTGTATCAAAAAAATATTCTTTATTTATAAAATGTTCTACTGCATTACAGTTCTCTCCACTTAGCTGTACATAGTTTTTCAAAATTCTACGATGCTTTTGACCTATCGAATCATGAAAAGCGACAACTGAAGTATTTTTCTCTATAGTTCTGGAATAAGCTTCTTTAAGTCCTAATTTTTCAAAAGCCACTTTGAGTATTAGATATACACTTTCAACGGAGGCCATTGATCCTTTTTTTAATACCCAACGCCCCCATTCCGCTTTATCGTTATTGATATCGTAAATGGATATTAATCCTTCAGTTTTTTCCGTAAAGATATTTTCTATAATGAAATAATAATCATTATCACGTTCCATATATTCCTTAATCCACTTAGTTTGCTCTAATAAGTCACTACTTATTTTATGTATATACCTATTTCTTTCA
Organism: Clostridium boliviensis; assembly: GCF_033342255.1. NCBI lineage: Bacteria > Bacillati > Bacillota > Clostridia > Eubacteriales > Clostridiaceae > Clostridium > Clostridium boliviensis. The sequence goes on from NZ_JAWONS010000280.1 coordinate 94,060, forward strand.
ATATCTTGTAATCTAATATCAATTATAGTTTGAGCATCATCTATTGTTACTGGCCTAAGTCGATAAGAATATCCGCTAATCTTAATATTTATTTTCATTTTAAACCATCCGTTCAACAATTTCACATATAGCATCAACGGAATTTAATTCTGCCATTTCTTCTTCACTAAATGTAATTTCATATTCTTCCTCTAACAACAACAAAACTTCAATATGATTCATTGAATCCCATTGGCGTGGCTTATCACTTTCCATCATGAGCATCTCTGGGCTTAATTTTGTAACCTTTGCAATTATTTTAACAATGTCTTCTTTCATCTCTTCTCCTTTTTAACTATTCATTTCTTTAAAAATACCATTCTTAAAATGGCAAGTAATTAAATTATCAGGTATATCATAACGAAATTGCCCTGAACTATTATTAAATTTTTTAAAGTATTGTTCATAAAACGTTCTTGCTGGTAAGTTTCTTTCACCTATCATAATGTAGGTCTCCAGTTTATCAATCCTTAGTGCATCTAAAGTATATTGAACAGCACCAAGTACTATTATTTCATCAAGGCCTCTCCCCAACGCTCGGCAACTAACAAAAACTTCTTCTAAATGACCACAATTTCCATCACTTTTTATTACACAAACGCCAACAATACCACTATCCGAAAGTTTATCTTCCAGAGATACAGTACATATTGCGTAATTACCAGAATGGATTTTTTCTTTTAGATTAGTTGAAGAGTAACGTTTATAATTAAATATGAACTGATTAGTTTTATTTGACAATTCACTAACTCTTTCTATCTCTCCTACATCATTGATATTAAAAGTAATTACAACTCTTAATGCCCTTAAATAATCCTCAGTTGAATAATTTGTCTGAAGTTTTTTACGTTCGTCATTTGCCTGGATATCTTTTTTACGTATAGTATCTTCATGTTTAATATTTGTTTTCATAAGACCTGGATAGAAGTCCAGTACCTTAGCAGTAATCTCTGCATCAAAATTTGCATATATTTGATGTATATCAGGATATACTTCTTTAACGTGCGCGAGTTCTCCCATATTGTCGTCTATAAATAAAATACTCTCTATTCCAATGTTTAAAGACTGACTAATTTCATTTATGGAATCCGCTTTAGCCTTCCACGTAGCGCATACTTTAGTTAAATTCTCCAGCTTTAATGAAAAATCTGTACGTTCTTTAAATAACGAATATACATCTTCAGCTTCATTTTTAGATGCCACACATACATAAAAACCTTCTTTTGCAAGTCTGACCAAATTATTCTGTAATTTAACATGACCATCAGTAATGCTCACACCGGCAATACCATCTTCCCCTAAAACTCCGTGATAAAGAGTATTATCTAAGTCCACAACAATTGCTTTCAAATTAGGCCTAACCAATATCGGAATATAGTGTAAGCCAATTTTTTTTGCAATCAGCATGCATGCCTTTGAACTAAGGCGAGTGCCCGAATACTTTTCTAAACGCTCATCATAAAATTCAATACCAAGTTCAGTTTCAATGTCGCTCAATTCAACTTGTAAAAACTGAGAATTTAATTCTATAGTCTCATTGCTGCCACTAATAACAATTAATACAGGTTTTTTATAAATCTCTTTTAAATAATTTAACCGTTCTTTCAAGAAATCCATAAATAAGTTAGCTTTGTATCGGCAACTATCCAACCATATAATTAGGAAATCAGAGTCTTGATTAATATTTATGAACGATAAGCTATCATCATAATCACTATAATCAAATACTACCGTTAACCCTGCATAGTCCAAATATGGTTTAATTGTATTCTCAATTAACTCAAATGAATGGTTGCGATAGACAGTGGCTTTAAATTTCTGCCCTCCGACAGGTGTATAATCTAACAAGTCCTTCCTTCGAAGTTGTTTTTCAAACAGCAATTTCTGCAAATCAATCATATGCATACTGTTAATCATACGCTACCTCCTATTTTTATTTCACTTGTTTTTATTTTTTGCTGTTTCTAAAAAATCATCATAGTTTCTTATATAATCACTTTCGTTATAATAATCTGATGCTAAAACCATCAAAACAGCATCGCTGGAAAAATCATACATCTCTCTCCAAATATCATTCGAGACATACAAACCTTCATATGGTTTCTCTAAAAATACTACTTTCTTCTCCTTACCATTATCTAATAATATTTTACAACTTCCATGTATGCAAATTAAAATCTGTTCCAGATTTCGGTGAGCGTGGAAACCACGTCGTACTCCTTCGCTTGTATCATACATATAATATACCCGTTTTATTTCAAATGGAATATCTTTAAATTCCTCCAACGCTACTAATTGCCCCCGATCATCACCATGTTGTTGGAACGCATACTTTATTACCTGCATTTTATCATCTCCTATCAGCACATGCTAATTGTATGTCAGATCTTATTTTAGTGGTTACATTATACATTTCCCTTTAAGTGATGTCAATGTTAATACTATCATATCATTTATGAAAACAACTTTTAAACTTTAATAAAAAATTTTTTTCTATTAGAGTATCGCTCAATAAGTTTTGAAAATAACAACTTATAAATTAACGAAATTAAATAACAAAGTAGATACATACTAATTGTAGTTGCCATAGAAAAACCTACCATTTTAACGAAGGTAAGTAAAGCATAATTTTCTGCAATTTTAAACTTCTCCCAAAAATATACTAAGAAAAGCGTATTGGTATGTATTAGGAAAATGTCAAATGCAGCTCCCCCAAAAGAATTAATAATTTTATTATAAGGTATATTAAATGACTCAAACGCTTTAAAAAGAGCAACTGCTTCAATTATAACCAATACATTGCTATAGTCAAACATAACAGATGTAAAATGACTAAAAATTAAAATGAACAGAGCAGATACATGATAAATTAATGTCCATTGATATGATTTTACTTTGGCAAAAATCCCCTTTCGTTTAATATAAATGCCTATCATAAATACCATTAAAAAATTAATTATATTATAACCTGCAAAATCACCTTCCATTGCAACCGTATTAACACCTACTAACTTAATTCCAACAATATTTTGCCATATGTTTACAATAGTTGGCTCAACTGAAAATATTGTGAATAACATTATAATTAGCAAGTCCATTTTACTTTCAGATAAATTATCAAATACGAAAGTTATAAATGGAGTAAATACATAAACTACCGAGTATAGTAAAACAAAATAATTGGTAGGGATAGTACGATAAAAAGCTACCATATAATCAAAATTTTCCAACTTAAGATATACTATGATATAATAAAAAATCAAATTATAAAAAACAACTTTATTAAAAAGTGAAAACACTTGATTGATACATATTTCTCTTTTCTCTGCCATGTAATAACCAGATATCAGTATAAATACATTAACTGCACAGCAACTAAGTGCTTCTGTCAATTGAACAACATAATACCTTATGCTTCCAGCCGAAATTAATGCAGAAGCCCCGCCTCCTCCAGGCATACTTGCGCTGTTGAAATGTAAAACTATTACAAAGAAAGCCAATAGAGCTCTTAACAATTCTATGTTTGAATCACGTAATTTCTCCTTTGGAAACATTTTAACTACATTCCCCCCCTTCTTATCCGATGAATAATTTACCATAAATTTTTTTACATAACTTTAAACATTTTAATGCAGCTTTTTCCATTTTGAACTTACATAAAATTTTCCATATTTTATTATACCATCTGTAAAATGTTGAATTAATTAAATTATTATATGATCCTACTAATTCATAATACTGTGCCAAAATATCAGATACATTGAAACTTGTAAATTGATTAGAACGAGTAGAATTACTAAAATACGATATTGGTTTATAGTTCAAAACTAATCCCTCTACTGAATTAGTAACATCATGACATGTATATAGTTTATTATTTATTAAAATTCTCATTCTAATGTCAAACTTCATTTCACTTTTCAAAATTAGCTCTTCATTAATTATATGATTATTTTCAAATAGATTCTCTGTACCATTTTCATTAGCAATAACTAAAAGCTCTTCTCCGGTTATGTAAGTAACATTTTGTGGTAAATATTCAATATATTCAATTCTCCTTACTGTCTCTTCATTTAACTGAATCTTAGCAATATTGGTCTTTAAATCTGGAACATGATATGCTGTAATCATATCAAAAAAACCATTTCTATAAATATGTGTATTATCTTCCATATATGAGAAAATAGTTTTAACAATGCGATCTTCATCGGTTTTTTCATCAAGAAATAATGTAGAAAATTTATCTTTGGCTTCATGCAAAGACTCCTTATTACCTACAATAATAACTTGATTATTAACAAGATTTCTAAAAAAGTTTTCATTATTAATTAAAAACTCCATACTATCAATTTGAGCAATACACATACTATAATGTTTTATTTTTTCAACACCAACTTCATAATAAATATTTGATGATTTTTCTAAACACTTAACAATTCGTTTTTCCTTTATTTCACCACATTGAACAATTGATATTTTAGATGGTAAATCTCTACCCTCTTTTAAGCATTTCATAATTACACCACAATCCATATAGAGGAAATAATATGTATCCTTAATTAAGTTATCTTCATACCCTCTGTTTAATAAGTTACTGCATAAATTAAATAATAACAGTTTACACGGATTAGAGTATGCTAAATTTATCTTTAAATTATCTATCACTTTATCAATAAAATAATATTTATCATTACAATCTTTTAAAAATCCCCAAAATCCTTCTGAAAAAAATACTCTCTGTAGTGTTGCATAATATTCCAACTTACTGATCAGAATATTTTTAGATTCATCACTTAAGTTACTTTCATGAATTCGGTAAGAGATACTAGTTTTATTATTATAGATAAATTTACCTTTCAAGCTCAGATTTAACCACATTTCATAATCTTGTAGTGTGTCATTATTATATCCCCAGAATTCTATTAATTCTTCTGGATCACATAAATTCAAATTCACAACTGAGGATGGTGCACATAAAAAATTTCGGGATATCAGCTGTTGAAATAACTGTTGTTGAGTCATTTTATCTAATTTTTTATGAAAAAAAAGATTATCATTATTAATCGCCTTACCTGCTCCATTTATATAATTAACTTCCGAAAAGGAAACAATAGCATTGTCATTATTTAAGGCTAAGATTTGTGAAGAGAGAAAACCAGGCTCCCATACATCATCATGTCCGATCATAGCAAAGTATCCTGCATTGCTATAATATTTCTTATAACTATTGTATAATGTACTTCCAACACCTAAGTTATGTTCATTTTTAATTAAAGTAATTTTTCCAGGGTATTGAGACACATATTTTTCTAAAATTGTTATTGATTTATCCGTTGATTTATCATCGGTAATGACTAGTTCTAAATTTTTATAATCTTGATTAATTACCGAATCAATAGTTTCTTTAATATATCTGCTCCCATTATAAACTGGTAGAAAAACTATACATTTTTGCTTCATTATAAAATATCTCCCTAATTTTCGAATGCATAAAATCTGTAACAATACAAATTTTATATCACTAGTACATAACTACCACTATATCATCACTTTCTAATTATTGCATATACAAAATCTTTTTTCTCAGAATTATCTAAATTAATCCACATTCCACCAATATGTTGACTATTAATCTCACTTATCGCTATTTTTACCATAAATGGAACTCCAGGTGGATATAGTTTGAAATTTTTTGGAGACACTAATTTACGTTTATCAAAATCAGGAACAAAAAAGTGTATACAGTTCTGTTTTATCAAATATTGGGCTGGAATCTTAAATAACATTCTGTAAAAATATTTCCATTCTGTAATGGAATAGTCGTTGTGTTCAAAACGTATGCTTTTATTTTTCGTATTTATTTTTTTAAACTTTTTAAAATAATCAACAAAGTCTTCAAATTTTAAAGGGTATCTAACCAAATCATACACTGACATAAAATCCGCTTCGACTATATATCCTATATTTCTATGAATATTCAGCATTGGATATTCACCTATTACTCTAAAAAATTCTTCAGTTTTACGTAACCTTTCAAAATATCCAGATAACTTTTGTTCCAGATTACCTGCCGTACTATTTTTATGAATTCTCCAACCATAATCTGCATTGTTTAAATGAATTACATTAAAATCTTTCCCAATATAACGACTTATATATTCTAAGGTTATATGTATATCAAATAATGATGTGTAATTTCCTGAATTACTTTTTTCTCGTAAAATATCCTTTACAGTTTCAGTTTTCATCACAGTCACGTGATGGGTATAAAAATAGAAACAAGTACTCAAAAAATCAAAGTCAGGTTTTATAAATTTATTAGACTTCCCTTTTTTATTAAATTTATATTCATTAGTATAAATTAAATCTGGTTTTTCATTTATTGCCCTTAAAACATTTTTTGCATCATATACATCATCATGGTCCAATATACAACAATATTCAGCGGTTGCATTTAAAAAACCAGTTGTATATGCTGAAAAAATGCCAAGATTTTTCTCATGCGTAAATACTTTTATATAACTAGAATCAAAGGCTGCAATCATTTCTTTTAATGCAATATTATCTGGGCTATCATTCACCAGAATCCATTCAACATCCTTTTGATACGGCTTTATACACTTTATCAAATCATTAAGATATTTTCTCTCAGTATTGTATAAAGGGGTAACAAGAGATAGTTTCTTTTTCATTTCCAATACCCCTATTTCCAATTATTTAAAACATTACAGATATATTGAAGTTCTTCAGTTTTCATAAATGGATATATTGGTAGAGATACAACCTGGTGAGATAATAATGAAGCAATCTGATAATCTTCAGGATTTAATTCATCTGCATATGCTTTCTGTTCGGCTATTGCAATTGGATAGTGAATTAACGAGGTAATACCATTATTCTCTAAATAGTTCATAAAATCATCTCGTTTATCTAAGTCTACGCGTACTGGAAAAATATGCCACACTGCCCCCTCTTTATTTATCGGCATACGAATTTTTTCGTTATGTACATGAGAAAAATAAAAATTCACATTCTTTTTTCTTTGTTCATTCCAATCCAAAAGGTATTTAATTTTAACATTTAATACGGCCGCTTGAATTTCATCCATGCGTGCATTAAACCCTTTATATTCATGATGATATTTCTCACCAGAGCCATAATTGATTAACATTCTTATCTTCATCGCCAATTCATCATTATCAGTGGTAATTGCACCTGCATCACCATATGCTCCAATATTTTTTCCCGGATAAAAACTAGTTGCAGATGCAATACCAAAGCTTCCAGTCATTTTCCCTTTATACACACACCCATGAGCCTGAGCATTATCTTCTATTACATATAAATGATATTTTTCAGAAATTTCCATTATATCATCCATTTCACATGATGTTCCGTATAAATGAACAGGCATAATTACTCTTGTTTTATCAGTAATCTTTTCTTCAATGCGATTAGGGTTAATCAACATGCTTTCCTCATCTGGTTCAACGAGTACAAGCTTTAATCCAGCATAGCTTACTGCTAGTGCAGTAGCGATAAATGTATTTGATGGTACTATAACTTCAGAATCTTTAGGTAAATCCAATGCTTCTAAGATAATGTGCAATGCGTCAAGTCCATTATCTACACCTATACAGTGTTTAACTCCTGTAAATTTAGCAAATTCTTCTTCAAATTCTTTTACCTGCTTACCCAAGATAAAATCGCAATCCTCAATCACTTGTTTAATTCTTTTTTCAACCTCGTCATTAACTGTATCATTAATTCTTTTTAAATTGTAATATGGTATATTCATAATTATACTTATTCCTTTCCTTCATACCAAACTCATAATAATAAATGATTTTTTGATATATTTTGTATTTAAACAATTATAATATATAATTTAATGATCCCAATATAATTTATATTTTTCACAGACTTCTCTTGTTGCTCCAGCCATCTTAACTTTATGTTCATCCAACCAAATCACACGATCACACATTTCTTGAATTTGTTTAATGTCATGAGATACAAATAAAACAGTAGTTCCTCCGCTCATTAGGTCCATCATTCTCTGTCTGCTTTTATTTTGGAACCCCTCATCTCCAACTGATAATATTTCATCTACAATCAATATTTCTGGCTGCACTACAGTAGCAATTGAGAAAGCAAGGCGCATAAGCATACCTGAGGAATAATTTCTTATTGGCATATTAATAAATTCACCCAACTCAGAGAATTCTAAAATCTCTTGATACTTTGATTTTAGAAACTCTTCACTATAACCTAAGATAGATCCATTTAAAAATACGTTCTCCCTTCCGCTTAATTCCGGATCAAAACCAGATCCAAGTTCAAGCATTGGTACTACGTTTCCATTAATTTTAACACTTCCGCTAGTTGGTTTCATTACACCGGCTATAATTTTCAACAATGTACTTTTACCGGCTCCATTAGAGCCTATAATACCAACAACTTCTCCTTTTTGAATAGAAAAAGTAATATTTACCAATGCTAAGAACTCTTTATATACTAATCTTCTTTGTAAAACAGCAATCAAATATTCTTTTAAACTTAACACTTTATCATTAACCATTCGAAACTTCATTGATACATTATTAACTTCAATTATTCCCATAACATTCCCCTTAAATATATAAGATAAATTTGTCTTGAGTTTTCTTAAATACTATTGTTCCTATACATAACACAACAATTGCAGAAAAAGAGCACAAAACATACTGATACAATCCAGGGGATCTCCCTGCAATAAGTAACTCTCTCAAAAAACTAATATAATAATACATGGGATTAATTTTTAATATAAAAGCATATTGTGGTGGAATAATTTTAGCAGGATAGAACAATGGTGTCGCATATGTCCAAATAAGGCTAAATATTCCCCACAAATATTGTGTGTCTCTAAAGAACACCATTGCTGCACTCAAAATCAGCGCTAATCCAATACTAAAAATCAGCACCCAAGCAAGCGGAAATACAATAAGTACCAATGCCTTAGTGAAGTTTTCTCCCGTAATAATCATTACAACAAGCAACGGTATTATTGATATAAATAAATTAATTGAACAAGATAGTACCTTTGTGACCGGATAAATGTATTTGGGCACGTACACTTTTGTAATCAGACTTGCATTACAAAGAATAGCGTTGAGCCCCTGCCCAACGGCATCAACAAAAAAATTAAACATAACAATACCTGAAAGTAGATAAACGGGAAAGTTATCTATATCTTGTCTAAATATTGTCGAAAACACAATATATTGCACAACCATTGATAAGAGAGGATTTAAAAGGCTCCAAAGATACCCTAATATAGAGCGTTTATACTTAGTTTTAAAATCCCTTGACACTAATTGCTTAATTAAAAATTCATATCTTTTCCATATTTTACTAATTCTAGTTGTCATAGACAGCCTTCCCTGACTTTCCTGAAATGCTGCAGTTAAATAATATAAAATTATATATCCTAATAATGCTATGATTATATGCCAATAATGCACTCCAAACCAATAGGAAGATCTACCTTCCAAGCTAAACGAAAGAACACCATTGATAGGTTCTCCATTTAAATAGAGTTGATTCTCTCTCTGCAAATTATCTTGCAGGAAGTATAGTGATAAACCACTACCACTTTCACTGTTAGATGTTGCTCTTAATATTACCTTTTTATTTTTCATATCCAGAATCGATTTACTTAAGTTCCATGTAAAAGTCTGGTCAGCTTTAAAATTAGAAACGTCTACTTTTATATCAGCTAAAACCTGTCTATTTTTTCCATCTATTAATTCCAGTGTTAATAAGCCTTTATTTGTTATTCGGCCATAATTTGAAATTGTCAAAATAATTCTATCAAGTGAATCACAGTTAATAGTCAATTCCTGATCTATTGTTGTACCTTGTATTATTTCTGGCAAAACGTTATTTAACTCTATCATAGGAGTCTTTTCAGCTCTATACTTTAATTCATCTCCTCCTGCCCATTGAAAAACAATTGCAATAATTAGGCAAAAAATTAAGGCATGAAATATTTTTCTCACATAATAATTCATAATATTTTCCTCATCATTTCATATTCTATTTTATATCTCTAGTTTCACTTTACCACTTTTTTATTATTTTGATAATAATGTTACAGACAAAGTTTGGAAGTATATTTAATAAAATCTCCAAATAAGATATTAGTATATTACAAGAGCGATTTTTCCATATTTGCCCCACCTTTTTATCTGTCCGAGCTTGAATATATGCATAAATTGTTTCTTCTTGTTGAAAATGAATCTCTTTATTTTGTAATTCAATCATTCTTCTGTATAGAGGTTTTAATCTATTTTCATAATAATCATTTTTAGTTTTAATATTATAAAATCGCCCTGTTTGATTTGTTCCATGGATTCGATATTTCATTAATTTTTGAGGAATATATATTATATCGCCTTGTGTGGAAGCTATAATATTAAGCCAATGGTCCCAGTATGTTCCATTAGGTATTTCATTAAAAAATTCTATTATATCTTTTTTAATTAATACACTACAACCGGGAATTGGATTACGGATTAACAATTCACCCGTCTCATACTTGCCACTAATATTTCCAAATATACTATTTTTCTTTTGAAAACTTTCACTTATTTGTTTACCTTCTGAATTTATAACAGTCATATCTGCATATGCTAATACCGCATTTTGCTTAACTATTTCATAATATAAACAAGATAGTTTGTTATGTTTCCACACATCATCCTGATCACAAAAAGCTATATATTTTCCATTTGCTAAACTCATTAACTTTCGGTAAGTTTCATTACTTCCAATATTTTCTTTATTCCTCAAAATTTTATAAGATATATTTTTACTTAAAGACGAAGCATAATATTTAACCAACCTTGTAACTTCCATAAATAAAATTTCATCTGAAGCATCATCCATTATCAACCACTCAATATTTATAAAATCTTGTTTCGCTAAAGATTTCAATAACTCATTAAACCATACTAAATTAGGATTATATATTGCCATTACAACCGTTATACCTACTGATTCATCTGTTTTTCTCATTATTTTCCTATTTTGCATAATATTATCCAGATATATTTTACTTAATGTTACTTTCATTATCTAATTGAATACCTTCTGTAGACTCCTTCATCAACATAATCTTAGGCGTCATTATAATCAATTTAATATCAAGAAGTAATGAATAATTTCGTATATAAGTTAAATCTAATTTTAACTTATCATAAGAAGTCGTATTATACTTACCATAGATTTGCGCATATCCAGTTAAACCCGCTTTAATTTTAGTCCTAAATGAAAATTCAGGTATGCTATTTATAATTTCTGCTGCTAATTCAGGTCGTTCAGGTCTGGGACCTACTAACGACATATCTCCCAAAAGTATATTAAATAGCTGTGGAAGCTCATCTAGCCTAGTTCTTCTAAGAAAACGTCCGATAGGCAATATTCTAGGATCACCGTCAGTGGCCAGCCGAGCTTTTCCATCTTTTTCAGCTTCTTGTATCATGGTTCGAAATTTATAAATTTCAAATACCTTATTATTTTTTGTCAATCTAGATTGCTTAAAAAAAATAGGACCATTATCTGTCACTTTTATGCAAAGAGCAATAGCAAAAAAAAGAGGACTTAATAATACTATCCCCACTAATGAACCTGAAATATCAACAAGCCTTTTCAAAAATTCTTGCTCAATTGTTAGCCCTTCATTTCTAGATAATAAAAGCGGCGAATCAAATAAATTCAATTCCACTGAACTTTTAAGTAAAATATCTGAAATTTTAGGTACATTATAAGTTCGAATCGAATTAGCAAAACAGTATTTCAAGATGATATTACGCTCATGAGATTCAATATCCCCTATAATTACACCATCATATCTCATGATCTCACGCTTTAATAAAAGAATTCCTTTTTCTATATTTATAATTTTACATATTTCATATTTATCTTCTCGAGAATTTATTTTTTCTATAAGATGATAATCTGATCGCTTTCCTGATACTAATAACATTCTCCTAGGTGGAAAAATTTTTGTATAAATCCATTGATAAACCAAAGTCCAAATTACAATAGCAAATAAGTCGTAACCCGTCATTTTTATTAATTGAACAGGATTTACAAAATGTTTATCCAAGACAGCAATCTGTAAGTATGTAAATATGTTAGTAAAAAGAATTGCCAATATTTGTGAATATATTAAATTCCCCCTTTTTAAATATCCAACTTTATATCCACCATAAGTATTCATAAATAAAACTAAGATTACACCATAAAGAAATGTCATCATCCAATTCCCTCTCCTAAAAAACGGAAATTCTATGACTTTATTATAATATTCAATCCATGTCCAACTATAAAATACAATTAACATTGTCGTAATTCCAAATGTAAATATTAATTTAACTAACCTTTTATATTTCTGATCGATCTTCATCCATATACACCTATTATACTATTTTCAAATTACCTTCTAAGGCCATACTAGTATAACATATAACTCTATGTTAATACAACTTTATGGCAATTAAAAAGCACTGTTATTATTTAAGATTTTATGAATTTTTCTCCTTTTATGTATTAAGTTACCAAAACAAGGTATATGACCAAGCTCTCAACGTTGGAACTAGTACAACACTCGGACAAATAACATCTTAATGATGCAGTTAATCAGTTTGAGTACAATAGTTATTTAACACCATACAGAAAGAGATATGGTGCTTGAGTAATTTGAAAATGCTTGGCTAATACACGACCATGGATATTAATATAATGAATATACAAGTTCACTTGATCAATAAATATTGCTAAAGCTTTAAAAAGCATAAAATCTCTATAGCTTGTAAATTTGATCCATTTTCTACTTTTTACTAATCATTTAAACTTTTTGCAGATCCAATAGCTAGTAAAACCCAGTTGATCCTAAAAAACACCGGACTCTGGATATTCTTCCAGACCGTACTCAGAGCCATCTGGCTGATTACTGGAGAAACATTGCGAGAAAGGAAAGACTGAAAGTAAAGTTCTTTGTTTGTGATATGTGGCTTCCCTATGTGGAGCTGGCCAGAACTTTCTTCCCAAACGCAAAGATTATCGTGGACAAGTATCATTTTATTCGTCAGGTCACATAGACTATCGAAAATGTTCGTAAACGGCTCCAGAAATCCATGCCGGCTTCTCTTCGAAAATACTATAAACGAAGCCGGAAACTGATTTTGACCCGATATAGAAAGCTGAAAGATGAGAACAAACTGTTTTTTGCAACCCAAAAGTGTAACAAAGTGCAAAGAAAAAATGTAACACCCTAGAGAGTTTATTTAGTTGCTGAATCTTTCATCAGTGAATGTTCAAATTTCCATCTGTCTCTGTCAAAAACGATGAGGTGGCTGTGATGAACCAGACGGTCGATAAGTGCCGCTGTCAGCTGATCATCATAGAAGATTCCATTCCATTTACTGAATTCTATATTTGTTGTAATAATCAGGCTGCGTTTCTCGTAACAGTCTGCAATTACCTGAAATAATAACTGGGAACCTTCCGCGTCAAACGGAAGATATCCCCACTCGTCACAGATTAGCAGATCAAGCTTACTGAGACGTTTTAGAAGTTTGGTAAGTGAACCGTCCGCTTTTGCATCTGTCAATTCATTTACCAGCGTGGCAGTTTTGTAAAACCGTGCTTTTTTTCCCTGCATGCAGGCTTCTACGCCTATGGCAGTTGCCATATGGCTTTTACCTGCTCCATTCCTGCCATAGAGAATCAGGTTTTCATTTCGGTCCATAAATTCAAGTGTTCTGATTCCATCAATACTTGTTGTGTTTGGAATGATGATGTTACGAAAATCATATCCTTCAAATGTTTTTATATTATCAAATCCTGCCTGCTTTAGATGCAGTTTTTTTCGCTTGTTGTTACGGTAATCAAGTTCAGCCCTCAAAACTTTAAGGAGATAATCCTGATAGGTATCGCCAGACATGGATAATGCGTTTTCAGCGAAGGTTATGCTCAGACGCAGTTCCTTGCAGCATTCATATATCTGATCTTTCATAAGGAACATACCTCCTGTCTGAAGAGGTCATCATATCTTGCGTTATTCGTTGCAAAACTAGGCATGGATATGACTGCATTTAATTGCATTGGTTGCAATTGCTGCACTTGCGACGTGAGAGACCTGTATGCAGCAAGGACACTGTCTGCATCACTTACTCCATTGCTGATTGCAAATGCAAGTGCACTCTCTGCAGTACGTATATCGTGTTTCTGCAGCATTGTATATAAAGAGGTCAGGCCTTTTCGTTTGCCCTCGGTATTCTGTTTTCCAAGATATTTCTGCCAGTTGTCTGGTAGCTCCTGATAGAAGGTTGTATATTTTAAGGCACCAGGGCATTTGGACATTAAGTCTATGTACGGAAGCCACTTCATTGATTGAAGACCGTTTCCATAAAGCCTTTTATGTTCCATGATAATTTCATAGGACTGGTTTAAAATCCACACTTTGTAACTGGAAGCTTTTACGTATACATTTTCCTGTGCATACTTAGGTGATGAAGAGTAAAGATTATTGTCAAAGGTTACCTTTGCATAATTATCAGCTTTACGTGGTTCAATCAGGAAGACTTCATACGGGACTTCATTCAGTGGAAGTATCTGCGCCTGTTCTTCTTGAAACAGGGATTCGATTGGAACATTTTTAACATAGTGATTACGCTTTGCATCTTTGTTACATACTTCGAAAAGCCCCTGATTAAACTGAAAAAAATCAAGGATTGTTGGAACTGGTACGAACATGTTTCTGCGTTCGTAACCAACTTTGTTTTCGACATTACCTTTTTCCCATCCAGCAGCACCGTTACAAAATGCTGCTTCAAACTTATAGTGTGCCATAAAACACTTGAAACCTTCTGTCAGCACTCGGTTGTGTCCCTTCCCCATATGTGCTACTGCACTGGAGAGATTATCAAAAACAATCCTGTAAGGAACTTTGCCCATGTATTCAAAGATATTTCTCATTCCCTGGAGCAGGCATTGCTGGTTCTCGCCACCAAATATCTGACAGTAGGAATGATTGCTGAGGGGAAATGACATCGTCAGTTTCAATGCATCCGTCATTTCTCCAGAATTATTGATATAAGAGAAATGTCCAAAGTCTATCTGTGCCTCACCTGGCGGATGATACAGCGGAAGATATGCTTTCTGCTGTCAATGAAAAAATTCCTTTTTCTTTTGTGATACATAATACTGAACGGTGCGGAGTTTTACCTCAAGCATTTGAGGGTATTCATCCTGCAACTTTTCAAACACACGCTTTGCAGTATGACGTTGTTTACGTGGTGCTTTTAAATCATCAAGGAGCCATTGATCTATGACAGGCTTCAGTGGATGAATCCTTTGGTGGATGAAGAGGCTCATTGAAGTCCTCCATATCCAGGTATTTTTTGACAGTTTCATAGTGATAGCCTGTTCGGCGCATGATTTTCCGGATAGAAATCCCTTCACTTTCGTAGAGACGTTTGATATACTTGATATCATCCATTGATAACATTCCTTTCTTCCTCCTTAGGTTCTCGTCAAACATAAGGATAATGGATTTGGAAGGGTGTTACAATGGATTTTTTGATACAGGGAGTGTGGATCGGCTACAATTAACTAGACAGAAATTTTAAGGGCATATATGATAGTATTAATAAGGAAAGGATGATGCCCTATGTCTAAAAACAAAGAACCAAGACCCCGTCGTACATTTACACCCGAATTAAAACAACAAATCGTTGATCTCTATCGAGGTGGCAAAAGAAAATGCGATATTATCAGAGAATATGATATTGCAAGCTCACTCCTTGATAAATGGATCGCTCAGGCTAATAACAGTGGTTCCTTTAAAGAAAAAGATAACCGTTCTACAAAAGATACCGAGCTGCTTAGGCTTCGCAAGGAAAACCAGCAGCTTAAGATGGAGAACGATATTTTAAAGCAAGCAGTGCTGATCTTAGGACGAAAGTAAATGTGATCAAGGCAAATGCCCACAAATACTCTGTTTCAGCAATGTGTAGAGTCCTACAAATTCCAAGAAGTACTTATTACTATGAAGCAAAAGCAAAGCAAGACGAAACTGAACTGACAGCAAACATAATTGATATATTTAAGGCGAGCCGCCGCAATTACGGGACTCGGAAAATAAAATCCGATTTAAAGGATAGGAATCTGATTGCTTCCCGCCGCCGCATCGGAAGGATCATGAAACAGGAAGGACTTGTTTCAAGTTATACGACTGCTCAGTTCCGTCCGCATAAAGATACCTGCAACGAATCAAAAATCGAAAATATCGTTGATCGTCAGTTTAATCAATTACCATATAGAAATATTGTTGTAAGTGACCTAACATATGTAAGAGTCGGCATGAGCTGGAGCTATATATGTGTGCTTGTTGACCTCTTTAATAGAGAAATAATTGGTTACAGTGCCGGTCGCAACAAAACAGCAGACCTTGTAAAACAGGCATTTCAATCCGTAAAAGGGAATCTGAATGATATCCAGATATTTCATACAGATCGCGGTAACGAATTCAAGAATCAGACGATTGATGAAACTCTGAAAGCATTTGAAATACAGCACTCTCTCAGCCATAAGGGGTGTCCATATGATAATGCAGTTGCAGAAGCAATATTTAAAATAATTAAAACAGAGTTTGTCAGGAACTAGACATTTAGCAGTTTGTATCATCTTCAGATTGAATTGGCTGATTATGTAAACTGGTTCAATAACCACAGGATTCATTCTTCACTGGGATACTTAACACCTGTGAAGTATCGAATGATTACCCTTAAAAAAATTGTCTAGAAAACTGTTGACAATCCAGTGTTACACTTTGGGATTGCATTCCGTTACAGTTTTATTTTACACTAAACAACAAACAAGCCTGTGATCTGATGCTCCAGTATAGTGATGACCTACGATTGGCGCATATGATGAAAGAATGGTTCTATGACATCAGCCAGCTAAAATCCTATCGTAAGCAACAGCAGGAATTCGATGATTAGATTTCTAATGCAAAAGGATGCGGTATTAAAGAATTCAAAAAATGCGCAAAAACGTTCCAGTCTTGGAGAAAAGAAATCTTAAATGCCTTTAAATATGGCATTACAAACGGTGTCACAGAAGGATTTAATAATAAGATTAAAGTATTAAAACGAAGTTCTTATGGAATTCGGAACTTTAACCGGTTCCGGACCCAGATACTTCATTGTACATCATAGAAAAAAAGGTCGGGATATGGAGGTTTATTTGGCATGCTCAAAAACAGTATACAGTAGAAAGAACCATTGAAACAGCTCTAAACGTAAGTAGGGAGTGGGATTCATAGGAATACCACCCCAACTATTGACAAAGAGCCAAAATAATTCAATGTATTCTAATCAGGCCGTTATTATATTGGTGTAAATTTTTTAATTATTTTCTTATTTATCTTTGTAATACGAAGCACTAATTCCTGCCAGAAGCCAAAAAATCGGTGTCACTATGGGAAGATTTAAATTAACGATTGCTTGTATACTATAACATAGAATCCCATATAACGCTGCCATAACATAAGCATTCTTTCTCCCAATGTTAATCCCTCTTTTAATCACATTAACTATAAAACCTAAATAACATATTAATCCAGCTATTCCTACCGTTGTTAATAAATGAAGATACTCATTATGAGCACTATCAAATAACTCCTGATATGGATTATTAGCCGTTTTCTGTAAAATTAAAATGCCAAATGTTTCAGGACCATATCCAACCAACTTCTTCCATGGAGATAAGTGCCAGTAACATTCTATAGCATTCCTCCATATATATCCTCTATGTGTGCCCCAATCATCATTAAACACAAAAAATGATGCCATCGAACCATAGCGTCCAGCATTTCCTTTAAAATTACAATCAAAGATAATATATACAATTATTAAAAAGCAGAGTAATAAAAATAATGCCCATAGTCTCTGCGGTACCTTTCCAAAATCAATAGTTCCTATATTTTTATATTTCTCGATAATATGCCAAAATACTACAATCAACCATAAGCCTATTGTAATTCCAACGCCCCCCTTTAGTCCTATCAGTAGTTGAAAAAAGCTATCTATAGAAAGGACATACTCTCCAAAATATCTATTTAACAACCCAATAATTTGAATTACAGTAAAAAAGGTTGCCAAAATAGCAATATATCTCTTTATGCCGACATTATTGTTAAATAAGTATAATGGTAAAAAGGCAAATAAAGCTCCTAGAGAAAGATAAGCATTATCACTAGTACCCATAATAAGTGCAAAAAAGGTTATCACCATACCCAAATAATAAAATATCAGCTTTTTCTTTTGTTGAACTGATGAGAATAAAACAGTGGTAATGGCAGCAATCATTCCTACATAAGCCGTATAGGTATTTATGTTCCCGATCGTCGAAGTGAAAATATCTTTTTGACTATCTACCATCGGTGCTTTAAATCCAAAGATATCTAATTTAAAGTAATCAGTTATTCCAAAAATAGAAACAATAATACCAGATATTATAATAATATCTATATACCACTTATTAAAACGAGAAAGTTTGCTAATGAGAAAAAAAGATACAACATACCAAAGCATTAAGAAAAAACCTGTAAGTCTTCCTTCATTACCCCAGAATGATTCAAAAACATAATCCGATGTAACGGTTGATAATCCTGCAATAATTAAAAACGCAAATAAAAAGTAATCAGTTTTCGTTAATCGTTGGAATACTTTAACGTATGTTTTTTCTTTTATATGCACAATGAAATAGCCAAGTAATAGTACACTTAAAGTTATAGTTAAAAAACAATAATAGTAATATTTATCAACAAGTATATCAAAATATTTATTTCTAACAACCAAAGGAAGGCCTGCACCTATCAGTACCATATATGCACTTAAAAGAATATGAATAAATGTACTCTTCTCCTCAACATTATGGATCTCATCATTTAATTCTTTCATCTTCTAAATTTCCTCTCTTTAAATTTTTCCGCTACTATCTTAAAATAACATATTTTAAAATGTTTCGAATAATAGTATAACATTTAATTTACTTTATATCAACTTTTCCTATAAGATCCATGTTTACTATTGGAAAACTAATGCAGAGATCTATATCTACATTACTAAGGTAGAAACAAGCTACGTCCTGTCCTTGTTGTGGTTGCAAAACAATCTCTGTTCCTCCTGCGGAAAAAGATTTTTAGATCACTATTCTTTTTTTCTTCCTATTACCACAGAACAAGGAAACTGGATTTTTATGTTATATTTCTTCTTCGACAGACTTTTTCTCTCGAGCAGGTTTCAATCCTTACTGATTCTTTGTATGCGACATGTGGCTTCCCTATGTGGATCTATCCAGAACCTTCTTCCCAAACGCAAAAATCATTATGAACAAGTATCATTTCATTCGTCAGGTCACATAAGCTATCTACTTCATTGTATTTCATAAAAAACGGTCGGGATATGGAGGCTATTCGCCATGCCCAAAAACAGCTTACAGTAGAATGAACCATTGAAACAGCTCTAAACGTAAGTAGAGAGTGGGATTCATGAGAATCCCACCCCCAACTATTGACAAATAACCGTTAAGGTGAGGTTCATATGAACCTCACCTTAACTAATGGATTTTATAAAACTAAATTATATCATGAATTATTTTTTAGTATAAATTCTTTCAATTTTTTCAGATTTTACCTTGAAGTAGTTGTCTTCACCATCTTTTGCAGCTGACTTGCTAGACTGAACTGAACCAGCAGTGTTGATTAACTTAAAGTCTGCACCATCTGTTTTACTTTCATCAATAACATATGCTGAGTCTTCATTTCCTGTTGCTTCATCAGACTTAGTATAATCACGAATGAATGTCTCTGAATCTAAAAGTGAGTAGTAATCTTTACCGTCTACAGTATCGATCTTAACTACTGCATACTTTTCATCCTTGTCAGCCTTTAACAGCATACCACCCATGTAAACCTTATCGTTATCAATTTCGTTTTTACCAGCTCCTCTGGAAGAACCAGATTTACCTAAGTTAAATGTAAAGCTCTCGCCATCAAGAGAAAGAGTCTGTTTTCCGGTCTTCATAGCTCCATCATCGCCACTACCGAAATTATACAGTCTATATTCTGCCTTTAACCATTCATTGATATGAGCATAGAAATCATCCTTAGTATCAACTACTGTCTTATCAGCATCATCGTCAATCTTGCCATCAAGTCCGCGGATTTCTGCAACATCAGTAGAGCTATCGCCTAATTTGATCAGTCTAAAGCCGTCCTTCATTCTGCCTTTATCATCAAACACATATCTCTTTCCGTTGATTTCCTTGATCTTGTTAGCGTAAATAGAACCTTTACCATCTGCATAGAACCAAGCATCTGAATCATCATCATAGTCATCTGCATCAAGAAGTTTATCAGGCACTACCTTAAACCAACCCTTAGTTACTCTAGCTCCATCTTCAGGAGAATTGAAATATCTCCACTCACTAGTGGATGCTGAACCAGGAGTTGCATCTTTCTTAGTAACCCATTCAGCATTCATTCTACCATACATATCGAAGCTGTATTTCTTACCGTTAATGCCTTCTCCATCTTTATCATATACCTTTTTACCGTTAGATTTGAAGTAGAACCAACGAGTCTGATCTTCATCATCAAATACGTTTCCACTGGAGAAGTTAGGTTCAACATTATCTACATCAAAATCTTCATCAGTGATTGCAAGGTATTTCCAACCTATAGCCTGTGAACCATCGTTCTCGTCTCCACAGTAGTAATCAGCATTTTTCCATGCATCATCAGCTGTGTTTCTCTTACCGTTCTCATCAAGCCAGCCATACTGCATTTTGCCATCTTCATCAAAAGTGTACTTCTTGCCATTGATAGTCTTGAAGGACGCTTTCTCGCTGCTGCCAGTATAAGCTTTACCATTGGTTCCGAAATAATACCAATAATTAGCTGGCTCATCTTCGCCGTCATAATCTTCATTCTCTACAGAAACCCATTTATTAGTTACCATAGCGCCGTTATCGTCTACATAATAGAAGTTATCTTTGTACTCAACGAGCATATCGGTAGACATTTCACCGTCATCGTTTAAGTAGAACCAGTTATCACCTGATTTTTCCCACTTCTCTGTCTCTAAGTCTCCGCTTCTGTCATAGTACACCCATGTACCGTTTTCTTCCTGCCAGCCAGTAGCTGCGAAAGAGGTCATGGAAGCGCCTACTGCCAGCAGTGCTGCTGTAGATAAAACAGCAACTAATTTAGTCTGCTTTCTCATAATTAATGCACTCTCCTTTTTTCTTTTTGAAATACTTTCTGAAATTCCTAATAGCATTACGAGGTAATTATACTTCCTATAATGGAAATTATCAATACTTTTTTTACTTTTTTTGCATAATTTGCATATTCAAAAAAATATTAACAATTCCGGAAGAAGCTATCAATTCCTCCATCACATGGAACAGTATAATACATTTTTTGTAAAAATGCTATAACATTTCTCTGTTCATTTTCTTACATAAATATTACGAAATGGTTTTTTTTAGGATAAATTGTATTTTAAAAATACATAAGCAACATTTTTTCATAAAAAACACTATTTCAACCACATTTCCAGCCCCTTCTATACTGTCATTCCTCTCTTGATTTTTACCAGTTCAATGGTATAATGTTCATATTGAGTACATGCTATTATATTTTTGAACAGCCTATTAAACACAATTTCTTATATGGAGGATATACATCTATGAATCGTAACGTTATTATATGCCGCCTTATTCTGGAGAACCCGGCAGTCACTCAAAGAGAGATCTCTCAGGAGCTTATGGTATCCCTTGGCACAGCAAACAGTCTGGTAAAGGACTGCATCGAAAAGGAACTGATTGCACCTGGCAAAGAAAACGAATCCTATGAACTGCTTCCTGCGGGACAGGCTCTTCTAAACAATCACAAGGTGGATGGTGCCGTGATTATTGCCGCCGGCTTTGGTTCCCGCTTCGTTCCGCTGACCTTTGAGACCCCCAAAGGACTTTTAGAAGTATTTGGGGAACGCATGATTGAACGTCAGATCAGGCAGCTACACGAAGCAGGTATCTTTGATATCACAATCGCAGTTGGCTATCTGAAGGAGAAATTTGAATACCTTATTGATAAATATCAGGTTAAGCTTCTTTATAATCCGGAATATTCCAAAAAGAATACGCTGGCTACCATCTATCACGCCATGGATTTATTTAAAAACCGAAATATGTATCTCCTTTCCTCCGATAACTGGATGCGCCATAACATGTATCACGCCTGCGAAGGGGGCGCCTGGTACTCTTCCTCTTATATGGAAGGAGAAACTTCTGAATGGTGTTTTGACTTTAATAAGAAGGGACGCATTTTAAATGTAACGGTCGGCGGTGAGGACAAATGGGTCATGTACGGACCTGTATATTTATCGAAATCATTCTCAGAGCAGTTTCTGCCTGTTTTAGAAGCCTATTATCAGCTTCCTGGAACCGAGCAGTTCTACTGGGAAAATGTTTTAATCGAAATGCTCTCAGGGGAGGCTGGAAAACGGCTTCCTGATCTTTCTGAAGCTGGGCGCGAGATTGAAATATATATTAACCGGAGACC
Organism: Clostridium boliviensis; assembly: GCF_033342255.1. Taxonomy (NCBI): domain Bacteria; kingdom Bacillati; phylum Bacillota; class Clostridia; order Eubacteriales; family Clostridiaceae; genus Clostridium; species Clostridium boliviensis. Next base: position 116,783 of record NZ_JAWONS010000280.1, read on the forward strand.
AGCTGATGAAGTTTATGAATTTGAGAACCTGGAGGAACTGCGGTTATTTGATATTAAGTATCAGCACCGTTCTGACAACGAAGCTCTTGAACTGATATCTAAAGTTTTCTCAGTTAAGGAGTCTGAAATCACGGAAATCCGCTGCTTAAAAGCGGGTATGACAAACAAATCCTTTTTATTTAGGATTAAAGGACGGCATTATATCTGCCGGATTCCAGGCCCGGGTACAGAGATGCTGATTAACAGACAGCAGGAAAAAACGGTCTATGATGCACTTGCTTCCTATGATATAACGGAAAAGGTAATTTACTTTGACGGAAAAACAGGATACAAGATTGCGGAATTTTATGAAGGTGCCCACAATGCCAACCCGGACAGTTTTGAGGAGATCGGACGCTGTATGGATCTTGTAAGGGAATTTCATAAATCGGGGATTAAAGTTTCCCATAGCTTTGATTTTCAGGAACGAATTGAGTTTTATGAAAATCTCTGCAAACAACATGGCACCATTCCCTTTGAGGATTATCCTGAAGTCCGCGCCCATATGTCTGAGCTGTTTAAAAAATTAGATAGCCTGGATCATCAGAAGGTTCTATCTCATTTAGACACGGTTGTGGACAATTTTTTAATTCTTGCTGACGGCAGAGTCCGTCTGATTGACTGGGAATATGCCGGCATGTGCGATCCTCTTGTTGACATTTCAATGTGTGCAATCTATTCCTATTATAACGAAGAGGAGACAGACCGGCTCATTGAACGGTATCTGGAACGGACGCCTTCCATAGAAGAGCGTTATACGGTTTACGCCTACATGGCTCTGGGTGGCTTTTTGTGGAGCCTTTGGGCAATCTATAAAGCCTTTCTGGGAGAGGAATTTGGCGAATATACCATAATCATGTACCGATACGCGAAAAACTATTATAAAAAGTGCAGGGAGCTTCCAAAATTTTGACATTTTTGGAAATTTGTCTGCAAATCGTAATAAAATGTTTAGGTATTATGAATAGCACTATGATATAATGTCCCTATGTGTGATAAAGATATGGCAAGAACAGGAGGAAGAGAAACGGTATGCGATACGGAAAGAAAATGGCGGTTTTTCTGCTTGCAGGACTTGTAGGGACCGCAGCTCTGATACCGGCCAATACAGCCTGGGCCGCTAACGGCTGGGTGAAGGAAGGTTCCCAGTGGAAATTTTTAGATGGGGACGGATCTGTCCATAAAGGCTGGGTGAAGACATCTGACGGTACCTATTATTATCTGGATTTGACTACCGGCATTATGGCTACCGGCTGGAAGCAGATCAATGGGAACTGGTATTATTTCCATTCTAATGGCGCCATGGCTACCAAGTGGATCAAGGACGGCGGTAAATACTACTATCTCATGGACGATACGGGAGTTCTTGTAAAAGGCTGGTTAAAGATTGGCAGCAATTATTATTATATGAAGGGTGACGGAGCTATGGCTACCGGCTGGAGAGAGATGGACAACGGCTGGTTCTATTTTAAAGAAGACGGCACCTGCACCATCGGATGGGGTCAGGTCGGCAATGACTGGTTCTATTTCGGAACTGACGGTAAGATGGTAACTGGCTGGAAGCAGATTGACAATGCCTATTATTATCTCAATGCGGATTCTAAATCTGTATTAGGAAAGATGATGACCGGATGGCTCAGCGATGGTACCAACAAGTACTATATGGATACCAGCAATGGAAAGATGGCTCATGGCTGGAAACAGATTGACGGAGCCTACTATTATTTCAGTGATTCAGGACATATGACTACTGGCTGGATTCAGCTCTCAGGGGTTTATTACTACCTTGACCCATCTTCCGGCAAGATGGCAGCAAATACCACGCTCACCATAGATGGTAAGAGCTACAGCTTTGGTTCCAATGGAGCATATCAGAATGGCTCTTCCGGTACTCCCGGGGGAACAACGGGCGGTAATAGCAATGCACCGGGTAGTACTGAAAGCAACAGCTCTGCCCCTGGAGGCGGCTCTTCCACCAATTCTGCAGGACCGGGCGGTTCCTCATCAGGAGCGGACAATTTAAGCAGCCCACCCACCAGTCAGTCCAATGATACCCCTGGCGGGACCTCCAATCCTTCCGGAGGCAATACTTATCAGCTATCACCAGGATTGACCAGCGGACCTGGCTGATATCTAAATGGTAATTCTGTGTGGGTATCTGCACGTTTGGCAGATGCCTGCACTTATTTTTCGTCTTTTTTGTACATAGGAATTTTTAAATACTTCAGATATAAAGGAGGATAATACTTTGAGATTTACAAAAATCGGTATGCGTTTTACCGCTGCTGCACTCAGTGCCCTGATCGGAATGGGCTTCTGTCCTGCCATGAATACCCAGGCAGCGCTTTATGAACGAGTGAACGGATGCTATCAGTTAAAAGACGGCACCAACATCAATGAAGCAATTGCAAGAGGCATTGACGTCTCCAGATGGCAGGGTGTTGTGGACTGGACAGCGGTTGCCGCCAATGACGTCAGTTTTGTTATGCTCGGAACCCGTTCCAAGGGTGTGATTGATCCTAATTTCCATACAAATGTTCAGGGTGCCTCAGCTGCAGGTCTGAAGGTAGGTGCCTATATCTATTCTCTTGCTACCACTCCGGATATGGCAAGGGCAGAGGCGGATTTTGTGCTGGATCTTGTTAAGGACTACCCCATTTCCTTTCCCATCGCCTTTGATGCGGAGGATAGCTCCACACTGGGAACTCTCCCACCTTATCAGGTAAGCCAGGTGATCAATGCATTCTGTGACCGCATCAAAGAGGCCGGTTACCATCCGCTTGTTTATGCCAATGATTACTGGCTGGCAAATAAGATTGACTTATCCCAGATGAATTATGATATATGGGTTGCCCGCTATGAGGCAAAGCATACGTTCCAGAATCCGGTTATGTGGCAGGTTACAAGTACCGGACAGATTCAGGGAATTAACGGCAATGTGGACATTGATTTTCTATATCAGGATCTGACGCCAAAGCTGCCAGGCAATTTATGGAGAACCATCGGCGGAAAGACCTATTATTATCAAAATTACTCCATGCAGAAGGACACCTGGATCAACGACGGAACAGGCTGGTTCTATATGAATAATGAGGGACAGCCTTCTACCGGCTGGTTTGACAAGGACGGACAGCGTTATTACCTGGATGATTCCAGCGGACGGATGTTTACAGGCTGGAAAGATCTTTCTGATAAATGGTATTATTTTAATGCAGGCGGCTCCATGAATACCGGATGGCTGATGGATAACGGCGCGAAATATTATTTAAATTCGGACGGTACCATGGCGACTGGCTGGGTGGATTTAAACGACCAGCATTATTATATGAATGAAACCAACGGACATATGAAGACAGGATGGCTGGATTATAGCGGAAAACGCTATTTTTTACAGGACAGCGGTGTGATGGCAACCGGGTGGATTGATTTAAATAACAAACGTTATTATTTAAATAATGACGGATCAATGGCAACGGGCTGGCATACAGATGGAATGGTCAAATATTTCATGACAGAAGACGGCAGTGCAGCGACTGGCTGGAAGCAGCTGGATAACAGATGGTATTATTTCAATACCAATGGTAATATGAGCACCGGTTGGGTCAATCCTGATGGAAACTGGTATTACCTGGCTGGAGATGGTAAGATGCAGTCAGGATGGCTTGATGATAAGGGCGCAAAGTATTATTTAAGCAACTCATCAGGCAAGATGACCGTTGCCTGGAGACAGGTAGACGGCAGCTGGTATTATTTCGCAGAAAGCGGAGCTATGTCTTCAGGCATGATAACGGTAGATGGCAAACAGTATTATCTGAATCCATCTGACGGCAGGATGAAGGCATCAGAAACATTTACAGTAGGTGACGTCTCCTATACGGCAGATGCAAGCGGTGTCTGCTCACTCACTCCTGTAGAAACACCTCAGGAGACTACAGGAGATACACAGCCTGTCACAACGCCTGATGCCCCAGCGGAAAGCACTCCTGCACAAACAGAAAGTGCAGATACAGGTAATTCAGGAACTGTAAGCGAAACTGCTCCGGGCGGCGAGATCGGACCGGGAATAGGAATGCATAAATAATTCATTAGAAAAGGTCTGGGAGGTAATACCGCCCAGACCTTTTTAAGTCATCAAGTTTCCCTCTCTCGGGAACATAAACTATCCTATGTGTATTATAGCATTCGGAAAAAAGGAATCAATGAATGTTTTTCGTCTCTTCCACAATATAAATCGGCCTGTCTTTTAATTCTGCAAACAGGATCGCAATATAGTTTCCAATAATTCCGACAATCAGAAACAGAACTGCAAACATAAAGCATATCAGCACGATAATTGTGGCATACCCGCTTGGTGTTCCCACTCTCGCCCAGCTCCATATGGTATAGATCATCATTACAATTCCAAGTATCCCGGCTCCACAGCCGGCATAAATCCCAAGCTTTAAAGGCAGATTGGAAAAACACATGATGGTGTTTACAGAAAATGCAATTAATTTTTTAATACTGTATTTGCTTTCTCCTGCAACCCGGGTTCTGGCTTCATATTCGATGGTTGTTCTGGTAAATCCGATGTTTTGTACATATCCTCTCAGAAAGCGGACCTTTTCCCTGTAATTATCTTTCAGAACCTTTGACGCTTTTCCAGATATGGCAAAGAAATCGGAAGCATTGGGCTCGAATTTTACATCTGAAAGAACATTGATCAGGCGGTAAAAGGCGGCAGATGCAAAGTTCTTAAACCAGCCGGCTGATTCATTCCTGGTACGGACCATATTGATCACATCACAGCCCTCTTCCAGTTTTTTTACAATCTCAGGAAGGTATTGGGGCGGGTGCTGTAAATCTGCATCCATGCACACTATTCCGTCGCCCTGACTGTAATCCAGGCCTGCTATCATGGCTGCTTCATGTCCAAAATTACGGGAAAAGCTGATCACCTTTACCTGCTCATCCAACTGGGAGAGACGGTTAAGTACAGAAAGCGTCTGATCCTGACTGCCATCATTTACAAAGATAAGCTCATAGTCCCAGCTCAGTTTTTTCAAAATAGTGGCCGTTTCCTCATAGAACTGGTTAAGCGCCAGCTCTTCATTGTAACATGATACAACGACCGATAATGTCTTTTTCATTAATCTGCTCCTTCGTTACTGGTTATCCTCTCGAAATACACTGTAACCATTTTCTTTTAATATAGTCAGTGCACTTCTTACTTTCTGACCACTGTCTGATCTGCTGGGACGGTACTCGAAGTTTTCACGTAGTTCATCGTCTATCAGCTGCTCAAACTTTAAGGCGATTTCCACCCTTTTTTCATAAATTTCCAGCCGGTGAGGCGCTTTTTTAATCTCAGTATAAGTGGTATAACAATTTCCTGTTACAAATACAAGACAGGCGATTCCCGCCGCCAGTTTCACACTTGTACCGATCCGGTATTTTCTCTTTCTGAAAAGTAACGCAAAAGTAAGGAGGATCCCCAGTATGCCAGTCTGAAACTGCAGTGCATACCTGGAGCTCAGCCCGTAATTTTCCTGAAGAAAGATCCATCTGGAAAGTACAATCAGCACATGATTGCAGCCTCCGGATATGATTAAGAGAAACGGAAGAATCGTTTCCTCATAAAGGCGGTAATACCAGTTGTACCACAGTGCCAGCAGATAGAACGCAATCACAAGGAATCCCAGAAACAGAAAAGGGCCGTTGGTACGAAAGATCTGTTCTGCCCTCTCCCCTTCTATAATCATAGATGAAAAGGATTTTATAAAAAACCGGACAAAGAATCCGGGAGTGTCCATAAGCTGGGTCAGCAGCGGAACCGTTGCCGGTGCTGCATGATCTTCCACCGCATAGGCATTGCTCCATAAATATAAAAGAAACGGAACAAGGGCAGAACCTCCATAAATGAGCGGCTGCAGTCCCAGTTTCCGTCTTTTAAGCAGATACATCATAAGACAGGAAAGAAGCACTGTCACGGTATAGATGGCGCAATACGGTCCTGCCACCAGAAGAGTGATGGGAAACGGAATAAAGATCAGAAGAATGCGGTCATAATAACGGTCACTGCCGTTCCATACCCGATCCATCACCTCATAATGCCAGTAGAAAAGTGCAAATGACAAAAAGTGCGCAAATCCGCTCCCATTGTTTAACATCTCCCATTTATTCAGGCTGAACAAGACTGCCATCACCACCAGAAACCAGCCATAGGAAAGTTTCTTCCGGATGCAATAGGCAGTTATGAACGCACCGGAAAGTCCCAGAGCCAGTACGCCCAGAATGCGGTCAAACATAATGTTGTATCCAAAGAAGGTGACATTGAGAATTCTTGCCAGATAATTGATGGGGATTCTTGTGAGAATATCCGGCACGAAAAACAGCTTCGGGTTAAAAACATCCGGAAGATAGCTGTTTACAAGGCGGACATAGTCTGAGTAGATCCCATCGCAGGTTGCCGCAAAGATGTACCAGAGGCAGAATATGGTTCCCAGAACCGGGACTGTATAGTATACGTATTTTTGTTTCATCCTCTCACCTCTGTCACTTAATCTGCTGTAATTTCAGCGACTACAGCCAGATGCTTCTCACTGCGCTGCTCTGATGCATCCTTGTAATAAAAGTTACTGTTAAACGTCAGTTCCGATACTTTATAGGGAGGAACATCAATTTCTGCAATTGCTGTGCTGGAATTAATGGTTACTACTGTTTTTTCCTGTCCTTCCACCATTACCGTAATGTGTTCCAGTCCGGTTATTTCACCAGGATAGTAGAACTTCATCTTGATCTTTCCCTCTTTGCCGGCCATGATTCTGATCTTTGCATCTTCATCCAGCCAGCCGTCTTCATAACTGCCATAAACCCGCTGGAATTTAAGATCCTTTACAAATGATGTGACATCCTGAAATGCGTTATGTGCCGGATCCTCACGCAGTATCAGCATATTGGGAGTTACCAGACCGATGTCTCTGATGGAATCAATAAACGTTACTTCTGTACCCTCTGCAAGACGTTTGCGGTCAAAGGTCTTAAAAAAGGTCCGGGCCGTAAAATCACTCATTTCATAGGTATTGCCGATAATATAGATCTTCTTCCCGAATATGTCATTTCCATACTTCCCATAGGTCTCCTCGGCAAGGGAGTTATAGCGAAGCTGAGAGGACCAGTAGTAAAGATTATCGTACGTTCCACGGTAAAAACTTTCAACAGGAAACATGAGAAGTCCGTATACCAGAAACAGACCGCAAAATATCAGAGGTCTTCCGGATATTGTCTGTCCTTCTCCCGGCGGTACGGCTTCCCCGCATAAATACGCGGCAAACAACCATGCGGCAGTCATGGAAACGTAGATCCATCTGGTCTCCACCCGTATGGTCACACTGGATGAGCCGATACACAGGGCGATAAAAATCAGGAACAGACCAATCACAGGTAGACGTTTTTTTAATTTTTTTCTGTCTTGAAACAAAAGAAACAAAAAACCGACGGTCATAACCAGAAGAGAAAAGTTGGCAAGCATAACAAGAACCCGGACCCAGGAGGGTGACTGGCTCCAGCTTAATCCGCTTAAATAGTCCGGTCCTGTGTTGATTCCGAATATATAAAGAACCTGGCTTAGTGCATAATGGAAGCTTTGGGATATATTAAATGTATCCGCTACGTCAGTTCCTCCAGTTCCAGCAGGTGAGATGCTTCCAATCGTAAAAAATCGGATAGCCTGAACTGCCAGAAAAGCTCCGGTTATTCCAATCCAGCAAAAAGGCCGCTTCTCTTTTTTCACCCAGAATGCGAAGAAGAACAAGGGAAGAAGAACCATATAGCGCTCATGGACAAAACAAACGGAAAAATATAGCCCGGCTGCTGCCTGAATATAACGGTCCGTATGCTCCTTTTCGGTCAGATAGCGATACAGAAAGTAAAGGATCCCAATCGCCATCCAAAGGGCCATGCTTTCCATGAGTCCATAGACCTGACTGATCTGATAGTAGGACATTCTGGAAAGCAGATACAGAATTCCGCAGCCAAATCCCACAAGCCACCGGTGGGAAAGCCGTTTCCCGAACCGGTATATGGTAAATGCGATACAGCTGTTTAAGAGTATATTAAAGGGCACGAACCATTCGGTATGGCTTCCAAGAGCCATCATTTCAAGCCAGGCCGCCAGGTAATAAACGAAACGGAACCGGGTGCTTCCCAGAGGAAATACAAACTGGCGAAAGGTTTGTTCGCCGTAACAGGACCAGAGATAAAGATCATCCATGTAAAGTCCGTTTATTTTTATTCCCCTGTTTATGAAAAAAGCAAAGGAAATCAAAAGCAGAGCCGCAATGACTTCGTTTTTCCACAACGCTTCCTTACCCATCCATTGTCTCTCTTCCATTTTTTCCTCCTGTTCTCGTAACATTAAAAAAACCGTTCCTCTAACATCAGACAAAGTGCATGGTAGACCGGCAGGTGAAGTTCCTGAATCTTAAAGGTTTCCTTCTCCGGAACAACAATGGCTGTATCTGCTGTCTCTTTCAGCTGTCCGCCGTCTCTTCCGGTAAGACCGATGGTTTTCATTCCGATCGCCCTGGCCGCAGCCATAGCATACATAATATTCTGTGAATTTCCGGAAGTGGAAATGCCAAGAAGAACATCTCCTTTTTTCCCATAGCCGTATGTCTGCTGTGCATAGATGAGATTTCCGTCTACATCATTTAAAAACGCCGTGGAAAGTCCCGGATGCCCGGTTAAAGCGATGGCTGGAAGCCCTCCCTGGAGTTTATCCGCCAGTTCTTTACCACGGACCGGATCTGCCTCTAAAAGCTTTTGTGCAAATTCTTGGGAAACAGATCTGCGTTTTACAAAGCCCTTCATCAGTTCTCCGACGATGTGCTCTGCATCCGCACAGCTTCCTCCGTTACCGGCAATTAGAAGCTTTCCTCCGTTTTCATAACAGTTCTCAAGAATCTCATAAGCTTCCTTTATCTCAGCCTTCACGCTGGCTAATACGGGATAACGGATAACAAGCTCTTCCAAATACTTCATGGGTTCCATTAAGCTCACACTCCTTCTCTATTTATGATCCATTCTGCTGCTGCCGTCAGATCTTTTGCATAAGCGTCAAAGGCCTCCTGCTTTTCCTCTTCTGTCAGACCAGAATATAATTCCTTTCCATATCCGGTGCCCACAAGAACAGAGCTTACGCCATATCTGTGCCCCGCTTCCGTATCCAGAAGCTTATCTCCTATCATATAGGAATGGCACTTATCTACCTGATAACAGCTCTCTGCCATCTCAAACATTCCTATATCCGGTTTCCGGCAATGACAGGACTGTTTATACGCTCCCAATCCATGAACCGGGTGATGAGGACAGTAAAAAAAATGGTCTATCTCTGCTCCGGACTGGGAAAGAAGCTGGTTCATATATTCATGAAGCCGTACTACATCGGCCTCACTATAATATCCTCTCGCAACTCCTGCCTGATTGGTAACCACTACAAGCCGAAAGCCCTGCTCCTTCAGGCGTTTTAAAGCATCGGGGACACCGGGAAGGATCACTAAGTCAGAAGGCTTGTGTAAATATTCTACTTCTTGATTGATTGTTCCATCCCGGTCTAAAAAAACAATTTTATCCATGTTTGTCTATTCTCCTGCTTACAGCGGAAAACGATACTGTCCGTCTGGAATGGATACCTTGATATCCTGATAATCCCAACGGTTTTCATCGGTAATCCAGCTTTGGGCACCTCTTAACTCAAAGTTCCAGTCTGTCAGCTGGCCTCCTGCAGCTTCCATTCTTGCCGCCACCTTATGGCGCACATTATAGGGACAGTAAACCAGTAAAAATCCGCCGCCGCCGGCTCCAAGAAGCTTGCCTCCAAGTGCACCGGCTTTTAATGCCTCTTCATAGAGCTCATCAATCTGTGGAGTGGTAATCTTGCTGCTCATTCTCTTTTTGCTCTTCCAGCCATAGTCTAAGAGCTTGCCAAAGCTGTATAAGTTGCCCTTCAGCAGCTCGTCCTTCATGGCATAGGCAAGTGCCTTCACTTCGCACATAGCTTCAAAGGGATCCTTTTTCTCGTAATTTGAGACCTGGTCCTTAATAATGTTGGCAGATACGTGAACATTTCCCGTATAACAAAGCAGCAGATTGTACTGAAGCTCATGTATGATTTCCTTTTTGATCCGAAGAGGGTTAACTACAACGTTATTGCGGCCGTGGAATTCGATAAAATTAAAACCTCCGAAGGTTGCGGCATACTGATCCTGATAACCGCCGTCGATTTTTAAATCCTCTCGCTCCACCTGATATGCCAGATCAGCCATGGCATAGCTGTCTAGCTCCACGCCCTTCCATCTGGCCATGGCAGTTAAAAGCGCTACCATAACTGTGGAAGAAGTACCAAGACCGGATCCGGGAGGTGCGTCGCACTGTAAATAAACTTCGCAGCCCTGCTTGATATCCATTGCTTTCAGAGCAGCAGTGACAAGATCCAGACGTCCGTCGTATACATAGTTTTCTTTTGTATTATACTTGACTGTCATATCAAAATCCAGGGAATGGACGATGATCTGGTTATCCTGCCTGGGAACAATGGAGCAGTAAGCATATTTGTTAATGGTGCTGCCGATGATGGCGCCTCCCTGTTCGATGCAGAAGGGGGCAACATCTGTACCGCCTCCGCCAAAACTGACACGTAAAGGCGCCCGTCCTCTGATTATCATATGTTCACCCGTCCTTCCTTTACATCTTCTATAAAACGGTAATAATCTTCCGGAATCCCAATATCGATGAAATAACCGTCGTTTACCAGGCCGCCAAGTTTTCTTCCCTGAGAAAGCCACAATGGAATCATGTCATGCTCAAGGGATACTTTTCCTTCTGGTATGGTATCTAAAAGAGCGCGTTTTATAAAATAAAATCCACCGTTGATCGTCCCTTCCCTGGACTCTTCCACCTTTTCATCAAAGGCTGTTAAACGGCCGTTCTCCAAAACTGCCTGTCCGTAGCGGGAGACATCAGAAACCCTCCTGAGTACAAGAGCCATATCCAGGTTCTTTTCCTCCATCAGTTGTGTAAAGCTGCTGCAGTCGATCTGATAGAAGGTGTCAGCATTTAAAACAAGAAACGCATCATCTGTCACTTGTTTTCCTGCATTTTTAATCGCTCCGGCTGTTCCTAAAAGTTCTTCCTCATAAGCATAAGACACCCGGATTCCCCATTTGGTCCCGTCTCCAAAATAATCTTCCACCATAGAGCCTTTATATCCTACGGCAAAGATGATCTCTGTCACGCCATAACGGATCAGCTGCCTCACCACATATTCCATAAAAGGCTTATCTTCAATCAGCGCCATAGGCTTTGGCCGGTCGCTTACTACGGAACGCAGTCTGGTACCCAGCCCGCCTGCCAGCAATACTGCCTGCATCTTCATGTCCTCCCTTTTTTATTATCATCGGTCTGCTGTATCGTTATTAAAAATCCTCTCCCACAACGCTCCATGCCGCATCAATGCTGTGATACGTCCGGATGTAATTCTGGGAATTCTGACTCATCTGTCTTAAGCTTTCCGGGTCATTGTAACGAGCGATAACTTCCCCCGCAAATGTTTCCGGCTCATCTCTTACCACCATCACCTCTTCTGCCTCAGGAATCCCCTCAGCTCCAATGGAGGTCGTTACTACAGGAGCGCCATAATAAAGCGCTTCTATTACCTTACCTTTCACACCTGCTCCGTAGCGCAGCGGAACCACCACAATCCGGCAGGTGGCATAAAGGTCTGCCAGTTCTTCCTCGGTGACAAAGCCTTTCACGATTATTCCGTTATCCGGATGTTCCAGAGCCTTGATCTCATCCGTAACCTTAGATCCGACAATGTAAAAATTAACCGGTATCTGTTCTCTTATTAATGGGAATATCTCTCTGGCAAACCACAATACCGCGTCTGCATTAGGGGGATGGGCAAAGCCGCCTACAAACAGCAGACCTTCCCTCTTCTCAAAGTCATTGGGAATTTGGTTTAAAAACTTATCAAAAACGTATGCTACGATTGCTTTTACCGGTACAGAAGGCTCAATCTCATGAATGGCTTCCCGCTCCACATAGGAAGGATAATAAGATACTGCCGCCTTTTTCATCAGACGCAGCTCCATAGATCTCCAGTATTCAGACGCTTCCCGCTTTTTCGGATCTCCCGTAAGCTCATATTCCCTGCCTTCCCGCAGGAAATGAAGATCATGTCCGTAATAGATCAGCTTCATGCTGGTATTTTCACGGAGAAAATCAATATATTTCTGAGCGATATGCGGCCGGTTTAAATAAGCTGCCTTAATATCGTCTCCATGTGTCTTTAACCAGTCCCAGATACCTGCCTGGTACTCCCTGCCGTAAAGAATCTCGATTCCCATCTGCTGCAAAGCAGTGGAATATGGCTCTTCATGAAGGAAGTTGTCTCCCAGGAACTTGACTACATATCCCTTATCAATAAACATCTTTAAATACTGGTATGTTGTTTTGGAACCGGCATCCCGGTCATAGGTAGGTACATAGTGATCCACCACAAGGATGATATCTTTTCCCTGACTTCTTTCTCTGGCACGGAACGGATCAGGATTTCCGTTGTTTTCACTTTGAAGACTAAACTGTGCCGCCCATTTCTCTTTCAGCTTTTTGCTGTTTTCAACCTGATAGCGTTTTAAACCGGAGCCGTTGACATCAGTTCCGTTTGAGATTCCTTCAAAATGAATCACCTTGGAAAGAGGCTGATAAATGACACGGTAACCGGCTTTTCTCACCTCAAAAGCGAGATCGGAGTCTTCGCAATAAGCCGGTGCAAAGCGTTCATCAAAGCCGCCGATCCGTTTCCACAAATCATTGGAAAGAAGGATTGCTGCGCCGGATATATAATCTACATCTTTTACGTAATTGTATTCTGGCTTCTCCGGGTCATCAAGACGTCCGTAATTCCAGCCGGAGCCGTCGCTCCAGAGGATTCCGCCCGCTTCCTGAAGCCGTCCGTCGGGATAAACCAGCTTAGAACCCACCATTCCGATTGTCGGATCTGATTCAATTAAATTCACCAGACTATCCAGCCAGCCGTCAGTTACCTGAGTGTCATTGTTCAGGAACATGATGTATTTTCCTCTTGCCGACTTTGCTGCCTGGTTACAGTTTTTTAAAAAGCCCTGATTGGTCTCATTGCGGCAGATGACCACATTCTCTGTGAACTTCGAAAGTTCTGCTGTGGCATCAATGGATACGTCATCGGCAATGATTACCTCATAATCCACATTCCTGGTATGCTCCAGTATGGAAAGCAGGCAGGCATACGTATAATGGATCTGATTGTAAACTGGAATGACGATGGAAACCATGGGATGTCCTTCTTTCACGAAACGCAGCTTTCCGTGAATCCGGTAATCTTCCCCGATTTTCATATCCCCTTCCATGAGATTTCTTCCCTCCTGCGTTGTATAGAGGGCGATGGATTTGATGGGGTGAAGAATGGTTTCCTTCATATAAAACAGAATTTTCCGCTTTTTCGTGCCTTTAGGGAATTTTTCATTAAAAATCCTTCCCAGCCTGCGCCATACCTTATAGAAGAAGGATTCATGCCTTCTTAATTGCTCGATAATCCCCTGCATGGTTTCGCAGTCCTTGCGGAGGGAGGTGATGATCATGTCCTGGTTGGCTACATGGTTATCTGTTAAGCGTTTTTCTTCCTGCTGTTTTGTTATGGTTAAATCCTTTTCCTTTAGCTCTGCCTCCATCTGTGCGATCTGGTCTTTGGTATCGTCAATGATCCGGGAAAGCTCAAACATGCTTTCCGGCAGGTTAATGGTCTCATGCATATAGTTTAAGAGATAGATCTGCTGGTTTTCACCATGGACATATTCCTGAAAATGGCGTTCCATCTCCTCATAGATCCCGATAAGCTCCCTGTCCACTCCCTGCTCTTCCATAAATGATTCCATAGAATCATAGTCCAGGAGGCTTTTATACTGCTCATAAAAATAATAAAGCACCCGGAATTTAATGAAGTTAACCGGTACAGGAAATGAGAACACCCATTCATAGTCCAGACAATAAGGTCCGTTTTCTGTCATCATGATATTCTCAAACAGGCAGTCAATGTTGGAATATTTAAATGCCCAGTCCCTCTTAATCGGCTCTCCGTTATCAGGCAGCACACCGAATACCTCTTCAAATTCCGCAGTGATATGGAAAGGCGTCATATAATCATCATGAACCTTCAGGATCATGGAGATTCCTTCTTCCAGACTGGCTTCCGGAACCTTTCCATTCTCAATCTCTCTGCCCAGAAGCTCTGCGTAGGTTTCCCCTTTTAAGAACTCAAACCGGGCGGTGGTTCCATCTGGACTGACGGTTACATCTGCCACATTTAACCTCTGATTCTGCTCCTTTAAATTCCTGTATTTTTCTTCAAAGGAACGGATATGAGGAACTCCCTCTGCCGTCAGGGCAGTCTTTTCCACATACGGCAGTCCGTTCTCTTCCACCAGACTGGTACGTATCTGAAAAGCTTCTCTTCTTGTTTTATTATATTTTACAAAATTAATTTTCTTCATGACGGCTCCAAATGGTTAAAAATGAATTGGCAAATGTCTCAAACTGTTTTCCTTCACATACTTCATCAAACATCTTCCCTAGATCAAACCGTAAATATTTGGGATAATCATAAGCAAGAATGGCATGGGTCAAATCGCCCTTGCCCGGTAGATATCCATCAGAATAAAGAGTTACGGGAAGGCGGTAATCAGGCATGGGATAGTAAAACTTCACAGTTCCCTCATCTCCCCTGCTGCCGCATAAAAGTTCCATAAGCTCCGCTCTGGAAAGAGAGTACTGCTCTTTCTTTGCTCCGGCCTGATATTTTAATCCCAGCCGGTTTGCAATTGCGGCAATCATGGACCCTTCCGGCTTTAAAAGTTCTCTGGCTTTCTCAGCAGCTGCTTTATAAGGGTCACAAAGAGAACCTGCAAAAACGATATAATCAAACCTCTGATCACTGGTAAATGAATGGATATCTCCATTGACATAACGGATATTGTTCCGTTTCTCATGGCGAAGGCGGTTAAAAGACAAATTGTTCTGATTGGGATCTAAAACCGTAACCTCTTTTACCCGTCTGCTGTATAAGCCTGTAAGTGCGCCGTAGTCGGACCCCACCTGCAAAAGAGTTCCCTCCGGTTTAAATTCAAACCAGTCCAGCAGATTCTCTCTGATCTCTGATAGGGCATATAAATAATCAAGCCGCGGATTCTCCTGTAACAGCTTTTTGATGTCACCACTATAATTCTGATACAGCTTCTTAAGTTCAGGGCTGATATCATTCATGCATTATTCCTCCTTACTTTTCTGCACGGAGAAGTGTCAGGCTTACATCCGACTCCATATCGTAAACACCCACAGTATTCTTGTTGGATATAACGGTAATGTTTACAATGTCATACAGACGGTGGTAAACCACATGTTCCCCGTTCTCAAAACCGGTACAGCTCATGGACAGCAGATACTCTCCGCCTTGAAGAGTCATCTTCTGGTTAAACTCCACCACGTATTCGTCGCCTTTTTTCACAGCCTTTACATCAGAGGACTCGAACATGGTATTGGTTCCGGTTAAATCGGCCCCCCGCTTGTCCTTGATTGTATAAGTGAAAATCGGTGCTTCAATTCCTCCATGAAAATGAATCCGTTCCTTTATGGTAAAACGCTCTCCCTTCAGCAGGAGATTGGTAATGTTTCCTCTCTCGTCAAGCAGACCAAAATCAACGATTTCCGCCCTTTTATCTCCGTACTCTGTACGGTTGGGGTTGATGGTCAGCTTTTCTTTCATGAAAGCGCCTTCTGAAATACTGCTTCGTTCAGAAAGTGCCCGGTCTCCGGAGAAATCATTGTAGAACTCGTTGTCTTCTTGAACCAGTGCTTCTTGTAAGTCATCCATCTGGTTCGCAAGAATTTTCTTATAGAGATCCACCATTTTCCCTGGCTCACCCTCTGCGATGAAATTGCCTTTGTTTAGTACAACGACACGGTCACAATACTTGATAATGGCACCCATATCATGGGTAACCATGAGAATGGTAGTGCCATTTTTACGGATTTCTTCCATACGGCGGTAACATTTGGCCTGAAAAAATACGTCTCCTACGGACAGCGCCTCATCGACGATCAGAATCTCCGGCTCTACATTAATGGCAAGAGCAAATGCAAGGCGGACAAACATACCGCTGGAATAGGTCTTCACCGGCTGATAGACGAAATCACCGATATCGGCAAAATCCAGGATGTCATTTAGCTTCTCGTCCATCTCTTTTCTGGAAAAACCCATCATGGTACCATTCATATAGATATTTTCAATCCCGGTATAATCCATGTTAAATCCAGCTCCAAGCTCTAAAAGAGCGGAAATCACCCCATTTACCTCCACAGTTCCTGTAGTAGGGGTCAAAACGCCGGTGATAATCTTTAAAATGGTGGATTTTCCAGATCCGTTGGTGCCGATGATACCTACAGTCTTTCCTTTTTCCACATCAAAGGATATTCCGTTTAAGGCGTAAAAATCCCGGTGGTAATTCTTATGAGTCACACTCATGGCCTCTTTTAACCGGTCAATTGGCTTTTCATATAATTTATATATTTTGGTTACATTATTAACCGTCAATGCTATGTTATTCGATTCTACGGACATTGAATCCTCCATGGTAACTGCTTACAGCACATCAGAAAAATGCGGGCGCAGTTTTTTAAATGCTTTCAGTCCTATTAAAAATAAGACAATGGTAACAAACCAGAAATAAAGACCAAGAGTTGGCCGTTCAAAAAACCAGTTTCCATATATCATGCTGTCACGGTATCCTGCCACAATATAATAAACCGGATTTATTTTCAGCAGACCGGGAAGCCACTCGGGTGCTGAGGGAAACATCTCCGGAGACCACATGATCGGCACCATCCACATGCCAAATTGCAGACAGATACCAACAATTTGTGCCATATCCTTGAAAAATACATTGATGGCACTGGTAAAATAGGTAATAGCCAGAGACAGCATGGAGGCAGCAAAGGTATAGTATATGATCTGAATCCAGCTTGCCTTTGGCAAAAAACCATAGCATAAAAATACTACAAACATAATTATAGCAAATATACCATGTACCATCAGACAGGATAACAACTTAATAAATGGAAGTATCTCCACACGGAAAACAACCTTTTTTACCAGATAATTATATTCCTGCAGGCAGTTGGTCCCCGTGATTAAAACCTCGCTGATATAAAACCATGGTACAATGCCTGGGATCAGCCACAGTACATAGGGATAAACCTCAATTGGCGGCACACTTTTAAATCCCATCTGGAAAACAAAAAAATAAACAAGGACGGTAGCAATGGGCTGCAAAAACATCCATGCGATACCGAAATAGGAGCCTACAAACCGCTTCTTAAAATCCGCCTTTGACAAATCCAGAATCAGTTTTCTCTTTATATAGATTTCTTTTAATAAGGAAACCAGATAGTTCATGGTTTTCTCCTCTCGCTAAAATTTAAACGTATCCCGGATGCCGCTCCACTTCTGATCTTTGTCGGAAATAGTAAGCTCCATTCCCTCTGAGATTGGCCATTCAATTCCGATCTCGGGATCACTCCAGAGAATTCCGCCTTCATCACCCGGATGATAGAAATCTGTGCATTTATACGCAAATTCAGCCTCATCGGACAGAACTAAAAAACCATGGGCAAAGCCTTCTGGAATATAAAATTGTTTTTTGTTTTCTGCGGACAGCTCCACACCGAACCACTTTCCATACGTTTTAGAATCAGCTCTTAAATCTACTGCAACATCAAAAACCGTACCTCTTACTGCACGGACCAGCTTTCCCTGAGGAAACTGTTTCTGGAAATGAAGTCCTCTTAATACTCCTTTTACAGACATGGACTGGTTATCCTGCACAAAATTCATAGTCAGGCCTGCCTCTTTGAAATCGTTCTGATTGTAGGTTTCCATAAAATATCCCCTGGAATCCGGAAATACTGTTGGTTCTATAACATAAAGTCCTTCTATCTCACATGATGTTACTTTTATCTTTCCCATATTTTCATGCTCCTTTACATTTTAAAACATTCTTTTACTTGTAGCATTCTACCACAACTCAGCCAAGATTTCTATATATAGGAAAATTTTTATTGGTTTCGGTCCGTTTGGAGGAGCATATCTGATACAAAATAGCAAAATTGCCGCCGACTGAAGATTTTCAGTCAGACGGCGGCTTTCTTCTATCGATCACAGATAACTTTTCTCTTTACAACCATATTTACTATGTGGTATATTTAAATTACAAAAGAGCAACCGCCACACAAGGTGGAAGCTCCCAAGGTTGGTTAAATGCTCATATTGTAATGAGCGTGCCTATCCTGTTCGCAGCAGGGTAGGCTATTTTTTTCCTATGTAAGTTAGCAATGCGATTAGAAACGTACCGCCTAAAAACAATATGCTTAAAGATTGGTATATATCCATCTGCACACCTCCCATCTTGTTACGACATGTAAAAAAGTTGGAAGGTTCCACCCTGTATTCGGTTACTCCTGTATAGATCTTACCATATATTTCCATATGCCACAATAATTATCTGCCGAGCTCCCAGTCTGAATTTTAAACTGCAAAACTTAAAAACGTAGGAACAGGATTATCCATAAACAGATTATCCCATTCCCACGCCTTCCTACTATTTTCAATTCAACTTACTGTTTTACAATAAATGTTTTTCTCTTACTTACCACATCAAATATAACTGCCGCAACAAGAACACCACCCTTTACCACCTTCTGCAGGTTCTGGTCAACACCCATGATACTCATACCCAGGTTTAAGACGCCCATCAGTGTAGCACCTACAATAACACCAGGTACAGTACCGGTACCACCGTATGCGGAAGCTCCACCGATGAAGCAGGCGCCAATAGCATCCAATTCATAGTTATTTCCTGCTGTAGGATTGGCAGAGTTTAAACGGGCCACTGTTACCATGCCTGCCACTGCTGCCAGCAGACCCATATTCAGATAAGCGAGAAAATAAACCTTATTGGTGTCGATTCCGGATAGTCTTGTAGCTTTTTCATTTCCGCCCACAGCATAGAAGTAGCGTCCGGTGGTTGTTTTGGAAGCTATGTAACTATAAATTACAATGATTGCCACAACCCATATCAGGGCATTGGGAATTCCTTTGTACAAAGACAGCTTATACATAAAGAAGAGAACAACAGCACTGATCAATGTTAATTTTAAAATCATGCTGCTTAGCGGGTCTACCCGGTACCCTTTCTTCAGTTTTATTTTTCTGGTGGCTACTTCTGTCACGATGAAAATACAGCAGGCTGCAATTCCCACGAGAAAGCAGGTAAGGTTAAAACCCTCCATACCAAATACATCTGGAACATACGTATTAAACAAGTTTAAAAAGCTGTCCGGTACAGGGGATAAAGTCATACCCTGAAGTACCACGTTGGAGAGTCCGCGGAAGATCAGCATTCCGGCAAGGGTTACGATAAAGGGGGGGATACGGACGTATGCAATCCAGAAGCCCTGCCAGGCTCCGACCAGCCCGCCGACTATTATCATGGAAAAAAGAGACAGATAGGGGTTCATTCCCATCTTAATCATCATGCTTCCGCCTATGGCTCCTACGAAACAAACCACAGAACCAACCGACAAATCGATGTTGCCGCCGGTCAGAATACAGAAGAGCATTCCGGTTGCCAGAATAAACACATATGCATTCTGTGCGATTAAGTTGTTTACATTCTGGGGAAGAAGCATTTTCCCTCCTGTATTTACTGTAAACAAAACTACCACAACTGCCAGAACGATGACCATCGTATATTTTTTAAGTCCTTCCGACATTTTTAATTTATTCTCCATCTTCTACTCTCCCTTCTTCTTTCAAGCCCATATTATCCGGGGTTAAAGGTATACCCGAAGAATGCTTATCTGAATTTATAATACATGCCATGATTTTTTCCTGTGTAGCCTCTTTCGCGTTCATCTCACCCGCAATCTTTCCTTCATTCATAATATAAATACGGTCAGACATACCAAGTATCTCCGGCAGCTCAGAGGATATCATGACAACCGATTTCCCGGCAGCTGCCAGTTGGTTTATGATACAGTAGATTTCGTATTTTGCTCCCACATCGATTCCTCTGGTAGGCTCGTCGAGGATCAGAATGTCCGGCTCAGCAAACATCCATTTTGCCAGAAGAACCTTCTGCTGGTTTCCACCGCTTAAATTCCCTACTGCCTGTTCTACGGAAGGACATTTCGTCTTCAGCTTTTCAATGTATTCCTCCGCAGCCAGAATCTCCCGGTCCTTATCAATGACTCTTCTGCAGCTGACTGCCCGTAAATTTGCAAGCGTGGTGTTAATCCGTATGGGATTTCCTAAAATCAGGCCGTTTCCTTTCCGGTCTTCCGTTACATAGACCAGCTTATGCCGGATGGCATCCCGTACAGAGTGAAGATGCACTTCCTGCCCGTTAATCTTAAGAGTCCCTGAGATATTGGCTCCGTAGCTTTTTCCAAACAGGCTCATGGCAAGCTCGGTTCTCCCTGCTCCCATCAGACCGCAGATTCCCACTACTTCGCCCTTTCTCACATAGAAAGAGACGTCATCTACTACCTTGTGTTCTGAGTAAAGCGGATGGCTGGCATTCCAGTGTTCCACTTCCATGGATTTTTCTCCGATTGTAATGTCCGTACGCTTCGGGAAACGGTCCACCAGTTCCCTGCCTACCATTCCTTTTATAATCCGGTCTTCTGTTATCGTATCTGTCTTACTGTTTAGTGTTTCTATGGTTGAGCCATCGCGGATGATGGTGATTTTATCCGCTACATAGGCAATTTCATTCAGTTTGTGTGATATGATAATCGAGGTCATACCCTCTGATTTGAATTTTTTCAGAAGTTCCAAAAGTGCTTTGGAATCATCTTCATTTAATGATGCAGTCGGTTCATCGAGAATCAGCAGCTTCGCATTTTTGGCCAGTGCTTTCGCTATTTCTACCAGCTGCTGTTTTCCTACACCGATATCTTTAATCAGTGTATGGGAGGATTCCATAAGTCCTACTGTCTTTAAATATTTATCAGCCTCCCCAAAGGTTTCATTCCAGTTAATTGCGTATTTTCTTCCTTTTTCATTTCCAAGATACATGTTTTCGGCAATGGTCATATAGGGAACTAACGCCAGCTCCTGATGGATGATGACAATTCCCTTTTTTTCACTGTCACTGATATGACTGAATTTACAAATTTCTCCGTTATAGATGATGTCTCCCTCGTATGATCCGTAGGGATAGATACCGCTGAGTACATTCATCAGAGTGGACTTGCCCGCTCCGTTTTCGCCCACCAGAGCATGGATCTCTCCTTCTTCTACCTGAAGGTTTACGAGATCCAGGGCTTTCACACCCGGAAACGTCTTGGTGATGTTTTTCATTTCCAAAAGTATATTTGCCAAGAATATCCCTCCCTCTTTATAATTCCGGGGACGGCTTTCATTCATAAAAGTCGTCCCCGTTAAGGAAATCCGCCTGATTAATTTAACTGATCTTCTGTGTAGTAGCCGGAAGTGATCAGCATGTCTTTGTAATTGTCAACTGTAACAACCACCGGATCACAAAGATAGGTGGGGATGATTCCAGTTCCATTGTCATAGGATTTGGTATCATTGATCTCAGCTTTGCCTCCCTGCATAACGGAATCAACCATCTTTACTACCTGGGTAGCCAGAGTTCTGGTATCTTTGAAAACGCTCATAGCCTGTTTTCCCTGAATCATGTTCTTAACATTTGCAATATCACAGTCCTGACCTGTTATAATCGGGTATTTGCCTGTGTAAGAAGATGCAAGTGCATTTTCAACACCAAGAGCGGTGGAATCGTTGGAACAAAGAACTGCATCCAGAACAGTTCCGTCTGAATAGTTACCTGCGATGATGGTATCCATACGGTTCTGGGATTTCTCGGAATCCCATTTCTCGGTTGCAACCTGCTCAAATTCGACCTGACCTGATTTTACAACCAGCTGTCCGTTATCAATATATTTCTTTAAGACATCTATGGCTCCTCCGAAGAAGAACTTGCAGTTGTTATCAGCAGGATCACCGGTGAAGAATTCGATATTCTTCGGATCGCCGCCCTTGTCAAGTCCAAGAGATTCTACCAGATATTCTCCCTGCTTCTGGCCTACTTTGTAGTTATCAAAAGTAGCATAATATGTAACTGCATCGGAATTCATGATCAGACGGTCATAAGCGATAACCGGGATTCCCATGGACTTTGCCTGAGAGAGCGGCTCACCTAAGGAGCTTCCATCGATGGATGCGATAACCAGCATCTTACAGCCATTGGAGATCATGTTTTCAATCTGGGATACCTGTGTCTGAACATCATTGCTGGCATACTGAAGATCTACCTTATAGCCTGCACTCTCCAGTTCCTTTTTCATGTTGGCGCCATCCTGATTCCATCTCTGTAAATCCTTGGTGGGCATTGCAACGCCAATTGTTACATCTTCCTTATTCAATGTTTTAGTTTCTGCTGCAGTGGTTTCTTCCGCCTTGGTGGTATCAGCGGCAGCTGCCGTAGTAGTTTCTGGTGCCTTTGTTTCCGGTGCTTTGCTTCCCCCGCCGCTGCACCCGGCCAGTATTCCTGCCGTCATGGCAAGAGTCATCGCCACTGCTAAAAGTTTTCTTTTCATTGATAAATCCTCCTCCAATACTTGTTTTTGATATACTTATCTTAGCACGGAGGCATCAGGACTTGTTTGTCAATCGTTAGCACGTATTTATCCACATAAAAAAAGCCCTGAAAATACAGGACTTTTTTATCATGCAAAAAAATGCTACTGCTTTATGACATTTAAATATACATCTTCCCTGGGGTGAAATCCTCCCTTGATGATGACGGAATCCATATTTTCCTTTGTAACTGCAACCGGCTTCAGCTCCAGATAGGGTACATCATAGGTTCCGTCATGAATGGTCTGGTCAACTCCTTTAAGGGGTTCTCCCCTGCCAAGCTTTACCGCATACTCTGCTGCCAGTCTGGCCTCCTCTTCCACTGATTTAAAAGCAGTCATATTCTGAGTGCCCTCCACAATCCGCTGGCATGCCATTAAATCTCCGTCCTGACCTACCAGGCACACCTTTCCTGCCAGCCGGTCTTCGGAAAGTACCTTAAAAACCTGGGTGGCCAGATCATCATTTCCACACATGATTCCCTTCACATCCGGATATTTTTCCAGTGCTTCCTTTGCATAGTCATAAGCCTGTTCCCCAAGCCAGCCTTCGCAATTGTTCTGATAAACAACATCTAAATTCTTTCCTTCCAGCACCGAATAAAATCCCTCCCGGATCATTGCCACATTGTGATCAGTCTCCGGTCCCTGGATCATGACAATCTTGCCGCCCTCAGGAATGTTCTTAACCAGATTCTCTGCCATCAGGCTTCCCACTCCCCGGTTATCAAAGGAGATATACATATCACTGTCTGCATTTAAAACCAGCCGGTCATAGCTCATGGTTTTTATCCCCGCTGCCTTTGCCTTTTTCATTACATCGGACAATTCTTCGCAGTCACCTGCCACCACCACAATGACATCCATCTGTTTTTTAATAAAATACTGGATCTGCTCAATCTGCTCATTCACATCACCATTGGCGTTCTGTACGTTAACTTCTGCCCCCATCTCTTTTGCAGCAGAAACAAACACATCCCGGTCCCTGATCCATCGTTCAATGACAAAAGAGTCAATGCTCAGGCCGATCTGCACCGGCCGATCCCCTTCCTTTTCCGGAGTCTGCTCTGCAGTCTCAACTTTTGCCTGTCTGCATCCTGTCATCAGAATGCAGCAGGCGAATACCATTAGTAATAACCTCCCGCCCCACATTTTCATAACACTTACCTCTCCCTGTATTCGGTTGGTGTCATCCCTTCATACTTCTTAAAAATCCTGCTGAAATAATTGGGATCACTGTAGCCGGACATCACACAGATTTCCTTAATGCTGTATCTGGGATCCTCCAGCAGCCTTCTGGCGTTTTTAATTCTGGTTCTGGTTACATATTCAATAAAATTCTCCCCTACCTCCTGTTTAAACAGCTTACTGAAATAATAGGGACTGATATCTACCATGCGTGAAACATCATCAAGCGAGATCTCCCTGGCATAATTCTCATCAATATATGCCTTCACTCTGGATACCACATTTTCATATTCACGCTCCCTGGAAGTACTGATCTTATCGCATATATCCCTGGTTTTGTTTAAAAACCAGCGCCGCATCCCCTCCCCGTCTGCTGCTTTCTTCAGTTCATCCATATAATTTTCCCGGTAACGGAACCCATAGCGTACATTTCCAGCTTCGAATGCCCTGCGCTCCAGTCTCATCACCAGTTCCAGAATCTTGATTTCAATATTGGATCTCATATCTCCGTCATGCACCAGCATCCAGTCAAAAAATTCATTGGCACAGGATAATGCCCCCTCCCGGTCTGCTTTCACCCCTCTTTGAAGATACTGGTTTTCTAAGTCCAGGGGATACTCGCCGTCGTATTCTGCAACTGCCGGAATATCGGTGATATGAACCACATGGCTGTCACTCTCCCGCAGAGATCTTAAGGCCTCTTTGTAGGAATCCCTGATTGCCGCCAGCGTCTTTACAGCACCGATTCCGCCCCTGCATTTAATATCCATACTGGTCTCCAGCTTATGAATGACATTCCTGGTTCTGGTAATGATCTCCACTCGTTTCTCATACTGCATCCGTTCCTGGTCAAAGGAAAGAAATAAAACCAGGCGGTTTCCCATGGCAGGTCCGATAACACATTCAAAGTAATCCTTTAGTATCTCCCGGATCATGCTGTAATATTTATTTACCTTCACGCCCACACCAATGGCATTGGTCATGGTTCCCCCCTCCATGCTGTCCCCGAATTCCAGCACCACGATGAAACCATATGGCTTGCGGATATCCAGCATTTCCGGATACCCACTGTGAAGGGGGTCCGAATCCTCCTGAAGTATGGTATAGATAAAGCCGCTTTCAATCATTGGTACAACGATTTCCAGCCGTTCCCTTATTTTCAGGTCATCGCTTAACTTCTGTCTGGCCTCCTCAACCTGATGCATGGCTTTTACGCATACGTCAAGAATCTTTTTCTTATTAACCGGCTTCATAATAAATTCCATGACTCCAAGATTAACTGCTTCCTGGGCATAGGAAAACTTATCATAAGCAGTCATAATAATAAATACCATTGACTGATTGAATTTGCGTATTTCTCTGATTGCCTGGATTCCGCTTAATCCAGGCATCTGAATATCTACAAAAGCAATATCCGGACGAAAAAGTCCAGCCTGCTCAATCACTGCTCTTCCTGTCTTCACGCATACGATTTCGCAATCGCTGCCAAAGTTTGATTCAATAATACTCCGTATGGACTCCAGCATGATTCCTTCATCATCTGCAACCAGTATCCGAAACATGTACTTCATCCCCCTTTTTAGGAATCCTTAGAATTACTGAAGTTCCCTGATCTTCCCCTTCACTGATAATGGAAAACAGCTCTTTTTTATTGTAATAAAGTTCCAGACGGGAAATTACATTATAGATCCCGATTCCGGTAGAATCGGTGTCCTCCTTATCCCGCACTCCTTCCTGTATCCGCTTTAATTTTTCGCTGTCTATTCCCTTTCCATTATCATCAATCCTGATTTCAATGGCATCAGCCTGATTTTTAACGGAAAGACAGATATTCCCCTGCCAGCTGATATCCCGTATTCCGTGTGACACTGCATTTTCAACCAATGGCTGGAGCGTCATACTTGGCATGGAATAATCCATGGTATCCTCTTCCAGCATGGATTCGTAATGAATATCTCCGGCAAACCGGACATTTAAAATGTAAATATAGTTCTCAACTGTCTCCACCTCTTCCCGTATGGTGGCATCCTCTGAACTCTTTTTTACATTGTACCGAAAGAAATCAGCCATTTTTTCCATAAATACCGAGGTTTTTTCCGCATCCTCCATCATTGCCAGCTGTACACCTGCGTTTAAGGAATTAAAAAGAAAATGGGGATTGATCTGGGACTGTAAATATTTGAGCCGGGCCTCCTTTAAATGGTTTTCCATCAGAAGTTCCCGCTCCTTCATCTCCTGCTCTTTTTCCGCACTTTCTTTAATTTTATTCACATACTCGTCTAAACTGTCCACCATCTGGTTAAAAGTCCTGGTAACGATCCCCAATTCGTCCCCGGACCGGATATAAGGCACCTTCACATGGAAATTGCCCTGCCCAACCAGCTTGGCTGTATGCGCCAGACTGGTGAGCGGTGTAACGATATCCCTTGTCATCATCATCATGACCGACAGACTGATAATCATAACAATAATCAGTATGACGGAACTGATCACCTCCAGATATTGAAGAGCTGCCTGAAGGGTCTGATAGCTTGCGGAGTTGTTCTTAAACTGTCTGCTGTTAAGCACCGAAATATCGTGATTAATGAACTGATAAAGCTTTAAGGCAGATTCATAGGAGCTCTTGTACTTCTCTACATTCTGCCCCCGCTTTGCCTGAACCGTCTCATCTGTAACGGCTAAGTAACTGTCAGACATGTTCCGGATATTCTTCTCCAGAATCTGAATCGGGTTGTCCGTTACCAGAACATTAAGTCCATCCAGAAGTTTCCTGTAATCCTGCTCCGCGCGGTAGTAATCGTTTAAGGACTCCGAATCCTTAACCTGCAGGTATTTATACATAAAATTCTGTACACCTGTCAATGCGTCGGATAATTCGTTCAGATTCACGTTGCTCATATAAACAGAATTCATCCGCTCAACCATCTGATTGATCTGGGCATAAATAAACAGATTGCTGGCAAACAGGACCACTGCCGTTACCGCAATTTCCAGAAAAAGCTTTCTGGTAATGGGTAAATTCTCCCAGATTGGTTTTACCTTAATGTTCATGGGTCTTCCGCTCCTGTTTCAAGTATTCCGGCGCCTGATCTTTCGTCACAAACTGTAAATCCACACTGTAAAAGGAATTGGTCCGTCCGTCCTTTATGGATTCTGTCAGCGCCTGTACGCTATACTTTCCCATCTGACTGGTATCAATGCACAGAGTCATAGCCATGGTTCCCTTCTCAACTGCTTCCAGCGCTGCTTTGGACTTATAATAGCCGATCACCTGGGTTTTCCCCACCTGGTTATAGTCTATGACTGCCTGATAAACCGCTTCTGTATCCACCTCATCCATACATACAATAATGTCCGGTGGACCCTGGACGTTCTGAAAGAGATTGCGAACGACCTCTTCTGATTCAAAGGCTCTTCCAGAAGGAATCTTAATCTCTTCCACCTTGATATTGCCTCCGCCTTCCCTGGATGTAACCATTCGGTTATTAATCTGATTGAATATCTGAGACTGATTACTGTCTATGGAATTATCATGAAGAAGCATCATGACCCTTGTAAGCCCCTCATGGGAGGGCAGAATTTTTAAGATCTGATTGCCGTATTCCTGACCCAGCTGATAAGAATTGATGCCTACATAGCTTTTCCGCTCTGTATTGGGGGCATCATTTAGAATGGTGACCACTGGTATCCCGTTACTGGCTGCTTCATTGATACGGTCCTCCAGCATGTGTTCTCCTGTAAATTCCAGTAAAATCCCGTCAACTTTGGCTGCAATACTCATATCCATAAAATCCAGAGTTGTATATTCCGATGACTGATTTTTTCCTTTTAATTCAACAAAGGCATCATAGTGTGCTGCCTCTTCCTTCACACTCTGATATACATCGTTCCAGAACTTGGAATCCAGGTTGTCGATAATCATTACATAATGATACCGGTATGCAGCCGTGTTTTCCGCGTGCTCTACTCCTATCTTTTTTAACACATATCCATAAAAGGAGGAGGTTAAAAGTGTGAGAAATATAATCCCGGTCAGACCAGCAAGCATTAAAAACAGCAGACCCTTTTTCCCGTTTTCCATATATGCCCTCCTTGTCCCAAATGAAGATTGGGTTCCTGCTTCTTTCATTATACTAAATTACTAAGGAAAACAAAAGCAGGAGAAAATTGCTACCGGGTAGCACTTTTTTTATCATTATTATTTTCATAACAGCTTCTATGTTGTAATATTTCCTGAAATTATAGTATAATTATTGTAGTCTTAATGGAAAGGCGGTATTACCACATGTCTTCATTACTACAGCTATGCACACAGTTTACAACAGGAGCCACCTCACATCTGCCCTGTGAACACCCAATGGGAAAGAGACTGGTCTGCCCGGAATATTCAAAGTCAGGTCAGGAAGTAAAAACATATCCCTTTGTTAACAATGACAAGCTGTTTTTGGTCTGCTGGAATTTTACTAAAGGGGGAAGCCTGCTTTCCACAATGAAACCTTCCCCCATCTCTTTTTGTTATCACCGGCCTTTTAAACAGGGGGACAAAACCCAGCTCCACACCCATGATTATCTGGAACTGGCCTATATTGTTGAGGGAACATTCTGCCAGCGGATTCTTGGAAAGGACATTACCTTTTCAAAAGGTGATTTTTATCTGATTGATAAAAACTGCATGCATCAGGATTATCTCCTTGACCAGCCTGCAACCGTACTTTTCTTTGGTCTTTCCAATGACATCTTTGATGAAATCATGGTGGAAAATATCTCTGCTAAAAAAATGATTTCCTTCCTGCAGTCTGCGCTCCTGAAACAAAAAAGCTTAAAGCAGTATCTTCACTTTAAGCCAATCGGAGATGTCGTTTCTCAGACGGAAGCCTGTCTGCTCTCACTGCTGACAGAGCTTAACCTTAACGACGCTGGTTACCGTTTTATATGTAAGGGACTGCTGATCCGGATCTTCCGCCTTTTAAGCACCCGGTATGAATTCTCACTTTCCAGTGAACAGCGCCGGACCATGAACTGGGTGATGTTTGAAGAAATCTCGGATTATATAAAAGGCAATTATGCAACGGTAACAATAGGTGACCTTGTGAATACCTTTCATTTCCAGGGGGATTATTTCAACCGGCTGATCAAGGACAGAACCGGTCTTACTTATTCCGGGTATGTGCAGCAGATCCGCCTGGCGGCCGCAGAACATCTGCTGATTCACTCCCAGAAGAGTATTGATGAGATTATTGAAACTGTTGGTTATCGTAACAAGGGTTATTTTTACAAGATATTTGCAGAAAAGCACGGCACAACACCTTCCATGCTTCGAAGGAACCGTACCAGCAGACACTGATTTCAGGAATTCATTCAATAAAAGGACTGGAAAAGAAATACCTTCTTAGGTTTCTTTTCCAGCCCCTGCCTCATTCCTATTATTTTCCCAGCGCTGCTTTGTAATCATCCATATTCTTCTGAATTGATTCTTTCACTTTATCATATCCTGCAGCCTTCAGTTTCTCTCTCATATCGTTTACTGCCTGCTTAGGATCATCGTATTTTCCGTATGCCAGCTGAGGAATATATTCAGAGAGCACACTTGCCATTGCTGACATTTCCGCTTCGACAGAATTCTTATCCACAACCAGTCCGGTGTAGGGATTATCATAAGCAAAGGTGTTATAATTTTTAATCATATCACTGGTTCCATCCCACCACTGCACATCCTGCAGCTCTAAATCATCATTTCTTCCGCACCAGAAATTGGAATCCAAAGAATCCGTACTCTTATCCCAGCCTTCCGGGTGGTCCAGCTTTCCTTCAGAAGTAATGGTATAATCAACCCCTTCAATTCCATAATTGATCAGCCTGTAGCATGCCTCATCATTGCGAAGCAGATCATATACCATAAGTGCACGCTCCGGATGCTGGGAGTTGGCACTGATCGCTGCGGCACCATGCGTTTTTAAAGGTTTAGAAACATTATTATTCTCCTTCCCCCACCAGTACATTCTGGCATCAGAACCTGACTGCTTTAAGTCCATATTGGGTCTGACCTGGGAATAAAAGGTCTGAGAGTGGTGCTGGTCGGCTCCGGAGGTGCCGGCATACATTGCCTCTCTGGAATCACCGTCATAATTCAGTACATCCTCTCTCCAGTATCCCGCATCATTCCATTTCTTCATCAGCTCTGCCGCATCGTAGATTGCATCACTCTCCATATAGGGAGAGGTTACAGTAAACGGATCATCCTTAGAAACTCCCATCCAGAATTCATAGTTCCCTACATTGGCGCCGGGTATTACGATATTATCTGTTTTGGAATTCATATATCCGCTCAGTAAACCACCTGCGTTGTTCTTTCCTCCTACATCCCACGCAGTCACGTCCGGTTTATGATCCCTGATCCACTGGAAATAAGTTCCAAGCTGCTCAAACTCTTTTATATCACCGTTCTCCATCCCCGCTTCCTTCGCCCAGTCTGCCCGGTAAAACAAACCATGGTTTGTATACTGGGTGTAATAATCTTCCGGAATAAAATAAATCTGGTCCTGATATTTACAGTATTTCCAGTCATCCATGGAAGCCACCTGCTCATAGGTCTTCGGAGCATACGTTTTTAACAGATCCTCGGACAAAGGCATGAATGCACCCTTTTGGGCGTTTTCCCATGCATACAGCCAGTCTGTTGCTGTTGTGATAATATCCAGACTCTTATCTCCGCTTAAAAGCTGAACATTATACTGGGTCTGCCAGTCTGCCCATTCTATATATGTCAGTTTCAGTTCTGCATTTACTTTCTCGTTTAAAATACCATTCAGTTTTTCAAGCATTGCTTCGCATCTGCCATTGCTCGGCTTATCGCCTAACACCAGCATATTAATCACTTCATGCTTTGATGTGTCCGCCTTACCATCTGCGCCAGCTGCACTGCTTTCTTCCTTTCCTGTGCATCCGGCCAAACATGTGGCCATAACCCCTGCCAATAAAACTGCAGCCACTTTTTTAACAGATTGTTTTCTCATTTTTATTACCTCCCATAATGAAATTTAATTAAATACGGTGACATTACCCCTTTACCGCACCAATTGTGATACCAGAAATAAAATATTTTTGTACAAACGGATACAGGAAGATAATCGGCCCTGTAGCCACAACAGCTGTAGCCATCTTTAACGTATTACTGGGTAGATCTGTAATTGTAATTGCTGCTCCTGCCATGGAATTCTTAAGCTGGGCCGCAGTATTGATAATATTGTAAAGATAATACTGCAGCGGTTTATACGTCACAGCAGATCCCAGATACAGCATAGAGTTATACCACTCATTCCAATAACCCAGTGCCAGAAACAACCCGACTGTGGCAAGCGCCGGCTTTAACATGGGAAGAATCAGAGTCAGGAAGATCTTAAAATCATCAGCGCCGTCCATCTTTCCCGATTCTGTTATCTCATAAGGGACTGACCTGGCAAAATTCTTCATAAGAATGATCAGCCAGGGAGTCATCAGAAGCTGAAGGAATACTGCCATATAACTCCCCTTTAAATTCAGATAACGGGATACCCAGATATAAGTAGGAGCCATTCCTGCTGAAAACAGGGTTGTAAAATAAATGAAGAAGGAAAGAGCATTCCGAAAAGGGAAATCCTTTCGTTGTAATGCATATCCTGTCATGGCAATAAGGAAAAGCCCCAATACAGTTCCAAATACCGTCATGACAATTGTAACGCCGTAGGAACCTAAAATCATCTTCGGATACCGGAAAACCCAGCTGTATGCGGTGAGAGTAAAACCTTTCGGCAGCAGACCGAATCCCTCCCGGGTGATTACCCCTTCATTGCTGAATGATGCGGATATCATAAGCAAAAATGGTATGAAGCACATCAGAGAAAATAATGCAACACAAATATAAGATATTATTCTGACTGCAGCTGTACTGCCAGTCATCTTTACACCGTTCTTTTTCATAAGCCGCCTCCTAAAATAATGCATAATCAGGGTCAATCTTTTGGACCACCCAGTTGCTGAACATAACCAGGATAAAACCAAAAAGTGACTGGTACAGCCCGACTGCAGATGAGGTTGCAAAATTGTTCTGGTTCATCATTGTCCGGAATACAAAGGTTTCAATAATATCTGTGTTGAGAAAAAGCTGAGAGTTTGCCGGACCGATCAGATTGTAGAACAGTCCGAAATTCCCTTTCATAATACCGCCTAATGCAAACAGCATTAGTATGATAAACGTTGGCTTAAGACTTGGAATTATAATATACCGGATTCTCTGCCAGCTGGTGGCACCGTCTACCTGTGCTGCTTCTATGATCTGGGAATCAATTCCGCAGATGGATGCAAAATATACGATGGATCCATATCCAGTCTGCTGCCAGATATTGCACAGAATAATGATAAATGGCCAGATCCCTGCCATACTGTATATTTTTAAGGGATTTCCGCCTGCAGCCCGTACCAGTGTATTTAAGGCACCTGTATCATAATTAAGAATATTAAAGGCAAGGACTCCAATCAGGACTGCGGAAATAAAATATGGCAGGAACATGATGGTCTGAGATACTTTTTTAAACCAGCTGCACCGGATTTCATTTACCATAATGGCAAGTGTAATCTGAAGTAAATTTCCCAAAAGTATAAATGCCAGATTGTACAAAATTGTATTTCTTGTAAGAATCCATAACTGACCGGATTTTAAAAGAAATTCAAAATTTTTAAATCCAACAAAGGGACTACCAAAAATTCCGTCACGGAAATTATAATTGGTAAATGCTATGTAGATGCCTGGCATGGGACAATAAAAGAAAATAATAAAAAACAATACCGCCGGAAGACACATGAGCATTAATATTTTATTATCTCTTATTACTTTTCCCATTGATTTTCTGTACGGCGAAGCCGCCGTTACCTGCTTTTTTCCTTTTCCTTTCAATTCCTTCTCCTCCTTATGAGCTGCGATTCATTCTTATCTGAAACCGGTTTCATATAGAGCGTACAGATTAAGTATCTCCGTTTAACTTCCGGCAGGAGTCTCTGATTACCAGCTCCGTAGGAATAATCTGAATCTTCTTTGGATTTCTGTCCTCTAATACAGCAAGCGCAGTATTAATCAGGGTATCCCCATACTGCTGATAATTATAGTCCATGCTTGTCAGTCGTGGAACGCTGGTTTCGGCAAGCAGTGTATTATCAAAACTGACTACTGAAATGTCCTCCGGAATACGCAGTGAATGCTCTCTTAAGGACTTTATGATTCCCAGAGCAGTCAGATCATTAATTGCAATGACTGCACTGGGCAGCCACTTAGCATTTTCAAGCAGGTAATTCATCCCCCGGTAACCGGATTCCATGGAATAACCGCCGGTCTCCACAATATAGTCAGGACAGAATGTAATTCCATATTTTTTCAGAATACTGCGGTAGCGGATACTCTTTGTGTGAGTGGAATCCACATCCTTTCTTCCCCCGATGATGCAGATTTTTCGATGTCCATTGGAAATTAAATACTCCATCATCCGGTCCATTCCAGCGCTGTCATCTAAGTTAACCTGGTAACAGTCACTTCCCTCCAGCTTCCCGGTGGTAACTACCGGCATGAAATCACAAACACGATTTATCCGTTCTGCGTACACGCTGTCAGTAATCCGTTCGTCAACCCTGCCCCCCATAATGATTAAAGCATCAATCTGCTGGCTTACCAGTTTATAGAGGCGTTGTTCCTCCAGCCGCATATCATTCATATAATTACTGAGCATCAGACTGTAATTGCGTTCCCCCGCCGCCCTCTCGCATTCCACTGCAAGCCCTGCATAAAACGGATTGCGGATATCCGGTATTAACACTCCTATAATTCCTGACCGGCTGCTTGTTAAACCTCTGGCCATTGCATTGGGACTGAAATTATATTTGGATATCAGCTTTTCCACCTTTTTCTTCTTCTCTTCGCTGACATTTGCATTCTTGGTTAAAACCCTGGATACTGTAGCCGGGGATACTCCTGCTTCCTCCGCTATCCGATAGATACTCACCTTTTCCCGATCTTTTTCCATTTCAGTGCACCTCTGCCTTATTCCTGTCAATTGAACCGGTTTGAAACCGGTTTCAAAAATTATCTGCTTTTATTATATTTATTTTAGACAGTCATTATAATTACGTATTTCTGCAATTGGTATGATAAAGTTACCTAATCCGACGAGTTAAAATATCCGTTTTTCTCTTTCTGGATATGATGGATAAGGTTCCCCACTTCTCCACCACAAATTTTTTCTCATATCCTGACAGAGTGCTATAAATTAGAGAAGCGGCTCTAGGACTTGTTTCCTAGAGCCGCTTTGTCTTCAGTCTTAGCACCGTCTTAATTATTTCATAATCCGGGCAAAGCGGATCAGCAGAAGTATAAGAGCCAACCCCCATGCGAGAGGAGTGGATAGGCATGCTCCCGCGTATCCGGCATATGGAATGAAAATAATACATCCTGCCCATCTTGCTATCAGTTCAATTACCCCTCCAGCCAAAGGTACTAATGCTTCCTCCATTCCCTGCAGAGCGCTTCTTAATAACTGAAGCGAACACAGCAGCCAGAAAAAAACTGCAATAATTAAAAGATATTGGTATCCATATTCTACCACCCGGGCATCATAATGATCCAGAAAAAGTCCGATAAATTGTCTCCCCAGAAACACACTTATGAAGGCTGCGAAAACTGCCGTCCCCAGTCCCATAAAAATGCTGCTTCGTATTCCCTTCCGAAGCCTGGCTTTATTTCCTGCACCATAATTCTGCCCGCAATAGACCTCCATGGTTATGGCCAGAGTAGTAAACGGAAGCGTCACCAGATTCTCCACTTTGCTTGCCGCCACATATCCGGCAATCACAAGAGAACCAAAACGGTTTAAATAGGCCTGCAGAATCATAATTCCCACTGCTGTTACAGAAAACTGCAGTGCCATGGGAAGACCAATTCTGATATGTCTCCACGCTTCTGAAAAAAAAACGCTGAAATGCCGCTTCTCCAGCCTGATCTGCGGATATTTTCTATGGGCATAAAGATGACAGACTGCAGCCGAAAAAAATTGGGCAAAAACCGTACTCACCGCCACCCCGGTCACTCCGGCGTGAAGCCATATTACCGCAGCCAGATCCAGAATTATATTTAAAACAGAAGATAAAACTAAAAAATAAAGGGGAGTCCGGCTGTCACCGATCGCCCTTAGTATTCCGACGATCAAATTGTAATAAACAGCCGCTCCCAGACCTGAATAAACAATCAGCATATATCGTAACGCATATGGAAAAATATCATCCGGTGTGTTCATTTTCCCCAATAGAGGACTTGCAGTCACCACTCCGAAAAAGGTTAAAAGCAGAGTTATGATAGCACACAGGCAAAACGAAGCCGCAATCGAGGATTTTGTCCTTTCTGTATCTCCTGCTCCAACCCTTTGAGCTGTTATCACTGAAAATCCTCCTGTGATGCCGGTGGCAAATCCAATAATCAGAAAATTTATGGCTCCCGCAGCTCCGACTCCAGCCAGCTGCTTAATACCAACCAGACGGCCTATGATTACAGCATCCGTCATGCTGTAAAGCTGCTGAAACAGATTTCCCAAAAAAGAAGGAATAGAAAACAGCACAATCACTTTCCACGGTTCCTGTGCTGTCATTTGATCCATACTTTGTTCTCTGCTTCCATTCATATCATTATTTCCTCCATCAACCGTTTCCTTTTTCCCATTCACTTTTTTTCATATTTGTATATACATAGACAACAGCGGAGAGCAGGGAAAATAAAAACATAATCACGGAAAGAGCAGCCGCCCTCTCATAATGACCATTATTAAACTGGCTGTATAGAGAAATACCAAGCATCTGTGGATTGTTTCCTCCCATCAGATAAGGG
This sequence comes from Clostridium boliviensis, assembly GCF_033342255.1. Taxonomy (NCBI): domain Bacteria; kingdom Bacillati; phylum Bacillota; class Clostridia; order Eubacteriales; family Clostridiaceae; genus Clostridium; species Clostridium boliviensis. Next base: position 152,697 of record NZ_JAWONS010000280.1, read on the forward strand.
GTGGTGAACGAGCCTAAATTGCTCATGAATACAAAGGTTGCAGTGATAAAAATATCCCTGTAGGTCAGCGGTAAAATCATGGTTTTCAAAATCTGAAGTTTTCCTGCACCTGAGTCCCTTGCGGCTTCTATGGCAGAATTCTGGATCCTGGACAAAGCAGCAGCTAAAAGCATGGTTGCAAAAGGAATGTTAAACCATAAATTCATCAGAACGATTCCCTTGCAGTTATACATAAGCCCCAGTTTTATCTCGAGACCAAATAAACGGGAAATGCGGTTGATCAGACCAGAATCACGGATTACCGTGATCATTCCGTTGACTGCCACCAGACCAGGAATAAACCGTGGCAGAAGATAAAGCCGTCCGATCAGCCTGCTGGTCCAGGAATTGGAAAATCTTAAAAATAAGGCTAAAAAATAGGAAATCCCAACAGCAAGCAGGACCGTAATCATAACCACCTGAAGCGTGTAGATTATGTTATGCCGCTGAATTGTATCTGTAAAAAAATACAGGTAATTATCCATACCCATACCGCCCTCTTCCAGCTTAAAGCTGCGAAGAAGGCTTGCTGCTATCGGATAAAATACAACTCCTGCCAGAATAATCAGAGACGGAAGTATCAGAAGATAAGGGAGGATTTTCCCAAACACTTTCTCTTTTATCATGTTCTTAATCTCCTGCCTTATTCTAATGTACCAATCTCTCTGTCCCACTGCTCATAAAGCTGGCTTCCTAAATCTCCCAGACTGCTGATACGGAATTCATCTATTTTTAAATCCGCAATGGATTTTGTCAGTTCCTGATCCAGAAGGCTGAAATCAATAACCGGTATGGCAGCCATAGTATCCAGTGCTGTATTCTGTGCCTGTGGACTTATCATGTAATTGATAAATGCATACGCTCCATCCTGATTTGTACCAATAGAAGGGATTCCAAGTGATACTGCGCTTCCTGTGAATGAAAGACTGAGCTGGGTAATCTTAATGGAGTCCGGTAACGTTCCATTTTTGATTTGTGTAATTGCCATGTCCGCCCATGCCGGAATCATGTCCACTTCCTTATTTGCCAGAAGGTCTAAGGTTCCCTGATTCTTGTTTGGATAAACGACTTTTCCAGAAGACTTGTACATATAGGGATGAAGCTCTTTTAAGAGATCGAAACCTTTATTCCACTTTTCCTTATTGGCAGGATCTGTGGAAGTGAGTGCAGACTCATCCATAAAATTGTACACACTGGTTGTCACAAAGGAACCGCCGGCTCCGCCTGATCCCGGAGTATTATAAGCAAAGCGGCCCGGATGGTCCTTAATCCATTTATAAAGGTCTTCTGTCGTCTTTGGAGGCTCTGGTACTGTATCTGAGTTATAAGCCAGTACAACCGTTGTTCCCCGGTAAGGAACCACAAGATCATTACGGAAAGAAGCTTCAACCTTCAGATTTTTAATATTCTCTATTTTAGATTTGTCAAGAGTTACAAAAAAGTCCTCTCCGCCTTCTTCCACATAACGGCTGATCTCATCTCCTCCCAATTCAATGACATCATAATCTGTATTTGACTGTCCTGCCTTCTTGGCTGCTACAACCCGGTCAAACAGGCCCTGTGCTCCTGTTCCTGAGGTAATGAACTGAAGCTCTGCCGTGTATTTATCCTGAGAAGCATTGAACTGATCAATCTGCTTTTCAAACTGTATTCTCACGTTATCAGAGCCGCCCGCCCATACGGTAACCTTCTTTTCTCCGTCCGCTTTTGCTGTTGTCTTTGAAGAACAACCTCCAAGCATCATAGTTCCAAGTGAAACAGACAGGACAATTGCTCCGGTTCTTATTACATTTCCAACTATTTTGTTCATCATTTTAAGTCTCCTCATATTCAGTGTTTTATTCTCAGGCACAATACTTACAGGTTTTTGTAAACAACAGAGATACCGCATCCCTTGGTTTGATTTCTTCAGCGGCAGCGCGGGTTACATAGGCTTTTATTACCTGATCTCCAACCTCCACGTTGATTTCAGCATAGTGCCCCAGCACCATCACAGTTCTCACTCTGCCGCAAATCTGTCCCTCGGTTACTCCTTTAGTAATCACAATGTCCTCCGGACGCACTGCCATAGCGCTGCCGTCATTTTCCATAAGGAAATTCATGTCTCCGATAAAAGAAGCCACAAATTGTGTTGCAGGACGGTCATAAATTTCTTCCGGAGTTCCGATCTGCTCAATAACCCCTTTGTTCATCACCACAATTCTGTGAGACAGGGCCATTGCTTCCTCCTGGTCATGAGTTACGAATACTACGGTAATGTTTAATTCTTCCTGAATCCTTTTTAATTCTTCTCTCATCTGGCTCCGGATCTTTGCATCAAGCGCAGAAAACGGCTCATCAAGTAGGAGAACAGAGGGCTTTAGCAAAAGTGCTCTTGCAATGGCTACCCTCTGCTGCTGTCCACCTGAGAGCTGACCAGGGTATTTCTTTTCAAACCCGCTCATATTTACAAGCGCAAGTCCCCTTTCAACTTCAGCCTTAATTTCATTTTTCGAAATCTTCTTTATTTCAAGTCCAAAAGCCAGGTTTTCAGAAACCGTCATATGAGGCCACAGATTATAACTTTGAAATACCATAGCAGTCGGCCTTTTTTCAGGAGGAAGATTTTTCACAGATACTCCATCTATAAGAATATCTCCGGAATCTACGGATAAAAAGCCTCCGAGAGTCCGTAAAATAGTTGATTTTCCACAGCCGGAGGGTCCTAACATTGTTACAAATTCTCCCTCATGAACATCGATATTGATTCCATCAACACCATCACCATTTTTATAGTGCTTTTTCATATCAGCAATTTTCAGCTTTATCTTTTTATCCATAATTTCTCCTTTCTACTTTACCCCATATCCGCCGGACAGGCTGTCCGCATTGATGTATTTGCGCATGAAGAACAGGACCAGCACCGTAGGAATGATAAGAATCAGAGACAGAACGGGACCTGCAGTCAGCGGATACTCCATAATCACACCGTAAAGCTCCACCGGCATTGTTTTAATCTGGGGAAATCCTACTAAAAGCGTCCCCTGGGCCTCCTCTAAGGAACTTAAAAATGTAAAAACACTTGCTACTGCAATTCCCGGTGTGGCTAAAGGCAGTGTGACTTTAAAAAATGTTCTTAAGGGACCTGCCCCTGCATCCCTTGCTGATTCCTCCTGCTGCCTGTAAACACTTCTGAATGCGCCGGAGGGAATCCAGGTCATAAACATCATGGAATTCAAAAAATGGATAATGACAACCCCTGCAAGAGTGCCCATTAAATTAAGCTTATAAAATAAAATACCTATTGATATGTAAAGCCCCATCCTGGGATATGCATTGCTGAGCAGAAAGGAAAGAAGGAAAATACGTTTTCCAAAAAACTCATACCTGGCAAGGGCATAGGCTGCGGGAATACAGACAGCCAATGAGACAAAAGTTACGATTATGGCCAGAATAAATGAGACTGAAACAGAGCTGACCAGACTTCTCTGCCCCAAAACAAACCCCCACCATTTAAAACCAAACTCCTGTGGAATAATCGCCGGGACTTCATATTTGTCCGCAAATGCCAGCATACATAAGTTCATAAGCGGAAGATAAAAAAAGATGAGGAACCCCGCAAACAGCAGATACTGAAAAAAACCTTTTTTCCCCAATATATAATAAAATGCTCTAGGCGATAAAAGTTTCATCCTTTCGCTTCTCCCTTCAGTTCCAGTGCAGTTGTTAAGTTCCTGGTTGTAATATTAAAAAGTCCTTTTTTTAACAGGCGACGAATATCATCCCGTTCGTTCACGGTCCATGCAGATCCCAATACCTGCATTTTAGCCAGCAGCTTAATAGTTTCATCTGTATATATATGGTATTCCATATTGATACAGGAAACAGGATAACCTTTCACATCTGCCAGAAGTTCTTCAAGTTTTTTTAAGGCTCCCTCCTCTGCCATCCACTCATAAAAATCCTGCTGCAGATTTTCCGGGTTTATATATACTTGTACTTCCGGATACCATTTCTCTTTTTCAGCCAGCAGATTTAAATCAATCTCTCCTGAATAAATAAGCTGATGCCTGACTCCGTTCTCTCCTGCAAGCTGGTAAACGGAAACTTCAAGCCCTTCTTCCTTTAAATCACAGTTCATCTGTTTTTCAGGAAACTGTTTTAAAATACGAAATGCCTCCTGAAGTGTCACACATTCTTCTTCCGTTTTATTATGAGATAAAATCAAAGCTCCTGCCTGATTTCTCCTTACATCTGCTTCCATACAATCCGCTTCTGAATTTAAGGCATATCTTATAAACTCAGTAGAATTGTCTTTGGTTCCATCGCAGCCGGAATGTGCTGTAATAACCGCCATGATGTTTTCTCCTTCCCATGATCGCGATTTGACCATGTTTTTGATTGTAGCAAACCAATGTAAATAAAAAACCATCATTTTGAAAATTTTCAGTAAAATTTTTATTTATTTTCATATTTTGTATTAATGACTAAGATATTACATTAATTTTACAATATTTATATTGACTTATTCCCCTCCTTTTTCTATCATATTCTGGTTAAGCTATCTTAAAATAGTACAATCCAATTTAACGGAAAGGATATTAATTATGAGAAAAATTCAAGCCTTTAACGGAACAGTAAACCGTGGTTTTCAGGGAAATGTGACTTACCGCTTTCAGATTCCATCAGGCTGCCGGGCACTTTCAATACAGCTGACCTATACAAAAGAATATCCTGTCACAATAACTGACCCTGACCATTTCAGGGCAGCCTATGAAGCTTACAAAGGCAGACCCGTCTCAGAAAATGAGTTAAAAAAGGTATTGGAATCTATGAAAACTGAAATTCAGCTCGCATTATTTATTGGCAGCAAATTTGCGGGAAACGTACATATTCCGGGGACGATAAAAGAGCTTTACATATCAGAACACACTTCTTCCAGAGGCTGCCTCCCATTTTATCCCCTGGAGGGCATGGGAAAGGTGATTGTTAATGTATTCCAATGCGTGGAAAATGAAACATTTTACCAGTTAGAAATAAAGGGGGATTATGAAGATGTGGAAAAGAATTGAATTACACAATCATACCATAGAATCAGATGGGGGCATGACGGCGGCGGAGCTTGTGGATTATCTGGAAGGACAGGGGATTGATGCCTTTTCATTAACGGATCACAATACGATATCCGGTTTTCCGAAAGTGGAAGAAAAACTTGCCTCCCATTCTTCACGAGTTGAATTCATAAAAGGGGTTGAGCTGACTTCTTATTACGGACATCTTCTCTGCCAGAACGTATCTAATTATATTCCCTGGGATGATATTGATGAAATGAATGGAGATCTGCTGTTTTTACGGGTTCATGAAGCAGGAGGACTGGCAGGACCTGCCCACCCGTTTTCCATTCCCTCTCCTTTTTCAAACGGAATGCGCTGGTCCATGAAGATACATGACTTAGAACTGATTGATTTTATTGAGGTAGTAAACAATGCCCATCCAATGGATCCGGATAACCAGGAAGCCATCCTGTGGTGGGAAGATTTAATTTTTTCCGGTTTCAATATCTGTCCGGTGTCAGGAATGGATCTTCATCGTCCGATTCCTATGGAAGGATTTTTCTCCACATATATCTGTGTAAAAGAGGAATATTCATCTCTTCCTCTTTCCATTAAGCTGGACCGGGCCATTCGGACCTGCTCTGCCTGTGTTACAAAAGGCCCTGTTCTTGACTGGGAGCTGACACAGGGTGGGCTTAAAATATTTATTGAAGGCAGTCCCGTCCATCTGGAAAGTTCTTACTTATGCCAGCTTCGCACCAGAGAGGATACCCTTACCTTTTCACTAAAAAAAGAGTACTTACTTAAAGACGTTCCGGAAAGTATTCTATCCTGCGGGGCTGCTACACTCATGCTTTTTGAGGATAAAACCGATATGTCTCATTTAACTGCCATAGCACGCCCGCTTTTATTTAAATAATCATCAATACCTTTTGCAGCCGTTTCAGACACCAGAAAACCAGTTTTTTGTATATAAAAATTCATAGGAAGAAATCAGTGACGAGAGTTACAGTTTTACATCTCTGTTGCAGTCTTTGGAATAGATATAGGTCAGATCTTCTTCACGTCCAACTGCATAACAGGCCTGGGGACAGTATGCATCCATAAATACATAATCACCCTTTTTAACCGGTACCCAGTCGTTATCCAGCCTGTACATCGCACTTCCTGTAAGGAAATACATGCCGTGCTCCTGAATATGAGTCTCTATGTACCCATGGGATCCTCCCAGATGGAATTTAAGAATATGCATATTCATATCAAATCCGAAGTGGCCAATAAGTCATCACGGTATCCTGTCTGCCCGTTTAAATAACTCATAATATAGCTCCTCACTTTCCATTAGGTTTGTATTCGCTTATTATGACAGGTATACTTTTCTGTTTCAATCAGAATATCAGATAATTACTTTATAAATCCTGCGAAAGCTCTTATTCTGTTTTGTGTTTCCCCCAGTAGGACCGGTTCATTGTAAAACTTAAAATCAGACGTCTGGGAAGGGTACGGTACCGCTTTCCCATAAGATATCCCATATATTTAAAACCGCTTTTTACGATGACGCCTGGAATCAGCCAGGGTTTCTTTTGTTTTGCCAGCCAGATGCAGGTATTCTTCACCAGCCGGATTCCTTCACTTTCTGAACGGATTCCTTCAAACACCTCCGGATGGTCCGCCTGGGATACGGCCAGATCGAAATTCCGTTTAAACTGGTCAATACAGCCATAATTATGGGAGTGAATTACTTTTGCATCTGCTGCGTATGCCACGGCCGCTCCCCGGTAGCGCACTGCATTCCCAGCATAAATCATATCTTCATTGAAGATTGTGGTTCTGGTGAATCCCCCAGCCTCTAAAAATATGCCTCTGTCATAGGCGCAGCATACATTGGATGCAAAAAACGTTTTAATACCCAGATCTTTTAGATCCGCCTCCGTCTTTACCCGGCTCTTTGCCGGATAATTAAAGGATCTTGTATACTGCTCTGCAAGGGCACAGTCCGGATTGGGGAGCTGTCTTGCATAAGCCATGACCACTGGTTCCCCTCCTTTGCCAGTTGTAAGAAACGCCTTTACCAGAGAACTGATCAGATTCTTATCAGCAGGAACCGCATCATCTGTCATAAACACCATAATATCTGCCCGGGAATAGCCGGCTCCCCGGTTTCTTGTACCACCATGGTCAAATTCTTCTCTTGTCACATGATGGACTTCTAAATTCTTTATGTGTTCATAATCCTTTTCCTTCCAGAAGGATTGATCCGTATTCATCACAATTATTTTTCGTATGGGATAAGACTGTTCCTCCAGCCTGTGAAAAAGCCGCATCAGTGTTTCATCTGGCTTATAAACCGGTATGATCACATCTACAGTTCTTTGCTCATCTATTAATTCTTCCATCTAAGATTCCTTCTTTCCTATCAGTAGCGCAGGCACGATGTGGAGCAGATCCGGATCAGCGCATAGATACTGACAAAGCATTCCAGATACCATGCACTTTTTCTTAAATCTGCGCCGATTACCAGGCGGCGGTCATATATGGTCAGTAAAAGCAGGGGCAGAAGGGGAATGAAATAACGTCCCTGGACTCCTGTAATATACGTTAAATCTCTGGGAGTATACCCCAGAAACATGGAAGTCAGAACCAGAACGGAGCTGGTAAATACCAGAAATAATATCCAAAGCTTCTGCCCGTCAGTGATAAGCACCTCTTCTCCCTTTCTCTTTATGACACTGATAAAGAGAGCGTACCAAAGCAGGGTTAAGCAAACAGGCGGAACCGTCAGGTTAGGATCCAGATTACCTAAAAATCCTCCCAGCATGGTCACCAGATAATAGTCGTACTGAGTGACAAGAGTTTCGTAGTAAACCGTAAATACCTGAAATGGTCTCTGCCATACGTCAGATAAGTTATAACCTGCCGCTTCGCTCCAGCCCACATAGCTTTCCGTGGCACCTGCCCATGCAGAAAGTATCAGGCGGTTCACCAGAAAAACGGAAAGCAGCATCACGGCAAGGACACAAAACAGTGAAATCCAGTAATGCCTCCGGGATTGAAACTTAGATTTTGGAATCAGCAGACAGATTCCGGCTGCTGGCAGATAAACAATTTTTCCAGGCTCTAAAAGCACCAGCAGGAGCGTCAGAATCAGAAGATCTCTTCCTCTTATCTTCTCCTTTTCATAAGCCAGATGTAAACACCAGGAAAGCAAAAGCATGGAAAGTCCGATAAATGCAGCATCATAGGAATAAGAGGCTGCCAGGTGAAGAGTCATGGGAAGACAGGAAACCGCCATCAGTACTTCTTTCTTAAAAGGCATCAGGCGGACAGAAACTGCTGCCATGGCTGCAAACGCCAGAAGGTTCATAAGACGTCCCAAATATACCAGCGGAATATATCCCAGATGCATCAGTCTGGCAAGGGTGATCCCTGCTGCCTGGGGCAGATAGACCACCGGCGTGGTGTTCACCGGCACCTCCTCCCGGACAGTTACCGACTGACTGTGATCAACGGTAAACAGTTCTGTCAAAACGCGGTTATATGTTCTCTGACCAGGTTCCTTATAGAGACCGGGAAGGTCATCACCGCTTCTTACCAGGACATTAGCCCCTTTTTTAATGCGTTCCTGTTCCTGAATTGAAGCATGCTTTAAAAACGCCTCGTCTGCCACCGCCGGCTTCCCCATGAGCTGACTGGAAAGACGGTAGGCGCTGACAAAGTGGGCAGCTTCATCAGGAGCAGAAAAAGGTGTTAAGGCAAATAAGTAGAATACACCCAGTCCAATTACCACAACTGGATATAACCAGGGGAAAACAGCTTCCCTGATCCACAAAAGAAAGGCAAACGCAGCAAGAAATCCACAACCGAAGACAATTAACCACCAATAAAAACGGCGGACCGGTTCAAACTCCGGTGAGGGAATCCCCACGATAGTTTTCATATAGGTTCTGACAAACAGGAACAGTAAAAGCAGAATGCTTCCGGCAGCAAGCCACAAGCCTTTCGTCCTAATCAAACGCTTCACAGTTTTTGCTCCTCCTTCTCTGACGCTTCTTCCTTATCTAAGGCCAGCATCTGGATCAGCTCCGTCACCCTTCGTTCTAACTGGGAAATCTTTATGGACTGGAAAAATACCTTGGTGAGCAAGATAAAAATCATCAGGGTAAAAATAAAATTCGCTGTGGAATAGGTTCCCACCATGCCTGATATGAAATCCGCCACTCTGGGAAAAACACTGAACACAACCAGCAGCATGGAAAACATAACCCAGAAAATCGAATCCTCTATCTTCATTTTTGAGTGGCGTATCCTTTTCAATACATAAAAGGTCAGCACCAGAGAAACGCATATCAGCACACAGCGCAATAATAACGTCATATCACGTACTCCCTCCTTTATCTTCTGTCCCGGACGCGGAAACTCTGTACCAGTAAAATGGAAAAGAGCATCTTCCCCATATACCGGGCCGCATTTAAGGGATTTAAGTAACTCTCTCCCAGAATCCGCTCATCCATCACCACGGGAATTTCCGCAACCCTGGCACCGTGACGGATCAGATAGGAGATGGTATCCGGTTCTGGTCCATAATTCAGCCCGTCTGCAAATTCCTTGATCATCTTACGGCTGAACATACGCATTCCGGATGTGGGATCGTTCACCTTCACCCCTGTGGTAAACCAGATGGCTCCACTTAGCATTCGGCTGCCCAGCATCCTGAGAGAGTGCGGTTTTTTGTCCGCTACAAACCGGGATCCTATGACGATGTCGTAACCTTCATCCATCTTTTCCTTCATTGGAAGGATGAATTCCGGCCGGTGCTGTCCGTCTCCGTCAAACTGTATGGCATAACCATAGCCCTTCCTGTGAGCATACTTAAGCCCGGTCTGAAACGCGCCTGCAAGTCCTAAATTCATGGGTAGATCGATGATCTTCCAGCCGTTCCTCCTGCAGATCCTGGCGGTGTTGTCAGTCGAACCGTCATTGATAATCACATAGTCATACATGGGATAATTCTCTATGACCTCTCCCACCACCCGCTCAATATTCAGGGCTTCATTGTATGCAGGTATTACTACCAGTACCCGGTCTGTCATATCCTTTGTTCTCTCCTTCCCTTCTCTTTCGTATGAATAATACGGATTGCCTGCCCCATAAAGCAGAGCATGAGAATCAGCATTTCAAGCATGTACGAATACGCACCGCCGTTAATTCCGCCTGTTTTTACAAACTGATAGGAAAGAATAAACGAAAGGATACAGACCGGAACATATCCCCAGAATATCAGTCTCTGTCTCTTCATGATCACCAGGACATAATAAAATAAATTCATGACTGCGAAAAATCCGCCTCCCAGAATAATGGCAAGAAGCCCTGATAAATAGGGAGCCAGTTCCACGTTAAACACAGCGGAAAGCACAGGAACTCCCATCGCCCACGCCCCTGCCAGGGCAATTACCGTAAGAAACAGTATGATTCCCGACAGTTTTTGAAGTACCACGCGAAATTCCGGGATCCTGTCTTCAGTCCAAAGAATGGAAAGTCTGGTCAGGAACGGCCGTATTACAAAATTGGCCGCAAGGTTAATCACGGATGTCGGCATGAAGATTGCAACAAAAACAGCATTGTCCGCAGAGGTCATCTGGGAATCAACGGCATACTTTGCCATGGCAAAGATAAGACCATCTAAAAATACAGATAAAAACAAAAGGAAGCTGTCCTGTAAAAGTTGTCTGTGTCTTCCCTTAGCATGTACATAAGTAATATCCGTTATCCGGTCTGCTGTTCGTTTATCAAACAGATAAATCCCCACTGCCTGGGATGCGGCTGCAACCGCTGATGAAACAATAAGATCCCTGGTAAATGCCAGAGTTCCTAAAAATAAACATACAGAAAACAGTGTCCGCCAGGTCATAGCCTGTCCGGTTAAATAAAGCTTTCCTTTTCTTTGAAATTCCGACTCGTAAACATCAGCAAAGCCATCTAAGACCTTATAAAGAACCATGAAAAACACTACCATGATCTTTTCATACGTATAGTCGGAAGAAGAAATGAAAACTTTCCACAGAATATAGCAGATGCCGGTAAACAGGGCAGCACCGCAGGTAACCAGACGGGCAAGCCGGTATTCACCAAAGGTATAGCTTTCTCTTACATCGGTGCTCTGAATCGGTCTCATTCCAAAATACGCCACAAGAAACATCTGCTGCCCGAATGTACTGAAAGCAAACCCAAAGATGCCTCCCTGATCCGTTCCCACCAGATGATTGACCAGAGCCGTCAGCAGCATGCTGGATCCTGCATAGACCAGGCTTCCAATCATATTCCATGCTACATTTTTTCGTTCCATTATTATTCCTCTATTTCATTTCGTTTCAGTTCCTTTTATTCTACATGATACACCTAAAAAAGTAAACTGCCGGAAGTTCCTTACCGTTTCATGTTTTTCACTGTCCTGCATAGATAAAAGAAGCTTTCAAACCGTAGCAGCCAGGAAAAACCAGCGTAAAAAAGAACTCCTGTAATGATTTGTAATGTCAATGTCAGAAGGGTCCCCTTTACCAGAAACTGTACACTATAAACCAGGGCACACATAGCTGCGGACAGAATCAGAGAGGGAAATACATCTCTCCACTGCTGAAAGAAGCTGTAATTCAAAAGCTTCTTATTGGGATATGCATTGATAAAGGTACAGATAAAATCAGTCAATGCCCGTAACGCCACCATGGTATAAATCCCAAATGGAATACTGATAAGCAAAGCGGCCACACTGACTGCTTTTTTAATAATTTCCAGCTTTAAAAAGATCTCACTTCTTCCAAGGGCATTGATCGCCTGTAAGTTTGCCACGTGAAGCGGCCAGGTGGCATAGGCAATGCAAAGCAGCCGGAGCATAGGGACACAGGGTAAATACTGATCTGTCAGCAGAAGTTTAACCATGGGTTCTGCTACGGCAATTAAACCTGCCATCATGGGAAAGACCAGATAGGAGCTTGTAACAATGGACCTTCTTACCATGCTTTTTACCCGCTCCCGGTCATCCTGGAAGGATGAAAAGGCTGGAAGCATCACAGACTGTATGGCAGCCCCCAGATTATTGGCAATGAGGGCAGGGAACTGGTTTCCTCTTGAGTATTGCCCCATCATGGCGGAATTATATAATTTTCCGATCACCAATCCATAAACATTGGTAAAAACCGTGTCAATGAGTCCGGACATCAGAATCTTCCAGCCATAAGAGAACAAATCCCCTGCTTTTTGAAGGGAAAACTTAAAACTGGGTTTCCATGTTTTTAAAACATGCAGCACAACCATAAGAAAAAAGCTGTAAAAAAACTGCTGCATGACAAGAGACCAGAGACCCAGACCCTTTAATGCCATCAAAACACCGATGATACCAGAACCTGCAGCTGCAAAAAGACTGGCCATACAAAGCTTTCTAAATTCCATGTTTCTGGAAACCGATGCGGACTGGACGGATATGACTGCACCAAAAAACAAAGTCAGGGATAAAATCCTAAGGACTGGAACAAACACTGGTTGTCCATAAAAATTCCCGATTGCAGGTGCACAAAAGAACAGAATTATATATAGAACAAAGGCAATCAGAAAGCTTACACAAAAAGCAGATGAATAATCCATTTTATCCACACTCTGCTTCTGGATCAGAGAAGTGTTAAAACCACTCTGGACAAATACATTGCCGATGGTAATAAATATCATGATCAGCATGACTTCCCCGGATTCGGACGGCGTTAAAAGTCTGGCCAGAAGGATGGATACAAGAAACTGAATTCCCTGTGTTCCCCCATTTTCCATGACTTTCCAAAACAGTCCGGAAAGCACTCTTTCTTTCATATTTTCCTGGTACATACTGGCTTTTCTCCTCAATTATCCAATTTACATTTCCGCCTTATTGTACTATATTGACCATTAAATGTAAATCGTATATAGCATTTTCCAATTAGTTATGTTAAAGTATTATGGAATCACCATAAATTAAAATGATTTACAGGAGGTTTTTAACATGCGTAAACTGACACGCGGCCTGACGGCATTCTTCCTGACAGCTGCTCTTGTGCTCGGACAGGCTGCCCTTACATGGGCGGGTGAGGCATATGGGCCTGGCTACAGGAATGGCGTCAGCATCAGTGATACCAGCCAGTCTGAAACTCAGAAACCGGCTGAAACTGAAAAAGGCGTTACAACAGAGGAAGCAGAAACCGCTTTGGCAAATGCAGGAATAGATATTGGACAGGAAGGAGAAGGCGGAGGTGAGGACGGCGTTGTGGATGAAGCCACGAAAGCTGCCCAGGAAGCATTAAAAGCAAACTTTCCCCGTCTTCAGACCACAGTTATGATCGGCGACGGCAACTGGACACAACCTTTTGTCAACGATGCCTGGATTACCAATGACGGACAGGGCTTCCATGGTTTATCTACATTTCTCACAAATATTGTAGGAAACGTGCTTTACCGGACCTACACATCAGGCACTGGCTGGTCCCCATGGGTTATGAATGGACAGCAGACGACCAATTATCCCAATGATGTGAATATCGAAGCCATACAGATGCGGTTCTCCGGTTATGTAAATAACCAGTTCAATCTCTATTATTCAGCAAAATTAGAGGACGGCACTACCACCGACTGGGCAAAGAACGGTACCAGTGCGGGAACCATGGGAACCGGACATTATATCACAGGCTTTCGAATGGCATTCTATGCAAAGAACTCTGACTTTCCTTATAAGACTGACAAGCCACTTATTTCCGCCGCAAAAGACGGTATGCAGATTATTGACGGCGGACTGCGTTACTTTAACGGAGACGGCACAGCCTTTACCGGCTGGGCATGGGAGGGTAATGACCGGTACTATTTTAAGGACTCTCTTCCAGTTGTAGGCTGGCAGTACATAGACGGGTTCAAATACTATTTTGATTTAAATTCAGGTAAAATGCTTACTGATTTAGAGCCTCTTATGGGTAACAAAGGCCCGTTCCTGATCAGCATCAACAAGCAAATGAACTGCATGACGGTCTTTGCAAAGGATGGTGCAAACGGATTTATTATTCCGGTAAAATCATTCCTTACCTCAACAGGCCCGGATACTCCTCTGGGAACATTTCAGACACCGGTGAAATACCGCTGGAGAGATATGAATCACGGAATCTTTACCCAATATGCAACCCGTATCTGGAAAGGCTTTTTAATTCACTCCATTCTTTACAGCCGTCCAGACAAGATGACTCTTGATCCCTCTACCTATAATTATTTAAGTATTGCCGAATCAGCCGGCTGTGTCCGCCTCCTCTCCGGCGATGCCAAATGGATCTTTGATCACTGCGCACTGGGTACTACGGTAAATATTTACGAATCCCCGGTTCCCGGACCATTTGAACGTCCTGCCATTGAGCAGATCATACCGGATACACAGACCTGGGATCCCACTGATCCCAACATGTAACAGAAGCGATTATTTTATCTGCTTCCGGTAAATGACCTTCGAAGCAAATTGTATAAGCCGGGAGTCCGGTATTCAAACTGAATAAAGAATCTGGTCAGAGGCGAAAGCTCTTTATAATACCTTCGGAATGCAGGATTTAATATTTCCTTAAAATCCCTGGTATTGACCTTCGTCTGGAAATAGGTTCTATTGGAAGCACTCATGGCGGCCGCCTTAAAACGGCCGCCTGTTGCTTTATCAAATTCCTCATAAACCACTTTCATCCGCTCATAATAGGCCTGCTGCTTCCCGGCATAATTCCCTTTTTTCCCCTCAGCTGTCCAGGATCCCACAACACCTACCCGGTATACGCTCATTGGTTCATCCATGTAATAACCGTACCCGTTGGCTGCTGCCATCAGCTGCAGGGGGGTATCTCCTACCGGACAGTCCGTATAATAGTCAGGAAGATCTGTTACAAGTCTGGCTGGAAATGCCATGGAAGACATGGCATACCCGGAGGCTTTGTCTATGATCTCTTCCGGCGTAAGAACTGCGGTCTTCCGGTAAGGCCTCATCTGGCGTTCTGCTACCGCTTTCCCCATCAGCTGTATTCTGGCACTGTGAATGCAAAGGTTACAGTCCGGATGGGACTCCATATAGTCCACCTGCTTTTGAAGCTTATCTGGTGAATCAAAGTAATCATCCCCATCACACATAAATATATATTTTCCTCTTGCACGGGGAAAATTAAATGCACCGCTGATATTATCAATTCCCTGGGAATACTGGTTCTCCGTCTGGATCAGAGGGCGTATCTTATCCGGATACTTAGCGGCATATTCCCGGATGATATCGCTGGTTTTGTCGGTAGAAGCGTCATCATGAACCAGAATCTCATACTCAAAGTCCGTTTTCTGCATCAGAAAGCTGTCAAGAGCCTGCCGGATAAACGCACCGTGGTTATAAGTAACGCAGTTAATGCTTGCCATGATATTCCTGTTTGATCCGTCTGTCATACTGAATTTCCTTCCTTTTCCAACACCTTAGTCACGTATTCCTCATATTTTCTGGCAATATACATTTCCGTGACAGCTTCCTGGGCATCGATCTCCTCTCCCGTAAAGCACCTCACATGGTTGGAGACAAAGTCATACCCTGCCATACAGGAAAATTCCACGCCGCCGGAAAACCGTGGATTACATTCCAGCATGGAATATGTCCCATCTTTCCCTTCAATGAATTCAAAATTAACACAACCGGTAATTCCAAGCTCCCTTGCTGTCTCTTTACACAACTCTTCCAGAACAGGACTTGAAAACACCACAACAGAGGTGCCTGCACCATTTGGCGTCCGCAGCAATTCCCTGCGGCAGACTGCTGCTGCCCCTTCGGGATCTGCCTGCCGCACCACATCCACTGTGATGACATTTCCCTTATAAAAGGGCTGTACTACATAATTAACCGCTTCACAACCAGCCAGGAACCGTTCCATCTGTTCCTGGCTGTGAAGATAGCAAAGTCCCTGGCTGCTTCTGCCGTTATACGGCTTTACAACTGCAGGATAAGGGATTGATTCAGAAGTCATGCGGTCCAGCCGTGCGGTAGGTATGAGATTTCCTATGCCTCTTTCAGAAAGGAACTCATAAAGCTTCATTTTATCTCTGCAGACCGTTATGGTTTCTTCCGGGGATAAGCATAATACCACTCCGGCTTCCTTCAGTTTTTTTCTGTTCCGGTTCCACACATCCACTTCCGCATCGGTCAGAACAATCAGTCCATCGGCAGCTTCCTCCCTGCATATAGTAAGAATCTCCTCAATGTACTTCTCCTCCTGTGTAGCCAGAGGTACCTGATAAAAAACAGAAACATTGGAAGAATCAGCAATCCACTCTGCAGGATAGATATCGCAGCCAATCACCTTCAGTCCCAGTTTTCTTAGATTCTTAATTACAATGTCAGCGGAGAATGATCCGATTGCTGTTACAACTGCAGCTTTCATACGCTTTGTGTTCCCTCCTGTGCAGCATTAATGATTATTTTACATATCCGGTCTATATCCTCAAGAGGCAGATCTGCATAAAGCGGTAAAGTCAGAACACTGTCCGCCGCCCGTTTTGCACTAGGAAGCTTCAGACCGGAAAAACGCTCCCTGTAACAATCAAAATCAGTAATCAGGGGGTAAAAATACTTCCTGGCAAAGATATGATGGGAGGCAAGAAGATCATATACCTGATCCCTGGTAAGCACAAAGCCTTCAAACGACACAGGAAAATAAGCATAATTATTCCGGATCCCCTGTTTTACCGGACTCAAACGAATTCCGGCAATGCCTTCTAAATGATCTCTGTACCGTTGTGATGCGATTCTTCGTTTTTCAATGTTTTCCTCCACATGGCGAAGGTTACAGATTCCCATTGCCGCCTGAAATTCATTCATCTTTGCATTGCCGCCAATGTATTCAACGGATTCTTTCCCAGTTATTCCAAAATTCTTTAAGTAATTGAGCAGGATCTCCAGCGCAGGCTCTTTAAACGTAACCGCCCCTCCCTCTATGGTGTTATACACCTTAGTAGCATGAAAGCTAAACATGGAGGCGTCTCCGAAGGTTCCGATTCCACGATGGTTCACCTCCACACCAAAGGCATGGGCTGCATCATAAATCACCTTTAAGTTATGCTTCTTTGCAATAGACTCTATTTTTTCCACATCACAGACATTTCCATACACATGTACGGGAAGGATGGCTGTGGTTTTATCTGTAATCAGGGCTTCAATCTGATCAGCATCAATGGTATAATCATCTTCTCTGATATCACAGAATACAGGAGTCAGATTATTTCTTACAATCGCATGGGTGGTGGAAGCAAAGGAAAAGGGCGTGGTTATTACCTCTCCGGTTAAGTTCATCGCCTGCAGCGCCATCTCAAGAGCCATATGTCCGTTCACAAACAGCAGAAGATTTTCCGCTTTCAGATAATCCTTCAGCTGATCCTTCAATCTGTCATGAAATTCTCCCATATTGGTCATCCAGGCAGTCTCCCAGATTGGTTTAATCTCTTCTATAAATTCTTCGTAAGAAGGCATGGAAGCCCTCGTTACCAGTATCTCTTTTTCATTCGGTATCATTGTGCCATTCTCCTCATTTTCCCATGCACTGTGTCCGGTCAGATGGAAAGCATCTGTCCAAGCGTTCTTATACGGGTACTTTTAAACAGTTTGTATTTTATAATGGTCTTAATCTTTCCCACTCTGCTTCTTCCGGGAAGTTTTATAAATTCTCTAAACAATTCCCTCTGACCGTCCGTCATGGATTGTCCGTAGATAGAAAGAAACGACTCTGCCTGTTCAAACAAACTGTGGTAATTTTCCCTGACTTTGTCCCTGCGGCTTATTCTCTGTGAAAGCTGTTTTACTCCGCTCCTTGCGCCTACCTGATTGCTGCCATGCTGCCGGTAGCGGACCAGCGGCTGGTCAATATAGGCGATTTTTCCAAAGCAGCTTGCAACAAGACCAAGCCACCAGTCATGCATGACACATTTTTTTGGAATCCGGACCACCAGATTTTTTAAGGACCGGTTAATCATCATGGTGTTGCCTGTAATATTATTTTCAACCAGGATGTGGCTGGGGCGGTTATCATTCACTCCGATTTTCTGGTACCTGACCATGGAAGGGGAAATCACCGTTCCTGACTGGTCCATGACCAAAAGGTCTGAATGGATCAAAAGCGGCATATCCCTGCCCCATCGTTTCTCCATCTTTTTCATTTCCCGCAATGTTACTTCCACCTTATCCGGCTGCCAGATATCATCCTGGTCACAAAACATCAGATATTCATCCGAGGCAGCTTCTAACAGGCGGAAAAAATTGTCTTTTGCGCTGCCTGCAGGCTTCCTGTTTTTTAAAGATACCACCCTGTCCGGAAACCTGTTTTCATATTCAGTAATAATCTGGGGCGTCCGGTCAGAGGAACCGTCATCAGATATTAAAATGGTAAACTGCTGATTGGTCTGCCCCAAAAGTGACTCCATCTGTTCTCTTAGATATGCTTCCCCATTCCAGGCAGCCAATAGTACTGTTATCATTCCATTCCCCTCTTTCAATGCCATTTACCATGACATTCTAAGAATCTTAGTTAAAAACCAGATCTCAAACATGAGAAAATTCAGGAATCCTTTTGCTGTCAATTCCTGAAACCGGTTAATTTTTAAATATTTTTTATAATAATGAAGCTTGCTTCTATGCAGCAGTGCCTGCTTCTTAAGTATTGAGCTTACTGATTTATTAATGGAGACCGAGTGAAGATGGACATAGGTCCTGTCAAGCAAAAGCAGTGTTCCATATCCCTTTTCTTTCAACTGATGGCCCAGGATCTTCTCTTCATAATAGAGAAAGACTTCCTCATCATAGAGTCCGCATGCAGTCAGTGCATCTGCATCTGCCAGCAAAAGAGATCCAGGAACTGCATCTGCCCAGGCACAGCGTTCCGTACCCCCGGGTACAGCCGCCAAAAACGCGTGTTTATGCGGATCATAGGTGAGCCACCTCTTCAACAGCCGGCGTGTAACCAGTCCCGTATCCAAAAGGTCCGCAAACAGACCTGTAAGCTTCCAGCCAGGCAGCCCTGCCTTACCGCTTTGGTCCTCGGGAACTGCAGCTGTCACTGCAATCGATTTATCAGCCGTAAATAAAGCCTTCATGGCAAGAAGCGTCTCCTGTGAAAACAGGACATCGGGATTTGCGATCAGTACATGGGTAGCACCTAATTCGCTGTAAGCATAGCGGATACCCAGATTATTCCCATAGCCATATCCGCCGTTCTTTAAGGAGCTGACCACATGTATCCTGCCGCCGCTTAATTCCTTTAATCTGTCGGCAGAATCATCTGTGGAATGGTTGTCAACGATAACAATGGAGTCCAAAAAGTAATACTCTTTGATCGATTGAACCAGTCTTATGGTGGTATCGGCATCGTTATAGTTCAAGATGATACAGCTTACGTTCATATCTGCTCCTTTTAAGATCCTTTTCTGGAATTCACAAGCTTCATTCCAAACCGGCGGCTTATAAAGTCACGAAACGGGGGGCACAAATATGTGCCATAATTCATGAGATGATACGCTGCCATATAGAATCGGTTTCCCGTCTCCTTAGGAGTCCCTGCCCAGGGAGTCTTCGCCAGATACTTCTCGTACGCTCTGCGGTAGTGGTTTAAATTCCCTTCCTTCCAGGGTCTTTCATCCCCCATGAAATGAAGAATCGCCGGGTGTCTGCCAGCCTCTTTAAAGCCGTTCTCCGTAATCATAGCATACACCGGTGACAGCCTGACCAGATGCCGGTAATGAAAATACCGGTAATTGGTAAAATAATTATAACGGGGAGATAAGGGTCTGATTCTGCCCTTTAAGCTTCCATTAATGGTGTCCTGGTCTCCTGCAAACAGCTTTCCTCCCTTGGAGCGGTAAAAATCAAGAAGCAGCTTCTGGGCGTTCTTCTCTCTCCACTGGTTTAGATCTATCAGAAGCACTCCGGAATTGAAATAAGGTTCCTCCGGGCTTAATCCGATCTCATTTTTAATACATGGATAAATGGTTGGCTCCATCACTGCACCAAGCAGAAACGGACCCAGATCTGCCTTCCAGAGTCTCTCTAAGGAAGACAGCACTACTGTATCGCAGTCCAGATAGAGTACCCGTTCCACATGTTCAGGCAGCACATCTCCTAAAAACAAACGGGCCATAATGCTTAAATCAAATCCCCCGGTATCAACTTTATAAGAAAACCGTTCCTTTATATTCCCCAGTTCTATCACCGAAAGCTCCCGGTCAAATTCTTCTGCTATCCCGCATAAGCGGTCTTTTGTTTCCTCTGACAACCCCATGGATAAAACCCAGATATCCAGTGTTTCAATCTTTTTATTATGATCCAGAAGAGAATAAAGAGAAACTGCCAGGTGTCTGGCATACTTATCGTTGGATGCATAAACTACATTCATCATAACCTCCCCGGCCTGCCGATTTTTCCGTTGTATTGTACTATAGCTGACTGGAAAGAGCAAGCTGAGCTTTAGCCATTCTCATAGCAGACTCGATGACCTTGTCCATATCATAATATTTATATTCTCCCAGTCTTCCTCCAAAGATCACATGATCTTCCTTTTGGGCCAGTGCTGCATAGGTCTGATACAATTCCTGATTCTTTTCATCATTCACCGGATAATAAGGTTCCATACCCTCACTCCAGTCACTTGGATATTCTCTGGTTATAACTGTCTTCTCCTGCGTGCCAAATTCAAAATGCTTATGTTCAATAATTCTTGTAAAAGGCGTCTCGCGGTCTGTGTAATTGACAACTGCAACTCCCTGATAATTGTCTGTAGGAAGTGTCTCTGTTTCAAATTTCAGGCTGCGGTATTCCAGTTTTCCAAACCTGTATCCGTAAAAGGCATCAATCATACCTGTATAGATAACCGTTTCCCCAAGACTGTCATATTTCTCTTTGTCGTTCAGATAATCAACAGAAAGCTCCACATCACAGCCCTCAAAAAGCTTGTCTGTAATCACGTTATAACCGCCGATTGGAATGCCCTGATATAAATCATTGAAATAATTATTATCATAGGTAAAACGGACCGGAAGCCGCTTGATAATAAAAGCCGGAAGATCCTTACAATCTCTTCCCCACTGCTTTTCCGTATACCCCTTCACCAGTTTCTCATAGATATCTGTTCCCACAAGACTGATTGCCTGCTCTTCTAAGTTTTTGGGCTCGCCTGTAATCACCTGTCTCTGCTGACTGATCTTCTCTTTCGCCTGTTCCGGAGTGGACACTCCCCACATCTTGCTGAAGGTATTCATATTAAAGGGGAGATTGTACATCTGCCCTAAGTAATTGGCAACCGGACTATTGGTATAGCGGTTAAATTCGGCCAGTTCGTTTACAAACTGCCATACCTTGCGGTTACTCGTATGGAAAATATGGGCACCATACCGGTGTACATGGATTCCTTCTGTCTCTTCACAATACAGATTGCCCCCCAGATGATCCCTTTTTTCAAGAACCAGGCACTTCTTACCCTGCTTTCCGGCCAGATAGGCAAATACGCCGGAGTAAAGGCCGCCTCCGACAAGCACATAATCATATTTCTTCATTTTTACTCTCCCGTCGTTTATAAACTGCATTTATTATACTAAAGTCTGCCAGAAAAGTAAACGCCAGGTCCGCTTTGAAAAGAGAATAAAAAGACAAAAAGGGATCCTGCCTCAAAGACAGGATCCCTTTCATTATATGATCTTAGTAAAACAAACGGTTTACCGCACTGAAGATACCCCGGATAGACGCTCTGGTGATATTGGAACTGATTCCCACACCATAAGTTGCTTTACCGGTCTTTACATCAAGCAGATGGATATAGGAAGCAGCCTGTGCTCCTGATCCGGAGGTAAGAGCGTGCTCGTAGTAATCCAGCACCCGGATCTCGATACCAAGCTCCTTCTCCAGACCCTTCTGGACCGCATCGATCGGACCGTTGCCGACTCCCTCGAATACTTTTTCCACACCATGGTCTGTGTAACGGACTTTGGCAAGAGTTGAGAACTCCACATCTTCCTCTGCCTCTGTAATCTGGCTCTTTCTGAAATGGATCGGTTCCTTTCTCTCGGTATAACAGCTTTTAAACTCTTCCAGAATCTGCTCAGGTGCAACTTCACCCTGCTTCTCAGAGATAGCCTGAATGACATCAGCAAACTCCTTGTGCATTCCCTTTGGAAGCTTAAAGCCATAGAACGTATCCATAACAAATGCTACGCCGCCTTTTCCAGACTGGCTGTTGATCCGGACAATTGGCTCATACTGCCTGCCGATATCGGAAGGATCAATCGGAAGATATGGCACCTCCCAGTACGGATTCTTCCTCTCATGCATCATCTGCATGCCTTTGTTGATGGCATCCTGATGAGAGCCTGAGAATGCAGTGAAAACAAGTTTTCCAGCATATGGATGTCTTGGTTCCACCTCCATCTTGGTACAGCGTTCGTAAACATCTACGATCTCACGGATATTCTCAAGATGAAGTTCCGGATTAATGCCCTGGGAAAACATATTATAGGCTACAGTTAAAATATCCACGTTGCCTGTACGTTCCCCGTTCCCCAGCAGAGTTCCTTCCACACGGTCGGCTCCGGCAAGAAGTGCCAGCTCCGTAGCCGCAATTCCGGTTCCCCTGTCATTGTGAGGGTGAACGCTTAAAATGATGCTGTCACGGTTTTTTAACCGGGAATTCATCCACTCTATCTGGTCTGCATATACGTTGGGAGTAGTCATCTCCACAGTTGAGGGAAGGTTAAAGATAATCTTTTTCTCCGGAGTGGCTTCCCAGGTATCCTGCACTGCCGTACAGATATCAAGGGCAAATTCCAGTTCTGTTCCGGTAAAGCTTTCAGGAGAATACTCAAGCATAACCTCTCCCTTAAAATCCTGCATATACTGCTTCACCCAACGGGTTCCCTGCACTGCAATCTCCTTAATCTCATCCATCTCTTTGCGGAAGACTACATCACGCTGTAATGTAGATGTGGAATTGTAAATATGAACGATTGATTTTTTAACTCCCTCTAATGCTTCAAAGGTTCTCTTAATCAGATGCTCCCTGCACTGAACCAGGACCTGAATCACCACATCGTCCGGAATCAGCTTCCGTTCCACAAGCTGCCTTAAGAAATCAAACTCAATCTGGGAAGCAGCAGGAAAACCCACTTCAATCTCCTTAAAACCAAGCTTAGTCAGAAGGTTAAACATCTCAATCTTCTCTTCCACCACCATAGGCTCAATCAGAGCCTGGTTTCCATCTCTCAAATCCACACTGCACCAGATCGGCGCTTTCATAATCTCCCTGCAAGGCCATTGTCTTTCCGGATAGCTTACTACCGGTACCCGCTTATATCTTTCATAATTCAACATGTCTGATCTCCTCTATATTCCCTTATTGTCTGCTTTTACCTGAGTTACAAAAAATCATTCAGGGCTTTGGAGTCGATAAATCACGCTGTATTTTTTGACAATGAACAACGTAGGCTTTAAAGGTCTAACCCCATCTATCATCATTCCTTTGCGTTAAAATCACATGCCGTGCTGTGTCAAACCACCACGGTAAAGTGTTATGCTATTATAGCATGAGAAAAAATGACTTACAAGAAAAACTTTTTAAAACTAAAAACTTTACCTGCTCATCTGCAAAAGTTTGGTCTTTAATTCCCCTTCCATACGGGCAAGTTCTGCTTCTGCTTCTCTTCGCTTCTCTCTGCCCTCAACCTGAATGCGAACCACTTCATCAAGGGTTGTAATCAGGGATTCATTGGTCTTTTTCAGGGTTTCCATATCCACAATTCCGCGTTCTGATTCCTTCGCGGTCTCAATGGTTGCCGTCTTTAACACTTCTGCATTCTTTCGCAGCAGCTCATTGGTCATATCTGTAACTTCTCTCTGCGCCTTTGCCGCCTGCTCCGAATGATTGATTCCAATGGCAAGCACCATCTGGCTTTTCCAGAGTGGTATGGTGTTGACCAGAGTGGACTGGATCTTCTCCGACATTAATGTATCGTTATTCTGAACCAGTCTGATCTGAGGTGCCATCTGAATGGAAATCATACGGGTCAGCTCTAAATCGTGAATCTTCTTTTCAAAACGACCGCACATTGCAGACAGATCATTTGCTGCCTGGGCATCTTCCGGAAGACCGCTTCTTGACGCGAGGTCCATTAAAAGAGGGAGTTCCTCCTGCCGGACCTTGGTTAGCTTTCTCTTTCCTGCCAGAATATACATGGTCAGTTCTTTAAAGTAAGTGGTATTTAACTCATACATTTTATCTAACAGAGCAACGTCCTTTAAAAGCTGAATCTGATGATTCTGAAGAAGCTTGCAGATCTGGTTAACATTGGTCTGTGCAGAGGCGTACTTCGCCTTTATGCTGTCAAGGCGGCTGGCACTCTTTTTAAAGAAACCGAAAAAGCCCTTTTCCTGTTCCTCATTCTCAAAGCTTTTCAGTTCAGTGACCACATTGGAAAGCATCTGTCCCACTTCTCCCAAATCCTTTGACTTTACATTATCAAGAGCCGTCTCTGAAAAATCAGCAATCTTTTTCTGTGCTCCTGCGCCGTACTGGAGAACCATATTGGAATCTTTTAAATTGATTTTTTCAGCAAAATCAGAAACGAGCCGCTCTTCTTCCGGGGTAAGCTCCGGATCCGGCACCGCCTGTGTAACCGTAGCTTCACGCTCTGAAAGTTCTGCACCCTCTTTCACACCCTCCGTCTGTTCAAATGGAGTAAGTGTAAGCTGGGGCGCTTCTTTTATCATATCTTCCATATCGTTGCTCATTCTTTCATTCCTCCTGTAAAATCGCTTTCCGCCCAGCCATCCTTTTTGAGCATGGTCTGCAGCACCGACGCATCTGTGGTGATGTCCATAACAGTATCCTGGTATAGATCATCCAGGAGCCGTTCAAACGCCTGATTAATGGTGTCAAGAGTACCTTCTATTTCTTTCTTTGCATTCAGGATATTATTGCCCTCGATTCCTGTGCTGTCAAAATCCCGGTAAGCATTCACCAGCTTTGCGGTGGTAGGAAGGTAATAATCCATGAACCGTTCTATCTCTCCCATCTGCTCCGGGTGCTTTAAAACCGTATCGAAAATTCTCTGTATCACGTCCTCCAGCATGGATATTTTCCGGGATATAACTTCGCCTGGAATGGCATCGTTGGCTTCTTTTAATACTCGTAAATAATTTCTGCCCTGGGCCATTATCTCCTGTAAAGCCTGATTCTCCTGCACAGCCTCCTCAGTGATCTGATTGAGTCTGGCTTCTTTTTCCCGTTCCTTTAATGCCTTCTGGCATTCCAGGTACTGGTTATAGGTAGCCTCACTTAATATCAGGCAGGTTTTCTGTTCATCTAAATAAGCATGGGGGAAAATCCCCAGCTTCATCATCTTCTCCACATCCTTCAGCACGTATTCACGGGATTTTCCAACACTGGCGGCTAATTCCTCCAGATTAGAATACATCCGCTTTTCTGAGTGCTTCGCATAGATTCTTGCCCTTTTTAATCTTCCGGTTATGGACAGTCCGGAAAAAAGAATGAAACCAGAAGCAGTTCCTATTGCAAGAAGGGATACAAGAGCAACGGCTGCCGCCCATGCAACAGGTTTTAAAATCAGCGAAATAAACAGAGCAGCAAGAAGCGCAATAAAATTAAAACCCAGAAAAAGGCTTCCAAAAACAGTTAAAAGTATCCCGGATACCCGTCCCTGCTGGTTAATCTTAATCTCCTGTCTGCCTGTCCCTGTCTTTACGGTGCTGCTGGTCTGAAACGCTCTGTAACCAGGTCCGTCATCCGTACGCCTTTTTTCTTCACCGGTTTCACCCGGATCAGTCCGCTTAAGCGTCTGGGTCCAGCCTTTCGATCCTTTTACCAGCTGATTTCTGGCTTCCTCAAGCGCTGAGTTTACAGAATCCGATATCATTCGGTTCAGCTGGTTAAAATCCCTGGAATCGATGGCGCTTTGTACTGTGCTGCGGATCTGTTCCCCTAAGTTCGATTTGTCTTTCTTATCCATATTTCCGATCTCCCAAAATAAGTTTGCAGATAAGTACATTCATAGCATAATTATCGGTACTTTATCAGGAAATAACATGACCCCTTGATTTCATAACATCAATTACCTGTTCCACGTACTGCTCGCAGGTTTCCAAATCGGCGGCTTCTACCATTACACGGACTACCGGCTCCGTACCTGACTGACGAAGAAGAATCCTTCCGCTGTCTCCAAGGCTTTGTGACACTTTTTCCACTTCAGCCTTTACCGCTTCATCATCCTGGGCTGCTGTCTTGTCGTGTACCCGGACATTCTTTAGAACCTGCGGATAGATCTCGAGCTCAGAGACCAGCTTACAAAGACTTTCTTTTTTCTCCAGAATCACTTCCATCACTTTTAATGATGTTAAAATTCCATCTCCGGTAGTTGCATGCTTACTGAATATGATATGACCGGATTGTTCACCGCCCAGGCAGTTTCCATTGGTAACCATATTCTCATATACATATTTATCGCCCACAGCGGTTTTCTCGTATTCAATACCTTCCCTGTCCAGAGCTTTATATAATCCGAAATTGGACATTACGGTTGTAACCACTTTGTTGTTTTTTAGGATGCCCTGTTCTTTCATGTATTTGCCACAGATATATAAAATGCCGTCTCCATCAACCACATTCCCGTTCTCATCCACTGCGAGACAGCGGTCTGCATCCCCATCATAGGCGAATCCTACGTCAGCGCCCACTTCTTTAACAAACTTCACCAGCTGTCCAATATGAGTGGAACCACAGCCTGTGTTAATATTTAATCCATTAGGCTCATTGCTGATTACATGGGTCTCTGCACCAAGCGCATCAAAGACATTCTTCGCAATTGCAGAGGCACTTCCATTGGCACAGTCTAACGCCACCTTTTTATTTTTAAAGGATCTGGTTGCCGTAGAAATGAGATATCCGATATAGCGGTTTCTGCCTGCTGCAAAATCCACGGTTCTGCCGATCTGGTCCTGGATGGCAAAAGGCAGTTCTTCCATCTCACCATCTAAATATTTCTCGATTTCCGTAATAACTGACTCTTCTAGCTTCTCTCCCTTTTCATTGATCACCTTGATCCCGTTATCGTAGTAAGGATTATGGCTTGCAGAGATCATAATTCCGCAGGAAAAACCTTCTGTACGGACAACATAGGATACGCTGGGAGTTGTGGTTACATGCAGAAGATACGCATCTGCTCCTGATGCTGTAAGACCTGCAACAAGAGAATATTCAAACATATAACTGCTGCGCCTTGTATCTTTTCCGATTACGATCCGGCATACCTCATCCGGTTTTTTCCGGCGATAGTACCAGCCTAAAAACCGGCCTGCCTTAAACGCATCTTCAACTGTCAGTGTTACATTTGCTTCTCCTCTAAAACCGTCTGTTCCAAAATATTTTCCCATTTTATTATTCTCCTTTTATACAACTGGGTGATACAAAGTGATATGTACTATATCATAAACATGCTTTTTTTTCAATTTAAGGGGCCAAAACTGCGTAAAGAATGGTTCTGGCATCATCAAACTCATAGCTGCAGGTGACAAACGACCACAGGGTATCCACTGGTTTTTGCGGCTCCTGATAGAACTGACCGTTTTTTGTCATTTCATTAACATAGGACTGAAAGCTGTCATCTGAATCAAATTTAGTTTTTCTGCGGATCCCTCCCGCATCAGTATAGAGCACTGTGACGGGCTGCAGATGAAACTCCTGCTGTGGTGTATAGATCACAATATTCTGATGGGTCTGGTAAAAAGATTCATCCTTGTATTTTATGATGTCCTTAAACATGGAACCGTTTTTCATATGGTGCCCATAAATTATGTTATGCCTGCCGGAAAAATCAGGTTCGCTGTCACAATCCAGAAAAATGGTTCCTGACGGATTCTTTTTTCCCTCAAAATCTGTATCTAAGTAAGTATCATTGTTATCAGTCCTGACGATGGGGTAATCGATGCTTGTCCCTGCAATGCGGATCCAGCCCACAACATCCGGATTGATCTTCTTAAGTTCATCAAAATCAATGGGGGAAACGTAAGGTTTTTCTTTTCCCTCTGTAACTGTTTCGGCAGTAGTGCTCTCCTGCGTTTTCTCTGCAAGCTCTGCCAGACTTTCATAAAGATGCTCAGAATCCTGCCTCTCCCGGAAATCCGAATAAAGTGCACCGGCTCCCGCTGCCAGAAGCAGGAATGCAAGCACAAGAATTCCTGCTGACAGTTTGTTTCTGTTCATAACTATCTCCTGCTTTCTTTTTTGTATTCTTATGCTTCAGTATAGCTTATTTTAATAAAAATCTCAATCTTTTATAAGCTGCGCTAGACTTTTATCATTTTTTTCTATATACTAAGGAAAGAAAATGTTACTTTGGAGATAACTTATGAAAAAACAAGAGACGATCATTTATGTGAACATGCTAGGCGGATTCTCCGTTGCCGTAGGAGACAAAATAATAGTTGATCAGAATAATCAGGCAAAAAAACCATGGAGTCTTTTGGAATATTTAATCACCTTTCGGGGAAGGGATATTCCAGTCGAGGAATTGATCGATCTATTCTGGAAAGATGAAGCAAGCAATAATCCCGCAGGAGCTCTAAAGACACTGATGTTCCGTGTCCGTAAACTTCTTGAGCCTCTTGGGTATCCAACTCAGGAACTGGTATTTCAAAACAGAAAAGCTTACGGCTGGACAAGGGATCTTGTTACCGTGTGTGACACGGACAAGTTTGAAGAACTTTGTCTTCAGGCTGAAAGCAAAGAATTTCCGGAAGAGACACGCCTGAAACTGTCGATGGAGGCTTTTCATCTTTATAAGGGGAATTTTCTTCCCAAATCCGAATGGGAATCCTGGGTAATTCCGATTAATACGTATTATCATACTCTTTATCAGAAATTAGTTAAAAAAATTCTTACCATGTTAGACAACCGGAAAGATTATCCCACCATGATTGATGTCTGCCAGCAGACAATTTCTATCGATCCTTACGGAGAAGATGCTCATTACTATCTGATTTATGCCCTGTACCAAAGCGGCAATCAGATGATGTCCCTGGAACATTACAAACGGGTAAATGACATGTTCTACAACGAATTTGCCATCACTCCTTCCATCCGTTTTAAAGAGCTGTATAAGATGATCAGCGACAAAAAGCATGGAATAACCATGGATTTAAGCACCATCCGTGAGATACTTCTGGAGGGCGGAACCAATAAGGGAGCGTTCTGCTGTGAGCCTTCTGTATTCCGGGATATCTACCAGCTGGAATCCAGAGCAATCGAACGAACCGGAGATTCCATCTTTTTATGCCTGCTTACCATCAGCAACTTAAAGGGGGAATTATTAAAGCCTGCAGTCCAGACCAGAGCCATGGATGAACTGGGCAGTTCCATCCGCAACTCCCTGCGAAGAGGAGACGTCTACAGCCGGTACAGCGTAAGCCAGTATTTAATGCTGCTGCCTACTGCGACCTATGAAAACGGGCAGATGGTTTTAAAAAGAATTATTCATAACTTTAAAAAAGAATATTCCAGAAAAGATCTGTCCATAACTTACTCTTTACAAAACGTTTTGCCATTCAATTAATAGTACACAGGAGGAACTTTATGTTAAAGGAAGACTTTATTACACTAACTCTTCAGAAGGAAAAAAACATCGCTCTAATCGCTCATGACAACGAAAAACACTCATTAATCGAATGGTGTTTAGAGCACCAGAATATATTAAAAAATCATGTTTTGTGTGGTACAGGAACAACAGCACGCATGATAACAGATCAAACAGGGCTTCCAGTTAAAGGCTATAACAGCGGTCCATTGGGCGGTGATCAGCAGATTGGGGCAAAAATTGTAGAGGGCCGTATTGATTTGGTTATTTTCTTCTCCGACCCACTAACTGCACAACCTCATGACCCTGACGTAAAAGCTTTACTGCGAATTGCTCAAGTATACGACATACCAATTGCCAATACCCGGGCTACAGCGGATTTTATTATTACATCTCCATTAATGGAAAGCCCCTACGAGCATCAGGTTATCAATTTTAACAAGAATGTTACAGACAGAGCAAGTACATTATAGTTTCTTAGACCTTGTAATATAAGAGGGGTGTTGCAATGCAACACCCCTCTTATATTACTTATTCAGTTATTATTCTCCATAATTTCCATAATATTTCCCATAATATTTTCCATAATAATTTCCATAATAAGAATCATTGTGCATATCTATTTTATTTAATACTACACCAAGTATGCGGCATTCTGCCTTTTCCATCTGCGCTTTTACCCTTTGCAGCATTTTATAGCTTATCACACCACTTTCAACTACCAGTATTGCTCCATCTACAAATTTTGCTATAATAGCAGCATCAATTACACTTCCCAGCGGTGGGGCATCAATGATAATATAGTCATAATTTTCTCTTTGAGATTCAATAAGTGCTTGGAACAATGCACCGCCAAGCAGCTCAGTTGGATTAGGAGATACAGGACCTGATAAAACAATATCCATATTTTTAATATCCGTCTGAGTAATCACATCTGCCATGCTTCTTTGTCCTGTCATATAATGGGTCAGACCAAATGAAACACCGTCAACCTTATAGCGGCCGGCAATCACTGATTTCCTTATATCTGCATCAATAAATAAAACTTTCTTGTCCGCCGCTGCAAAAGAACAGGCAAGTTGGAAAGAGACTGACGTTTTCCCCTCATTGGGTGTGGAACTGGTGAGAGTTATAACTTTGATATCTTTTCCAGAAAAAAGGATATTAGTCCGCAAAGTCTTAAATGCTTCATTTGCTTTAAAATCTAATTTATCTTTTCTACGGAACGCTATTTTTCCCATGATGCATTTCCTCCTGCCGACCGTTTCTTACGTCTCCTTTTTTCTTCGGTTGCATTACCCTCAAACAAAGGAATGGCTGCTAAAGTATTCAATCCAAGGTATTTTTCTACATCCTCTGGTGTCTTTACCGTATCATTTAAAACATACAATGCAATTATTATAGCGCAAGAAAGGAAAACTCCTGCTAATCCACCTAAAATTGTATTTTTAGTAACACTTGGTCTTGTTTTTCTGGTAGGGACATATCCTTCCTCTACTACATTCGGTGGAGCAGAATCCATAATTTTAGCCATTCTGGCTGAAGATACCTTAGCAACATCATCTGCAATGCTTTTAGCCATATATGGGTCTGAATCTTCCACAGAAATAGTCAGGATCCTGGTATCAACCGGATTCTCAACCTTAATCTTTTTAACAAGTTCCTCATGTGATAAATTCAAATCAAGATCAGCGATTACCTGAGTTGTTACTGGTCTGCTGGTAACTAAAACTTTATAATCCTTAGTCAACTGCGTCCCTAACTGTAAATCGGCAAGAGATGCCAAGGTTGTTGTCTTATTAACTATATATAACATCGTAGAAGAAGTATAGATCGGTTTTAATACAACTGAGGTAAACAGACCAACAGATATCGCTCCCAAAAGTCCAGTTAACATTATAATCCATATCTTCCTTTTCAGCACATAGAAAAGCTCTTTTAAGTCTATTTCAATTTCATCATCCTGATTGGTTCCCATTATTTTCTCCTCAGTCAAATTACTATATCATTTAATAAGTCCAGCCCATTTTGGCAAAGTATTCGTTCCGCCAATGGAGTGGCACAATGTCGCTGGACCCAGTCTGCACCTCTGTCCATCTCCGGTCTCCTTTTTATCATACCATGACTGTCTGTTCCAAGGAAATGTACCAGGCCTTCTTTACAGATTTTTTTAATAAATCTGGTTCTTTGATCAAATATGTTGCCGTGAAGACTGGAGGCATTCACCTGACAGTATGCTCCCATATCCTGAATGCTTCGTATTCTTGAAATCTGTTTGTAAAGACACTGATATCTTTCAATATGGGCTAAAACAGGTAAACATCCAACTGCTGTTAATCTTCTTACAGCATAGCTTAAGTCTTCAAAAGCAACAGACGGAAGAAATTCAATTAATACATAACTGCTTTCTGCCATTGTCCAGACAGTACCATTCATAAGGCATTCTGCAATGCTTTCCGAATACATAATTTCACAACCTAAATGTAGTTCCAAAAATTCCCCATAGGCAGTCTTGGCTACATGTTGTTTCAAATCAGAGAAAACGTTTTTTATATTTTCCACTTCCTGCAAAGTAATATCAGCGGTCACATGAGGGGTACATATTACATGTTTTACATTCTGATCATATTCTTCTTTCAGTGCCGATAAACTTTCTTTCATGCTCTCTGAACCATCATCAACCCCTGGAATCAAATGACAATGTATATCAACATAACTTAATGTATTCATATTATTTGCCTTCTTTCCATGCCCTGCCTGCAGCAATTTCCACCAGTCCAAGGAGAATTCCCACGCCGCTGACAATCATACCCGTTTTCCATATCAGATCAATATACTGTAGAAAAAATGAATTCATATAAGGCGGAGACAACGCATTCCACTTCCTTGACATCAGTAGATATCCTGCTGTAATTCCAAGCATACTTAAACCACTTCCAACAGCCATACCTTTCCCCGCCAGAATGATTCCATGATATTTGTAATGATGTAGTAATAAGAGCAATATATGAATTAATGCAATCAAAACAAATGAAAGTCCTAAAACAGCCAGTGAAAGACTGGAGTAAACAGCTTTTAACTGTATCCACCAACGTCCAAAAGGCCAGTTTAATAAGGCAGTATATTTTTCATCTAAGCGATTCATTAATAAATCAAGCCCTTTTTGAGCCTGATTCGTCATTTTTATAGAATGTTCATCAAAATAAACCTTCATATCGCGTTTCAAGGGTTCTATTAAAATTGATGTATTCGCTTTATAATTGCCTTGTTCTAAATCATTTTCAACCTGTTGTCTGGCAGCTATCACCACTTTTTCATAAGTGATTGAATGATCCATTACCTCAGATGGAATATTTAGTAGCGCAAATGAAACGGAGGTATCTCTTTTCAGTTCATCATAAATAAAAGAGTAATACCCTGTGTTTGGTAAATTACTTAATATCTGGTTTTTCTGAAAAGCTCCAGACAAAATCCCTATTCCTGTGCAAACAAGAAATGTTAAGTCTATTAGAGCCAACGTTAATACACCTTTTACACTGCCCCGTAACTTTCGATTCTGATGTTTTGTCAGCAGTTGTTTATATAATACAATTCCTAATGAAACAAAGATCAGACAAACCGCTACAAATAAACACCCCCATATGATTCGATATGGAATCTGAATGGTACTCATGAGAGTATTTGTGTCTTTATATAAGTATTCATAATTTTGCTGAGGTGCTTTATCTACAAGTTCAAGGATGGAGATTGCCGGAGAAGTCTCTGCTACTGTTTCTTTCTTAATATCCGTACTTTCCTGGGGTAATGGCTTCTCTTCCTCTTTTTTATTAGGCTGAGTTTCCTTTACTTCTTCTTTTTTCTCCGTTATCTTGTCCTTTGGATCCCCCGCTTCCACACTCTGGTGTTTGGTTTCCGATTTGATTTCCGATTCAGAAACTCTTCCCACCTCTACCAGATATCCGCTCTCTATCCCAGTCTTCACATTCGCATAAATCTCAGCAATTGCTGCCTGAGCCTGTTCGGCTGTCAAATCAACATCATCCTGAGATAAATAGCTTCTCAGAGAATTTATGTATTCTGGCTTCACTGCATATATTATACCATCTTTTTCAAACTGTCCGCTTGCAGTACTTAAAACTGACTGCTCATTTCCATTAACAGAACCCGCATATGCAGTCTGACTTATGCCAAGACATATTATTAATACCAGACTTAATACCGCCCATTGTCTGATTATCCTTTTCATGTCGCTCTCCATACTTAAAATAGGGCGGTTCCAATGGGAGCCACCCTAAATAATTTCTGTTACGAATTATTGAAATGTATAATTTAATGTACCATCGCTTGTTACAATCTCAACAGACTTAGAATAATCTTTTTTTACCATTTTGATTAAATCTTCTACTGACTTATCTTCAAAGCCTAACCTTACAATGGCAGCATTTAAATCAATGTTATCTACAGTGTCGCGGTTATAAGTCTTACCTGCAACTGTTACCTCTTGTACATCTTCATTTGAATTAAACAATTTTTTAATTGCATTTTCTGCTTCAGATACTAAGCCAGAATCTTTAACAGCAACCTTAGCAGATTCAGCAGTAGTATTAAATTTGATACTATTACCAGTAACTGCAACGGTTACGGTTTCACTAACGCTGTCTTTTACTCCAGATATAATCTCATCTACTTTGTTCTTTACTTCGTCTTTTACTGTAGGCTCGTTACTTCCAGAAAAGCTGGAATAACCGCCTCCTCCTTTAACTACATTCGTCTGATTGCCATTACCAGCCCATGTTTGAGAAGGTACTACTTGTGGCTGACCATTGGTCGTTCCATATTCAGTAAAATTATAATCTGCTTTACCGATTTTTTTAGTACCTATAAATAAGGAACCATCATCATTCATAAAGTAAACCTTATCATCAACTTTAATCAGACCGGTCTGCATTACGCCATTATATCCGAAGAAATACCATTTACCATCAGTTTCTTTAAACCAACCTTTTTGTGCATTTCCATTCATATCAAAGTGATATTTCTTACCAGCTTCCTCAAACCAGGTTGAAGCCTTCCAACTGCCATCATCATTCTGATATCTCCATTCAGCACCTGATTCTACCCATGCTGCATAAGATGACATTGTGCTTCCAATTGTAAGAGCCACAGCAAGTGCAGCAACCATCAGCCTTTTCTTCTTCATAACTTACTCCTTTCAAAATCCCTTGAAAATTTTTATTAAAAATCAATTATGTAATCTATACTAGCGCATTTTGTATGAAAATGCAAGCTTAATACGCTTAAAACATGATAAAAAGGTGTGTTTTTAGCACGATTACTATTTTTATTAATAATATTAAATACGTGCATTTTTTTGTAATGGACGAATTATGAAATCTAATAGCAAAAACACCACATATCCGATCGATGTCCCAATTACATTCATTACAACATCATCTGTCTGCATATACCCTCTTTTTGATAGAAACTGCGAATATTCCAAACATACAGAAAACATAAAGCCTAAAGGAATACAGCAAAAAAAATTCCTTGATGGCTTAAAAAAAGCAGGTAAAAGAAGTCCAAATGGTATCATCATAATAATATTTTCTACCACATAAGCTCGAGATTGAGCACTGTTTCTCCAAGTCTCCAAAAAGATTAAATTCACATCATTTCTTGAACCGGCAGGTCGTGAAAAATATGATATCATTAAAACAATATAAATATAAGAAATAAAAGTTCCAACAGCCACAATCTGATAAGTGGACATAAAAGTCCACTTTTTAAGATAATAGAATAAACTTTTTAATATCATTAACAATACAATCACCATGAATCCTAACAAAGCCGCCTTAGGTACATAAAGAAACGTCTCTGTAAGATCTTTTAATACTAATCTAATAATGGAATTATATATCATTTTTTGTCCTATCTATGCATTTTACTTAAGCTAATATGTTAATAAAATATCAGCAATTCTTTTACTGGCATTACCGTCCCCATATGGATTACTTGCTTTACTCATTTTTGCATATGCTTCTTTATTATTTAATAAGTTTACGATAGAATCATAGATATCTTCTTCTTCGGTTCCGACCAGTAACAAAGTTCCGCTTTCAATCCCCTCTGACCGTTCTGTAGAATTCCGCATAACAAGTACTGGTTTACCTAAACTTGGAGCTTCCTCCTGTATCCCTCCGCTGTCCGTTAAGATCAATACAGCTCTGGCCATAAAGTTATGAAAGTCTACTACGTCTAATGGTTCAATTAATCTAATTCTGTCCTCATCCATAAATATAGAATTAGCAATCTCTCTTACTAAAGGATTTAAATGTATTGGATATATTACTTTTATATCCGAATAATCATCTATAATTCGTTTAATAGCACGAAACATCTGCCGCATCGGTTCACCCAGATTCTCTCTTCTATGTGCTGTCAATATGATCAGCCTGCTGCCTGACGCCCATTTTAACAACTCATGATCATAATCATTCTTAACCGTGGTTTTCAGTGCATCAATACTTGTATTCCCTGTGACGAATATACAGGA
The DNA here is from genome assembly GCF_033342255.1 of Clostridium boliviensis. Lineage (NCBI taxonomy): Bacteria > Bacillati > Bacillota > Clostridia > Eubacteriales > Clostridiaceae > Clostridium > Clostridium boliviensis. Next base: position 188,994 of record NZ_JAWONS010000280.1, read on the forward strand.
AGGATTTTTACCTTCTTCTATTAAATTCTGCTTTGCTGTCTCCGTTGGAGCAAAGTGATATTTGGCAACTATTCCAACTGCCTGTCTGTTAAATTCCTCTGGATATGGGGAATAAATGTCATGCGTTCTAAGGCCCGCTTCAATATGTCCCACGGGTATCTGTAAATAAAAGCATGCCAGAGCTGAAGCAAATGCCGTTGTTGTATCTCCATGGACCAGCACCACATCTGGTTTCTCTTTTTCCAAAACAGGGCTCAACTTATCTAATATTTTTGTAGTGATTTGAAAAAGTGTCTGTCTCTCCTTCATAATAGAAAGGTCATAATCAGGAACAATCTGAAATGTCTCCAGAACCTGGGTCAGCATAGATTTATGTTGTCCTGTAACACAAACAATAACCCTGATCTGCTTTCTCTTTTTCAGTTCATTCACAAGGGGACACATTTTAATCGCTTCAGGTCTTGTGCCAAATACGAGCATAATGTTTTTCACTATTTAACTCTCCAATTCTATTACATTTATTTTGTATATTCATAAGCAAGCATCGCTAATACCTGATCAAATGAGTTTATACCAGTTCCATCTTCCATACCAAAAGCTCCGAAGTATGGGTAAGATGTATCAATTATTCTCATTTTTTCCATTCTTCTCAAAGCCATTCCCTGTAATTGTTGATCCCCTGCTTCCTTAGCAATCAGTGCTATCAGTGCATAAACAGCAGTAGAATCATAATTATAGCCTTCCACAACTTCTCCTTTTACATTATAACGTGCTTTCACACCTCCTCTTTTCATCTGCTCCTCCAGCCAGTCCAGGGAATCATCAGGCAACAGATCTGCTTTTGCTAAATGAAGAAGGGTCAGCATAGCTTCTGCAGAATTCAGATTATCTGTGGAGTACGAATTTGTTTTATAATTATACCAACTGTAATACAATGGAAATTTACTGCTTATCTTTCCGCCTAACACCAGCTTTTTTGTGTACTCATATGGTTTTGTAAATCTGTCGTCCTGATTTGATAATTCTCTCATTGTCTGCAGATCTCCATAACAAAGCGTAAAACGGGTGGCATATTGTTTCAGATGAGAGTCATAGAAATCCACATACTGTCCACCTTTTTTTCCGTATTTAGCTAAACTCTCAGTAAAACTATTAATTTGCTTGTCATAACCTCCCCATTGACGATGTGCGGAAATGAGTGCATTCAAAATCCGGAGATCATCAAGAAGAGCATTCACACCAGACGGTTTATCTCCCTTTACTTTCCATGCAATTAAACCATTTGTCCACATGTTTTCCGTTATATATGAAAGTGTCCTATTAAACAGCTGTTGGTCATTACATAAAACAGCGTATTCCATCACTATTCCCTGTGTTTCACTTAACACTTCGCTGGTTTGTTTTCCAGCGCCCTTAGGATCGTACTTCGCATGTACTCCTCCATTACTATCCATGAGACAGCCAGTTACAAAATCTCCTGTTACTTTTCCGTTCCCTTCTGTCATGCATCTTAAATAACCCTCAAAAACGGAATCTTTTGTTATAGGTTTTGTACTCCAGGCTCTGATAATACCTTTTTCATCCAGAAACAATGTTGTTGGTATGCTATGAAGTCCCAATTTCTTATAAGCCGACAGCCCGTAATCATAATACGTACTAATATTAATTTTATTATTGATTAGATACTGCTTAGCTTTCTCACTCGTTTCTTTATTTCCATCTAACCGGTTTATAAGAATATAGTTTATGTTTCCATAATTTTTCATAATATCCCTGAAGCCATTAAAATGGGACAACTCTTCCTGGCAATCCGGACACCAACTTCCCCAAAATGTTATTACTGTTTGTTTTCCTTCAAAACTCCGTATGGATTCCTTTTTCCCAGCTTCATCAGTAATCGTTATATCTGGTATTTTCTCATTCAGATTGCAAAACTCCGGAAGCATTGATGTAATATCATCAAGTGACGTTTCCTTTGAATCCAGCTCACTTTTTCTGCTTTCTTCTATGCCCTCCTTTTCTCTATTTTTCAGTTCCTCATCAACATTGAAATAATGAGATAATAGAAGCAGCCCTCCTGCAATTAAGAATAGCAGTATACAAAAGATGATTATCAAAAACTTTTCCATTCTATTTTGCGGAGGAACCCTATTCATACATTATCCTCCTTTTCTCTTTGGTCCAAATCCGCTGCAATCCGCTTTACATGTTCTATATCATGCTTAATTATAGTGAACCCTTCCAGCATATTATCCTGTCTCTTTTCAATTTCTCTGATTTTATCTAATATTTCTTCCAAACCACCATCACTATTTTTGTGTTGTATTTTATCCTTCGGTTTTTTTACTATTTTACCAGTTTCTGCAATCTCCTCTAATTCCAAAATCAGCGATAACAGACTTTCATCAGCCATCTTATTTTCAGACTCCTTTTTATCAGCGACTTTATCTAAATTATTTGATTTCTGTTCCTCCTGATCAATTATTCCAACATTTTGCTCAACATCAGGAGGTTCTATGGCTTTATTTCCTGTTGCTGCTGGCGCTGGTTCTGGTGTTGCTGGTGCTGGCATTGCTGGCGCTACATATACAATATCATTACTGTTCTCTTCGTTATTAGACTTTGCATAGATTTCAGATACTGTAACTGTCACATTCCCATTTGTAATGGCTGACTTCATATCAAATGAGTTAGTCATATTTTTATACCGCTCTTCAATTGCTTTATGCTCTTCCATCTCAAATTTTTTTAATACTGCCTCCTGACGAATCATCTGTTTTTCTTTTCTTTGCCGTTCCACATCAGATGATTCTACAAAAATTATGGCATTATCAAATATAAATGCTACTCCCACTGATCCCAAAATGATCAGTACTGGTATTGCATGAAAATGATATCGATTCTGACTTTCCACCATAAGATGCATTGCTGCAGTTCCAAGATATATTAAAATTAAAACATAAACACCATTCGCCTGTTTTTTTAACAGATAAATCAGAGTCAGAAAAGAGAAAAGAATAAAAACCAAATAAACGATTTGATTTTCACTTTTTACCTTGTAAAGAAAATCGGCCCGTGTCTGAGTCAGTTCATTTTGTTCTTTTAAAAATGCCAGGTTCCAATCACTGCCATAATTGTCATTCCCCCACAGCAGCTCATATTTCTTAATAAACAGATTAAAAAGCATGTTTGGATTGGAAACTAATCGCTGGAATGCCTCATCCCGGCATGCTGTCTGAGCTTCTATGGGAGAACCAGTACGTTCCAGATTGTCATAAAGGAACTTGGAATCTTCCTCATTCCATCCTCCACTTGCATCGTTATTTAAACCCACCAGTAAATTATAGCCAAAAGACTGGCTGAAAGAAGGCACAGACTTGTTAATAAGAAGCTCTATATCTGTTGTAATAATACCGGAAACTACCATATATGAAGCTAATATCAGCAATCCTCTAAGCCATCCTTTTGCCAGGAACCTTACCCATATGGATATACTGTTTATTGGAATACCTGGTAGACTCATCTTTTGTGGAATTAAAAACAGAAGAATAGCAATCAGCAGAATCAGAGCCATCGGACGTATCGCTGCCGTAATTGCTATCAAACAGCCAAGAAGAATATGAAGAAGAATTCCACTGATACCATTTTTTGTAGTGCTGTCATAATCCATTACCAAATGAAGAAATAATAGAACAGACAAAAACAAAAAAAAGCTAAAAGAATACTCAGCTGCCAGCATATTTATATATAAGATTTGTGATGGCCAGAATGCAGAACCCGTCAAGGCAACAATCCCAGCAATCTTCCCTCCTAGTTTTCTTGCAATCCGATAAACAAAAAATACCGTCCCTAAAGAAAAGAAAACATTTGCCATCTGACCGTTCCAGACACTTGTTCCAAATAAAACAAATATATTCTTAAGTATATAGCAGTACCCCGCTATATGGGGAAACATGGCTATATAGTTACAGTAACCTTCTCCTTTTTCCTGAAGGATTCCCTTTTTCATCATCACCGCAATCTCATAATAAGTTTTATAATCAGAAGCTGGTTTCATAGGTAATTCTATTATGACAGCTACACGCATAATAAATGCAAAGATCAGAATCAGTAAGACATAAACAGTCTCCAGACCAAAGATTAATTTACTCTTTTTAGACAATTTTTCTTTTATTCCCAGCCTTGCAGAAAGCAATGCAAGAAAATGAACTCCTACCCAGGCAAGGAAGAAGATAAGAATGAGCATTCCTTTCATTGCATAAGGATACTCCTGATTACCCTGCATTTCAGAAACTCCGGTAATCAGAATATAGGCAATACCCACAACCGATAATGCAATACAAAAACTATAAAACCAGTTTTTCTCTAATTTCAATCCTTTCTTCATTCCTTTCCAGAAGTATCTCTATTTATTCTTCATTCTTCTTTCTGTACATACGTATCCGCAGCAATATTATAATTACGGCAATCAGCATTAAAAACATTGCCGTTGTAGCAACAGCTGTAAAAATCAGAGATTTTTTATTACGAATCATCTTCTCTGCAAGAGTCGGACCACCCTTTGTTTCCTCCGTTCGGATAAACTGGAGTGTAGTAACCGTCTTATCCGGATCTATAATTGCGCAATCCTTTGTTAATTCCTCTCGTTTGCTGGAATCTCTCAAACAATTCTGTAGATTTGTCAGTATATTTTCACTGTTTCCAGTCAGTACCAGCAAGCCCCGGTTTAGAGAATAAGGAGATTTCAAAAGCTGGATAATACCAATTTTTCCAGCATAATCCCTGGATAAAATTAATTGCTCATTACTCTCAAATGATGTACCATCTGGTGAAAATTTAAAAGCCAGAGAATCATTGATCCTGGATATGAATGCATTGCTCTGGAGTGTTCCAGCCGCAATGATATTATAATCCGCATCCTCCTCATTAAAATCTGAGGCTCTTCGCACAATAATTGATCCGTATGGCTTTGCTTCATTTCCATACATGGCTATTGCCTGTCCCAAAAGATTCAGTTCATTGGTATTCGGCGTATCGCTGAGTACCAGCATAACATCATTAAACGCTCCGTTCCGGTTAAAAGGGGAGACCTTAGAATCAAAAGACAGCGTTATATCAGTTGTATTGGGTAAAAATATCGTGGAATCCTTTGATATATAGGCCCATGGCATATCACTCTGTCTGGGGCTGCAAATCAAATCAGGTATTTCTAAATCAAATGATACTTTCAGATTGGTGGCCGATGTTCCTATAACGTCACTTGGCATTTCAAATGTCAATTCATCTCCAGATGCGTTCTCCTTATTCAGCCGTTTACTGGCAACCGGAACCTCACCCCAGTATATTGTAATAAGTGAACGATTAAAATCTAAATTTTCACTATAACGGAATTTTAAAACAATTTTTCCTCCTTCCGCTAGTTTAAATCCTTTTGAAACAGGAAGATAAATATTCTTCTCCTGGTGAAATGGGCCTACATACAACATTCCATTACCAGATATATCTTCAAGTGTATAACTTAAAGCCGCCATGTCGCTTTGCTTTACTGCATCAGCAGCCAACTGTGCACTGCCTTTTTCAACTTCTGCAACACTCCCCACTTCCTGTATGCGGCGGCTTTGATCCATAAGCATAAAAGCTCCTTCTGACAGACTGACATCTTCCAGAGAGGTAATGATTAAAAGCGGATTCCCATTCATATCATCAGAAAAAGTTACAATGGTATTTCCTGATGTATCAGGAGCATTTGTTATCTTATTTTTATATTCAGAAGGTAAACTGTTATAATCCGCAATCAGTATCGTTCTGGACGGATTAAAATTCCGTAAATCTGAAAGTCGGCATACCTGGATATCATTTTTTTCTTTGGTATCAGAGCTTAAATCAGCCATTATATTCATGGCTGCAGCCACTTCCCCTGGAGCCATATCGTCAGAGACGGCTATTACCAATCCTTTTCCAGTTGTATTGTAAGTTGACATGAACGGATAAGGATAGTATGAAATCCTATGCTCCGGGTCCTTGCTTTCATATCCACATCTGACATATGAGGCATCAGAAATACTTAACCAATTGGCATCCGAGTAATCATCTACACAACCCTGCTCATCATATAGTCTGGCATAAGCCGATATTGCAAAGGTATTAAAACCAGCATGCACCTGCTCCAATGGTATCTTTACATATAGAATCTGCGAATTTCCATCTTTATATTCCAACTTGTAAGACTGAATTGGAACATCATTAATTGAGAAAGTAACAGAAGAAGATGAACTTTCTATCAGCTGACTAACATCATATTGTATACAGGCATAAACATACTTTGTATCCCAGTAATCCTGTGCATAAAAATAAAGTTCTGTAGAAGAATAGATTCCTTTCAGCGTCTTTCTGTAAAAGAAAGTATCCTGGGTATGACTTACTGGTTGGTATTCCGGCTCACTCTGATCAGGAACCGATGCTGATTCCGGGTCTACAACAGGTAGAAAATCAACACCTTCAGCTGCTGCCTCCTGACTGATGTTTTGGTCAGCCTGATTCTCTGCAGTTGTCTCCTGCGTATCCGGTATTTCAGTTGATTCACCTGTCACAGGGGCAACGGTATTTGAACCATATGCACCTAAAGGAAATATTGTTATAATCAACAGCATTACCATACAGCCAACAGATATCTTTACACTCAAAGATATTTTTTTGTTATGCTTCTTCGTCAATGTTGCCATAATCGCTCCTTACTTCCATTACTGTCTTGTATTCTTCCTTCTTTTATCCAATATTTCCTCAAAACGTTCCGTCTTATCCCAAACGACTTCTTTATGATATATTGCATCCTGGATTCCCTGTATAAGACCGTTAAATACTACCAGCACCCACATCTTTGCATAGGTAAACAGCATGAAAAAGGTAAGCAGTATATTACTGAAATTGAATTCATTTCTTTCAACAGACAGTGTAATCGATACGTTTAATATAAACAGCAATATTGCCATCTCCCATAGTAAAGATGAAAATCCGCCTAAAGTTACATAACCCAATCCCAAAATACCAATTATAAATATCATATCCGAAAATATCAAAGAAGTAAACATAGTTAGATAAACCAGCGCGTAATAAATAACATCAAGTCTCATCCTTCCCGCTTTTGGATCAAACGCATATTTAAAGTTGTTCTTCAGAACATACAGGTTTCCCTTTACCCAACGGGTTCTCTGCTTAAACCATTGTTTCAGCTTCTGAGGTTCCTGCTCCCATGTAACAGCAAGTGGCATGAATTTAATATAGTATCCCATGCGGTAAAGCCGGAAGCTGATTTCTGTATCCTCAGCAAGGGCATTCACATCCCAGCCACCCATACGGTCAATCAACTCCCGTCGGATCACATAGTTGGTTCCAGGTATGGTGCAAAGTTTAAAGAAAAAATATCTTCCAGCCTGGGTCATACACTGATAAGCCAGAGTCTCAATATTTACAAATCTCGTGAGCAGGGATGCGTATTTATTTCTTGTTCTGAACTTTCCTATGACTGCACCCAGTTTTTCATCCGACATTAGATTTTCAACCAGTATCTTCAGAGCCTGCTTCTCCGGAGTATTATCCGCGTCATAAATCGCTATTACGGAACCCGAAGCCACGGAAAGTGCAATATTCAACGCATTGGATTTGCCCTTTCCTCCTACTATATTATCCGTATTTATAACAATAATCCTTGCCTGTGGATTATCTACCTGAATATTTTTCAGAACCTGGGCAGAATCATCTGAGGAATTATCATTAATGACTATGATTTCGTACTTATCCCCAGGATAATCAAACTTTAATAATGCCTCCATGGTTTTGCGTATTACAATACTCTCATTATGGGCAGGAACTATTACCGTAACCATGGGATATTCATTAATCGATTTGTGCCCGTCTGTACGATACGTACGCATAATATAAACAAATCCGCCCATAGAGAGTACGATATTCATAAACAGCAATCCCCATATAGCAAAGATTGAATATAATGCCAAAACATCTAAAAATGTCATAGCCCCTCCCTGTTCCAAAATTCAGTTCTTTAATCAGTATATTTTTCGTCTGGCTGCGATCCACTTTCAGGTGATAAGAAATATCTTTTTCTATTCGTATATCTGGCCCAAAGGATCAAAAATAAAAAAATAACAGAAGTGATTGTTACTATCAAAATCAATTTGCGGTTTTGAGAAGTTAAGTCCTTAGAAAACCGCTGAAGAATATTACGATGATAATCATATTGCTTAGTATAAACGGATGGCGTAAAATCTAAATCTATTTTTTTATCATTTAGAATCAGATTTCCACTCTTATAATTCAGCAGTTCCTTATCCATCCATAAAGTGTGATCCATATCCCAGAGACTTTTTAATGGCACAAATGAATTTCTGCATGTCTGAATTTTTTTACTGATTTTACTATAATCCTCTTTCATAGAAATAGATACAGCCGTAGAATAAATGGTCGAATTGCTAACCCCTGTATCATCTAGAGAAATGGAATTTCCCACCCATTGGTGGCCATCCTGATAGACCTCATTGCGATTCATCTCATCCGGTTTTAAATAGGGATCCATCTCATCCGAAGTAAAGACAGTCCTGAAATGACTCATGATTTCAATTGTATCTTTATCAAACATCCAGTTGTGGGGCACTTGTAATGCCAGTGGATAGACTCCCTGCTTGTTATATATGACCATTGCCCTGGCTAGATAGTCCAAAACCACCTCCGTCTTAAAGTCAACCATCTGGTTAATCGGAGCATGTATGATAACTGCTCCGCCATTGGCTTGAGCATAGCGCAGGATCTCACAAAAGTGGGTCATAGAAGGGTAATCGCCATTTGTATACATGGGCATTACTGAGATAACGAAAGGAGTTTTTTTACTAATCAGCAAGTTCACCACCTTAAGCAGCTTTTCCTGATCTTCATAAGGATAGACTCTATCAATTAAAATGTATTGGGCAAATACATGAGGAATCCCTTTATACGGCCACTTCCACTGGGCAACCTCTCTGTTAAAAGCAGCCTTAATCATATTATCATTTATATTAGCAATTGGTATATGAGTTATAGCGCCAGCAGTTGCACAAAAGTATCCCTTTTTATCATCTACATTTAACTCTCCGCTTTTATACTGAAACTGTTTCAGGAATATGAAATAATCTTCTTTCACTAAACTCGTTCTGCTGTCCAGCCCGTTGAATGAATATTGAACCTGACCAATGGAGCTGTTAATTAACTGATATCTCCCCGACCTTCCCGTATAATCCAGATAATCTTTCAGATAACGACTACCTACAAATAAAATATGGGGAGAAATCAGCTTACTGTTTTCATATTCCTCCAGTTTTTTTGAGAACTCCATTGGATATGTGTTTAAATCATAACAAATAATATGTGAAAACCGATCCAGATACTCCATACTCCAGGAAGCTGGACCATAGCTTACTTCGAAACTTTGATACGTCAACTGCTCAACCAGGTCATTTACAGCTGCAACAGCTTGCTTATCGGCGTTATCGCTAAAGATGATTAGAATATCTCCCTTTGGAAATTCCTGTGCCAAAACTGTATTCGGAATTCCAAAAGAAACAAAAAGAAGCAAGAGCAGTGCAGTAAAATAAGTAAGAAACGATTTAAACGTCATATTGCAATTCATTTTCCACCTTCTGTTTAAATAATATCATATTATTCTCAAACTTGTCTTTCTTATATTCTAAACATGCAATCCTCACTTCAACTTTAATGGCCGCATCCGCTATTCCTGCAAATGCATCCCGCTGTGATACCTGGCTCTTTATTCTTCTCATTGCTATATCGCTTCCAGATTTGTCACAAGTCAAAATAACTGCCAATGAACCCTTATTATCAATAGAGTACGTTTTATCTTCAACACGAACCGTATCCACCACCAGTTGGGCCAGCCTCTGTATAATCATCTCATAATTATGCCGTGATAAAATACTTCTAAGTTCTGATTCATATTTGAGTACAACTATCATAAGAGAAAGAGGTACCTTATTTCTCTCCGCATATGATACCTGAACATTAAGATCATTATATAAGCTTCTTAAATTATACAGTTTTGTCAGCGGATTAACCACAACTAATTCCTCTACCTGTTTCTTCAATATATCATTTTCAATCTCCAACCGGTGATTTCCATAGACAAACAAGTACATAGAAGCAGCAGAAACTAATGGTAATAAAATCCATATATAACAATATACTGAAATCTCTGTATCGTAAGAGAGGAACAAATACAGCCGGTAGGCGGTATAAAGCGTGACCTGTATTCCTGCCATTGTGATACCCAGTCCAAACAGCTTAAAACCTGAAAGCAGTATCACAAAAAATGTCCCTGATAACATAACCACCGCTTCGAATATCATAGATTTGTCCGTATAGCTCACTGTCATGGAACCGGCAAATAAACAGACCAGTAAAATCACCAAACCAACATCCTGTATTATATAGCCAAACGAATTTTTATTCATATTCAATCTGTTCCCTTTCATTAAACAATCCTAAGCTTATGAAGCAATTCTGCAAAAACGCAGTATGTCATGATGTCGATAGAAAGACCAACCAGAAAAAGCCGCTGTACCATCTCTGCATCCCCGCTATTGACAATTACCTCCATTGACTGTAATAGCAAAAGACCCAAAATCACTAACAGGATATCAAGAAAAATGGTATTTCTTCTATCCTCCATGGGACGCATGGAATACCCTTTAAAAAACAATAGAATAATGGCAACGGTTAATAAAAGTAAATATCCCACCGTTTTTGGTGCTGATAACTCTTTAAAACTGCTCCAGCCCGACCAAAACAAACTTTTTGCTCTCTTAGGAAAGCCTGCATTTTTCTCATAATTACTGCAGTCGTTCCTACGCATGTCCATCCCTACTTTAATTGAAACATCCAGCATACTCAACAAGCTCCCCGGATGCTGTAAATAATAGACACCAATGTCTGAAATGGTATATTGGTCTATAAAGCCATTATAAAGCGAACTGTCTTCCGCTTTGACAAACGGCAGATAATCATAAGCAGAAGCATCAGCCAGCAGCTCATAAGATGGATCGATACCAAATTCCGCTAATGAATCAGCCGGGTCAGAAGAGCTGAACAGCACCCCTCTGGTCATTGCATGTAATTTACTGGTTTTGCTAAAATCAGTGGGATACTCCAATATACAAAAAAACGAAAAGAAACTAATAGCCAATGCAGCAAGGAGGCAGCTGCCTCCCCAAATCCAACTTCTACGCACTGAAATCAGGCGGATCATATAAAAAGTCAATAAAAATCCAATAACTGCGCATTGACGTCTGGAGCTTATCAGAACACTTCCAGATAAAAACAGCAAAAACAATGAGAATAAATCTTTGTGTTCAGAACGTTTATTTTGAAATGACATAGCTGCGCCAATGCAATAAAGCAATGAGATAAACCAAACTGCCTCGGGATAAAAAGAATTGAAATAAGTCACATATCCTACATCCGAAAAAATAATCAATCCTGCTCCTGCTATAAACGCACCTTCTGAAAAATTCTTTACACGCTGACAAACTTGCTGAATAACCAAATATAATGCAGGAAGATATAAGATAAAATAAAGAAAGCCTAAAAAACGAATATCAAATATTCTATCATTAGTAATAACATCATCAAGGAATTTTGCCGCCTTTATAATCACCAACTGACTATTCCATATATTCCCCGGTCCTTCTGTCCCAGTTGCAACTTCGGTATATGTTTTATTGAAATAATTAGCATATATATCACCTGGCTCTTTTGATATATAATAGATCCCGGCGGTCCGCATAAGCTCATCCGTTGTTCCATCATTCGCCACCCCCAGATAGTTTGGAAGAAACAAAATAGCCGAAACAGCCAATGCAGCAATTCCAGTAGCTGCAAGTGCCAGAAGATCAGGAGAGTATTTCCCTTCCATGCGGGAATCGATCTTTTTTATATTTCTTTTCAAGCGTTCCAGAATCTTTATGAAAAAGGTAATGTATCTAACAGTACTTTTCTCCTCACTGTTCTTCATGATCTATCTCCGTCAAATCGTTTATTTCAACAACATACCGGGGCCGTCCTTTTACCTCCACATAGATCTTACCAATATATATTCCTATCAGACCTACCGATAAAAGCTGTACTCCTCCAATGAACCAAATAGATAATATAGTAGAAGTCCATCCTGCTACCACTTTACCCGAAATATAGGAATATAATGCATAGATTGCTGCGCAAAGACTACATAGTACAATAATTAATCCTAAGACTGTTATCATACGTATGGGCTGTATACTAAAAGAAGTGATTCCATCAAAAGCCATAGCAAACATCTTGCCCAGTGGGTATTTGGACTTTCCGGCAACTCGTGATTTTCTATCGTATTTTACGATAGCAGACCGAAAGCCAATGGAAGGAATAATTCCTCTTAAAAAAAGGTTCCGTTCCGGATACAGAGCAAATTGTTCCAATACTTTTTTTGATAGGAGCCGGTAATCGGCATGATTATAGACAATATCGATATTCATTAATTTCATCAGCTTATAGAAGCCAATTGCTGTAGACCGTTTAAACAGCGTATCCGTATCACGTCTGTTACGGACCCCATATACAATTTCACACCCCTCCCGGTATCGGTCCACCATCTCTTCCATTACTGAAACGTCGTCCTGTAAATCTGCATCAATGGATATTACCATATCCGCATATTCCATGGCTGCAAGAAGACCGGCTGTGAGCGCATTCTGATGCCCTACATTCCTTGCAAGCTTTAAGCCGAAAACAAAGGGATATTGCTTTCGAAAACCTTCAATCATATTCCAGGTGCTGTCCTTACTTCCGTCATCCACATAAAGAATAAAGCTGGCCTTATGGATTTTCCCCGATTCAACCAGCTTGTTTATGATTTGAGTCAGTTCTGCATTGGTATATCCCAATGCCTGCTCTTCATTGTAGCATGGTACAACAATACTTAGTTTGTTCATACGCTGTGCTCCTTTAAATCATATTGATTTATGCCTCTGATTGCACAGGGTCAGTCTCCGTATTAGATCGCCACTATCTATCAAGTAAAGAGTCTGATAAGTATCCCGGAAAATGCCCATAATACCAACAATACTGCGCGTCATATCAATTCTGCCAGTAATAATATAAATCTTGGCGACTCCAAAAATTTCACTTAACATCATCGTTCCAAACCCATACTCAATCGGCATCAACCTCCAATGCCTTTTTTGTTTCTACATTAAACTTATGTCAAATCCTTTCTGTCAGAATTATGCAATATCTTACCTGCCCCCCCCGGATTATTTTCATCTTATATAGGATTGTTTTAACAAGATTTTTAATATATCGCTTTGGATAACATGTAAGAACAACCTGCCTAAATTTTTTTCCTTCATTGATTGCATTTAAAAATTTCTCACGTTGCTTAGATTTAACTGATGGATGATGGAGCTGATGATTCCACGTTATAGCCCGTTCTAAATCAACATCTAAAAGCTGAAGATCAGTTTGTTCTAAAAGGTATTTACCATTATCAGTTTGACAAAATACTAACGAAACGCCCTTACTTTGAATGTCTTCCGGTAATTCACTTCCCCAAGAATCGCCTAACGTAATGTCTCCAATACGTTCCTGCTTCGCATATTTGCATTCATAGCAATTTTCAGTATAGGAAGTTGAATTTAAAAATATCATAAGATAATTATCAATAACAGTTGGAACCGTAAACCGTTTTTGGTCACTCTCTAAATAGAACTTAGTTTTTACACGGAATCTTATATCTTGAGTACTATATAGATCTAGCTTATAATCATTTAAAAATCGTTCCAGAATCTTTGGCGATGGAGTACCATGACAAATCAAATCTATTGTATAAAGATTTTCTTTATTCCCCACAAAGTTTTTTACAGCAGCTACCTGACAAGGCAATCCTACAAACAATACTTTTTCGCCTTTCTTTAACTTTTCTAATATTTTCTTATAAACGCCTTTGGGGTTACTTTTTACATACTTTGAACCAGTAAACTTTGCTACATCTTTTTCAGTATATGCAAAAGAGAAGAGAAAATCCCCCTCTTTCAAAGAACAGCTACAAACTGTTCCCCCATTTTTTATAAAAGCTAATTCAATTGCAGTCGCTAACCCTCCACTTGAAGATTTTTCTCTGATTACCTGATTATTGGCCCAGCCTTCCTTCCAAACAATAGGTTTCATTTGAACAGGTGGATTATTTTCCTGACATACTTTTTGGCAAGCTCCACAATTTATGCAATTATTTTCATCTATAACGGCATTATATGCTACTATTGAATCTACTAACTGTATGGCTTTTTTTGAACAAATATCAATACATGCCATACAGCCAGCACATTGATTTTCTTTACAAACAGTTTTCATAACCCCATTACTTCCTTCTTTTTACATTAACTAACTTTCTTAGCATCAGTACCCAAGGCTTTCCAAAAAAACAGACTGCAATTCCGAAAAGCAAAATCTGTATTGTAAATCCTATTTGGCTATTTAAATAGATAGCAAATGAGGAAATAAACAAAATAACACTCCCTAAAATAAACTCGACATTCACTATCCTATATTTCATATATTTTCTTGTATGTATTAATCTAAATAAAAACACTAAGAAATAACTCATACCTGTGGTGATAGCCGCACCATACACATTAATTAAGGGAATGAAAATAAAATTTAAAGCTATATTAAAAACCGCACCAAACATTCCAGAAAATAAATACCCAAAGCTATCTTTGTGTACTGTATAACTGGTTGCCATAAATGATCCCAATGTCAAATAAACATATCCAATTATGAGAAACGGCGTATATTTCCATGCAGGAAAAAACTCTTCTGAAACATATATACTCAAAAAAGGCTTAACAAATGTTAATATACCAATTCCAATTAACATTACTATTCCAATTAATAATTTAAAAACACGATTATTATATTCAGTTTCATCACAAGCACCGTCTTCTCTTATTGCAGAATAGCTCCATGCTTGATTAAAAATAGATGTTAACGTTGAAACAAGCGCGGGTAATTTATATGAAACAGCATAGATGCCATTAGCTGCAATTCCTACCATACTTGTTACCATAATTCGATCAGATGCATTCATAATCCACCACATAAACGAATTTGGTATTAATACTATTGAATATTTTGACATACTAATTAAAAGCTTCTTATTAATTCTTTTGGGTTTTAAACTTTTATATCCTTTTCCTACTATAAAAGCATAAGCTGCAGTCATTAAACTTCCAATAATAAATGCAAGCAAATATCCCTCTATTTCCATTCTGAGAACAAGTAGGAAAACAATATTAAACACAGTTATAAGAAACGTGTGAAGCACATTACCTATCGAGTAATAAAGCAACAGTTCTTTTCCTCTTAAATCACATAAGTAGAGCTGACTTGCTGCTAATGAAATTACATAGAAATATATCAATATCGCATACGGTGCAGTTTGGTCAAAAAGCGAACAAATCGGTATAATCAAAAATCCAAACAAACATGCAAATATAAAAATGTATGTACCTATGTGTGTAATTTGCCTTTGATCCGCATCTTTATCTAACGCAAAGCGCATAACTGATTCACAAATGTTTATAGTAAGAATAGGAGCAACAACCGTACTTACCGTTGCCACTAAATCAATCATACCATACTGAGACGTACTTAGTGTGTTGGTATATAAAGGAATCAAAAAAAATGTAATCAATTTTGATCCTAAGTTTCCCAAAGTAAATATTAGCGTATTCTTAATTAAATATTTATTTCTGTTACTTTTCATTCATTATCACTTCCGCTTCCACACATTCTATTGCAGACTATTTTCCAAATATTTAAATGTATCTTTCCTTGCATTATTAAGTACACTATCAATTGCATTTCTTTCAAGTTCAATACCTAATACTGTTTCAAGTTCACTAATATCAGTAAGGATATGATCTTCGATTCCCAACCTTTTAGTTAAATCTTCCAATTTGTTTCTATTACTATCTCTGATAATAACACACATTTTTTTACCAAATTTAGCACCAAATAATGTTCCATGAAATGTGTCTGTTATTATACATTCCGCATTTTCAAATGCCCTTAGCAATTCAAATGGTGTAAGAGTTTTTTTCCTCTTTATCCATTTCTGACTTCCAAAAGGTGCAATCGGCACTAAGCCATGGTTTTTACAATAGTTGTTAATTGCATTAATTGTTTTTTCATCAGCTATTCTGTCTTTATAAGAATAAACAATACAATAACTTTTAGGTAATTTGCCGCTTAAATTAATATTCCGAATCTTTGTCGAAAAATCTTCAACTGCAACGGGATCTAAGTTATAAACGCATTCTCTTCCAGTCAATGCTTGTACAAATTTTGCAGTATTCTCGTCTCGTACAGATATAGAATCCAAATTAGTCATTGCTGCAACAATTGCTTTTTTTAGTTCTTCTGAAAGAGCTTTTTCCTTTGTGGAACCGCAGCATGCCGCGTAAGTAATTACTTTCTTTGCATTTTTTACATTTCCAAATAACTGTGAAGAGAACATCCATTTGGACCTCTGTAAACAATTAAAAACCTCGTCACTTCCTATAACGCATACATCATAATTTCTTTCATCTTTTTTCTCAATGATTCCTAATTCATTTACTCGAAATTCACCGAAAATCTTCTTTGCTTTTTTATTTGAGAATTTATTTTTGACCCTTTGTACTTGATACAATAGCCTATTTCTATTATTATTCTCATTAATAGAAGATAATTTATTACACTGTATGTTTAGCAGCTCATCTTCCCCCTTTTTAATATCAATAAATTCGACTTGATGTCCAAGTTCTTCAATTATTTTTTTTAGTGAGTACGCTTGTAAAAGAGAGCCATAGTTATTTACTCCCTGCATAGACAATATACATATCCTCACAATATTTTCCTCCGTATTTTCCGCTCAGCCAGTTTAATTATATATTGATTGTTTTTCGCGTTATAATTTATTCGTGCTACAATTCCACCTAATCAAACACAATCCTAATAAAAAAAACCAGTTTAGTGCTATCTCGAAAATGGCTGCTATTATCATTCCATAAACAACCAAAGATAAATAAAAAGTCTTATTTCCTTTCCAACCTTGTTTATAACAATAATATACTGTAAATATTAGCGCAATAACACCTAAAAAGCCGAAACTTATAAACATATCAAGCAAACCATTTTGTGCGTTAGCATATACGCCTGTAAGATCCTTCATAATTGTGTTACTATATCCGTGTCCAACCCAAAAGCTATCCAAAATGACGTTCACTAAATACTTGCTATAAATTTCTAATCGTCCCATGACTGTGTAGGACTTTCCAAAATAATCAAACACTATTCTATGAACAAAATTAATTTTTAAAACTTCCTTAATCCACATTACAATTAATGCGGATAAAATCAATGCTATAATGACATATTTACCATTAATCAACTGTTGCTTCATTTTATCTGGCAACAAATACACTGCAAATAATACCACCAAGGTAACTACCGCCGTTGAACAACCAATATACAGTGAAAAGAGTATCGAAAAAATAAATATCACACTCAAAATTACACCGTTTATCTTTTTTCTCATTTCGTGTGATGCACCATACAAAGCAATCAAAAGAATAAATAAATATGCAGATATAAACTTATTTCCAAAAAGATAAGCAGCATCATTACTATTATTCTCAACACCTACTAATGCGACCGAAACCACCGTTAATATGCAGTATATAGAATTCATTCTGTACATACACTTTATTAATTTATCGGAATTGCCTTTGTAATTACAAAGACCAGCAAAAGTATACAAGTCATAAAAAGTAAGCGCATATAAAATTGAGTCAAAAACATCTCTTATATTATAGTTTCCATTAATACTTGCCGCAACTGCTGACAGCAACACGCAGAAACCGAAGATCAATGTACAGTTAAGCAATCTTTTTTGCTCAGAGTTAAACATTATAAACAACAACGTTCCAACTAAGATTGCTATCTTCAATACCTGTCTCAGTGTAGTAGGCAAAAAATATGGTTTAAACACTGCAAAAAACAATGCATATGAAATTATGCTATAAATACTTATTTTATATCTACTCATTTCGTCTCCCTATTTTATATTACTTGCAAAGCAATAAAGTCTCAAACTGAAAGCGAATAAAATAGATTTCATCTTGTCTTTAAAATAGCAAGTCTTTTTTAGTGGATAAGACCGGTTAATTAACCCTACATATTTTTTTTGATATAGTTTCCCCTCACTCATTGCCTTCATATAAAGCATGGCGATATGATTGTTCATTAGTTTATATAATTCACGATCATCTATCTGAACTAATAAACAATCAAGTTCTTTACAGCTGTTAATTAGATCAATTCCGTTTTGTGACTTATCTCCTTTTCTGGTAATAGAATTTTTTCGTCTTACATAATGATAATAAGCATAATCTGATGTATAGACTTTATTAGCCTTCATAACGACCCGAGGTGTCCAAAGTTCATCCTCATGAAATATACCAACTTTAAAAAACAAATTATTTGCAATTAAAAATTCTCTTTTGTAAACGCCAAAGCAAGCAGCTGCGTATAAATTTCTCTGAGCTAATTCCCATTTTGTAAACTCAGTACCACTGTATAGATGATTTTTCATACTTTTATATCCGTATTTTTTTTTTGCTGTACCTTCATTTTCCTCATAAAAGCCAAAATAAATTACCTCCGGACCGTTTTGAGCACAGATAATACTCTGAATTGTCCCCAGTGCCCCCCGCTCAACATAATCATCGGAATCCAGAAATAAAATATATTCTCCTTTTGCTTCTTTCAATCCTATATTCCTTGTCTCCGACAACCCCGAGTTTTTCTTCTTTTCAATAATCCTAACGTTGTTCATATTTTCATATTGTTTTGCAATCGACAACGAATAATCTGTTGAACAATCATCAATCAACATTAATTCATAATTACTAATATCCTGCTCTAATACGCTCTCTATGCACTTCTTCAAATAATCTTCAACATTATATATTGGAACTATAATAGACAGTAACATTTCTATCCTCCATTCACCCAATAACATCCCATTGTAATGCTAAAACACCTGCTTCTTCAAATAATATTTCTGAATCATATTTGCAGTCGCATCTATATCAAATCCAGCTTCTACTACATACTTCTGCATATTTCTGTGTCCTGCTAGATTTTGAGCAGCCTTTATTGCCTCATCTGCCCATTTCTCTGTACCATCGCTCAGCTGTAGCCTTTTATATAAAGGTGTAATCTCCGTTTCCGGTGGCAATCCTTCTGAACACACAACAGGAACCCCTGCGGCCTGAGCTTCGACCGCAACAATTCCCAACCCTTCAAACAATGAAGGGAACACAAAAATATCCATTGCCTGGTAAATTTGGTTCATGTTTTTTCTATTTTTTAAAAAAAATACATATTCTGTCAACCCTGAGTTTTCCACTTTTTTCTTAATTTCCTGCTCAAGAGGTCCTGTTCCAATAAGGAGCAAAACGGCGCTCTCTTTTTTCTTCCTGATTTCTACAAAGACATCAAGTAAAAATGCATGGTTCTTCTCTGGATGAAGCCGTCCAACATGCCCTACAACAAACTTGTTTTCAACACCAAGCTCACTCCTGACAATCCTACGTGTATTCTCATCTGCAATAAATTTTTCCGAATCAATAGCGTTATTGAGCACGCTAAATTTTCTATCTTTAAATAGATATTTTCCAGCTTCTTCAGAGCAAGCAAAAAAATCTGTTGCATGTTTAAGATACACTTTTTGCATAAAAAGCTTCAAATAATATTTCTTATCATGTACAATTCCATTACTGTGAGAATGTATAATTCTTACCGTAACACCATTTTTTTTCGCAGCTCTCAAACAAAAATAGCCTATCGTATAGGCATGGCAATGTATAATTCCATACTCATTATGTTCTTTAAAAAAACGGTTTAGTTCTCTCCTGAACTTAACCAAATTAAAATCTTCACGAAATGACAACTTATATAGTCTGCCACCAAGCTGTTCAATTTCATCGTCGTAAAACTGTTTTTCTTTATAAACAACAAGAAAATCAAACTGCACTTTTGATCGATCAATTTTCTTGTATATATTCATCAGCAGTGCTTGTGTGCCGCCTGCTTCCATCCTTTGTAAAATATGTAAAACTCGAATTGGCTCAGCCATCTGCTCTTTCTCCTACCCTAAATATCGTTTTAACTTTGTCACAATTTTTTTTGGAACCATGCTCTTTATGCGTTCTTTTGCATTTAAACCCACCTGGATTTTTTCAATAAAGTGCACCTCATCAATCTCTTTATAGATTTTGTCTCGAATACTTCGTCTTGCTGTAGGTTGTATTAAGTTATGTTGCTTAACTAACACATCAGCCACTGCAACCGATATAATATCCGAGTCTAGTTTCATCCAATCAATCAGCTCATATCCCTTATCAGAATTTACAATCACTGATGATACTCCTAACGGAGATGAAAAATCCGGTTTGCACCTATCAATTCCCCAAAAATCTCCTACTGTCAAGTCTCCTGGTCTATTCATATTTGCATATCTGCACCGATAACAGCTTTCACGATAACAGTCTCCATCCATAAAGTATTTTCCATACTTGTCAAGTACTAATGTCTTTGTTCTTGTCTTAGTCTTTGTCTTTGTCTTTAACATGTATTGTGTTCCCCATCCACGCTTATCCTTTGCTCGAAAGTTGAAGGACTCTATGCGCTCTCCTAATTGTCTTTCTTGATATTCAAAATATTTTTTTAAGAATTTAGGAGATGGAACACCATGACAAATCAAATCAATGGTATAAAGATTTTTGTGATTTTTCCCAAGGAAAGCGTAAAGTCCTGCTATTTGACATGGTGTACCTGTAAAGAGAACTATCTTCCCCTCTTGTAATCTTTCCTTTGCTTTTGAAAATGCATCTTTCATATCGGACTGTACATACTTTGAGGATTGAAGCTTCTTTCGTCCTTCTTCATTCGTTATCTCAATGTGCTGTACTGCCAAATCCTCATTATATGCAGCACCATATACAACACCACCACGGCTCAACACTGCCCCAACTGCTGCATCGGATGCTCCACCAGAAGATGAACAAAAAATTCTATCCGTATCTAATTCTTTAAGAGCATAGGCTGCCAAAGGATCACGCACATCAGACCATGTTTGACTGACCGGACACTTTTTTAGGCAGATACCGCATTGGACGCACATACTGTCATTGACAACGGGATACAAAAATCCTTCTGCATTTTCTTCAATTGTAATACAATTCGGGGGGCAGGATTGCTCGCAGCTTCGACAACCAACACAATCCTGCCCAATCATAGTAATTGTAGACATTATTCATTTCCTCTTGGTATTTGTAATTCTAAATACTCTTGTGTTCTCTTCCGTTCTGCTTCAAGAATAAAATCGATCTTCGCATAATCGATTGGCCTATTCTGAATATTTGACAACTCTCTTATATCATAAATCAAACGACAGGAAAGATTTAATCGCATTAACAAATCTGTTAATTTTTCTTCATTACCATAGGATATCCCCACACTTTTGCGCACAAGAGTTGTAAACTGCCGTTTGGCAATAATAGAAAAAATTGTTCCGTGGAAAGTATCGGTGATGACTTCTTCTGCATTTATAAAATATGCCAGCACCTCAAATGGGGAGCAATCAATAAACCGGTCGGAACATTTCTGTACACCGCCGATTGCATATATTTTTAATTTTTTCTCTTTCGCATATTTCGAAATTAAATTTGCCTCTTCTGCTGAGATGCGTAGAGAATAGGCGTACAGAATAAGATATTTTTCCTTCGACGGGATTATCGGAATCAATTTACACTTTCCAATATAGTCGTATGCCAGAACTGGATCTAAATGATACTTAGGAGATTGTCCTATAAGTTGTCGAACCACTTTTGCTGAATTTTCATCTCTTACAGAAAGTGCCTCGAAATCTCTAAGCAAATTACCAATCTCATCCGTTTTTTTATACTGCTGGAGTTTCGCTTTTGTTGTATTACCAAAAGAAGCAGCGTATGAGATTACCTTCTTTGCGCGATTATCTTTTCCAAACAACTCTAACGAATAACCCACTTTAGGATTATGCTGGACACAGTTAAATACTTCATCACTCCCAACAATAAGAACATCCAGCTCTGGTGTGTAATTTGGAGTTGTAGTTAAATTCAAAATTGCGTGATATTTCTTTGCAAACTGTTTCTTATATAGAATAAACTGAATTTTTTGATTGAATGGTGCTTCGTAATTTATTGCTTCAAATGCCTTATATATTTTCCTTTTAAATCCAGTTCTTTGTTTGTTTTTTACTTCTACCAACGGAGCGCCAACCCGGTAATCTACGAATTGAACTTCATGTCCTAAATCCTCAAGCATTGCCTTTAAACCAAATGCTTGAAGAAAAGAGCCATAATTGACTATACGTTGCATTGAAAGAATACCTACTTTGGCCATTATGTTTTCTCCCTATTCCTTTTTAAAACATTTCTTTTACCATTTCTGCAAGTTGTATATTAAACTTATCATTATTGCTCTTTATTCCTGAAGGCATATCTGCAACAATTTTATCATAGTCTAAAATAATATTTTGTAGATCGTCTATCTCAATTATCGGAATAATCGTTCCCATGCTTTCTGCCACAGCTTTCGAAAAAGTCACCTGATGATCATTTACATGCTCGTCAAAAACTTTCTGTCTTGGCACTACTATTGGTGTCTTTCCGATCTGCAAAGGCATGATAAAGCTTGCTGGACCACCATGCGTAATAACAATCCTAGCATTAGCCACATTTTTAACCATGTCGTTATATGGGAGTAATTTACTCCACTTGCAGTACTTCGGCTCGTATGTACTGAAACCTGTCTGCATAATTACCTCTTCGGTAATCACACCAGCCCTTTTTAAATTATCTACATACATGATCAGTCGATTAAACGGCTGTTCATGTGTACCTACCGTAACAAATATCATCTCATTACTCCCATTCTCTTATCAATGTTCAGAATATGCTTCCCAGGTTTACGGCCTTCGGATACACCTTTTTCTCTTCTTCCCACTGGACGATAAACTTATCTACGATCGGATAAACCATCTTTCCAGACAACGTCGGTTTATCAATACGGTCAAAGACTTCAATGTAAATCAACTTTGCTCCGAGCAGCTTTCCAAGATAAAAAAAAGGAACCGAAACTGCAGCGCCAGAAGAAATAATCAAATCCGGTTTTTCCTTTCGAAGCACTTTCCATGCAACAAATGTGTTTCGAATTAAATTCTTAATATTACGGTTCGTTGGAAAATAGCAAGGGTACATTTTTTCACCCTCAAGCAGACTTCGGGCATCCTCTTTTTCGAAGGTCACCCAAAATCTATCTTTTTCTTTCCAAAATGGTTTTAACATATAGAGATGAGTAAGATGCCCACCGCTTGAACCAACTAAACATACCTTCACTTTTATCCCTCTTTCTAACTTTAATTTTCCAAGGTGACTTTGATATCCATATTCACACAGGTCTATCCGATACTTTCAGTGGCTATCTCTTTTTCGAAATCCGCATTCTCATAGCACCGTAAAATGTCTTCTGTGTCTATCAACTCTTCCATCGCTATATTTCCACAACCATATTTCTATACCCGTTTTCTTCACTAAACCAGTTGGGATAAACGCCTAAACTTCTTGCCTTTTTTTCGATAATAAAGTATTTGGGATAAAGCACCTTCTAAAAGCTTCGTCTTTTCTCTACCTCATTCATTCTTGCCTAAATCCTATAAAATCTTTGATTTTTACGCAGTTTTTTTAACCTGTTGACTTTATCACTATATTCAACCCTCTATCCAAATTGCAAAAAAGGATTGTCAACTTTTCTAGACAACTTTTTGTAATCATTCTATACTTCACTGAAGCCAGAGTGAATAATGAATCCTGTGGTTATTGGACCAGTTTACATAATCAATTAGTTCGATTAAGATAATGTAAGCTGAATGGAAGAAGTTCGTAAGCTCCGTCAGGAAAAGTTTGAACTTGAAAAGGAAAACGGCCTCTAAAAAACAGCGGCATTCTTTGCGGAGGAACTCGATTAGAGGCATATCAATTAATTGACGAATTAAGGATATCTATGGACTGAGATGGCTTCTGGGCCATATGAATATTCTTCCGAACGCTATTATAACTATCTAAAGACAGCTAAAGAAGAATACCGTCAGGAGAAAAAGAAAACATGTGATAAGATTCGTGAAATCTATCATAATTATAAACATAGGCAATCGTTTTATAAAGGCCTTCCTCGAAAGGGAACACATTTCTTACTCGAAGACTACTATTCATAAATATATGAATGGGGAAATGCACCTTTATTACATTCCTCGTTGTCGAAAGCCGAACTATAAAAAAGGAACTCCCAATAAGCTTTTCCCTAATCTTCTGAATCAGAATTCCGTCGTCAATGAGCCAATCGCGTCTGGTGCACAGACTTTACATATCTTTATCTTACAAATGGAAATTTCCGCTATAACTGCACAATCCTCGACCTTTATAACAGAAATGTTGTTGCGAGTTAAAATGGTAAATTCGTAACCATCGACCTTGCAATGAGAACGATTGATAAGGCTATCCATGCTCAGCACCGCGATGCTTCACAAATGATCCTTCACTCAGATCAGAGTGTCCAATTCACATCCATTGATTTCACAAGTTTCTGTGAGATGCGGGGAATTACGCAAAGTATGAGTCGTGCCGGAAAAATGAAATCATCAATACCCCAATTTTAATATCATAAAAGTCATTTCAAACAAGAGCCAAAAACCTATTATAATTATACATTTATAATAGGTGGTGTCAACATATTATAATAAAAATTAAGCCAATCATTCAGTGTTACAAATTTTCAAGAATTAATATCATATATTTATTAAATATAACTTCAATTTCATTGTAATAATTAAAAAGATTCAAAATTAAAATAAATACAACATATTTCCCTCACATTTTTTACAAATACAATTGACATTCCCCTCAATTAAAGTATAATATTATTACGTTTAAAATATATTTTATCGACATGTTTTAAACGTAAATTAAGTTTTTTTTAATAAGTTTTATTTAGGGGAGGTATTGAGATGTACAAGAAAATAAATAAAGGCTGGATAAAACATCTGGATTTCATTATTATCGATGCATTTTGTCTCCAGATAGCCTTCATAATATCATACATTTTTCGACAAAAAGTGAATGGACCATATATGGACCCCTTATATAGAAACATGATGTTATTCCTTCTTATGATACAATTTACTGTAACCTTTTTTCTTGAAAGTTTTAAGAACGTATTAAAACGAGGAATATACCAGGAATTTGTTGAATCAATAAAACATTGCCTGCTGGTAATCCTGGTAACATCATTCTTCTTCTTTCTTACTCAGACTGGGGAGCAATACTCCCGTATAATCTTACTTCTAACAGGATTACTATATTTTGTTCTTACATACTTCTCGAGACTTCTTTGGAAAAGACACCTTAAGTTATTAGGAATAAGCGGAAAAGGAAAGCGTTCCCTTCTAGTTGTAACATATTTTGAAATCGCGTCAGCCGTATTGGAAAATGTTATTTCCAATAATTATGGAGACTATCAGGTCTCTGGAATAGTAGTTATAGATAAAGATATGACTGGTCAGATGATAGATGGAATTCCCGTTGTTTCCAGTGAGTCTAAACTACTAGATTATGTATGCAGAGAATGGGTAGATCAGGTATTTATCAATCTCCCGCCCGGTGTTTTTCTACCCAAAAATGTTATGACTGGGTTCAATGAAATGGGTATTGCTGTTCATCAAAAATTAATTGACATAGCCATAACCAATACTCAAAAATGCAGAATAGAACGTTTAGGCGGATATGCAGTTCTTACCTCCAGTATCAATATGGCAAGTTCAAGACAACTGTTCTTAAAACGGGTAATGGATATCTCAGGCGGTTTGTTGGGCTGCATTATTACAATCTTTTTATTTTTAATTTTTGCACCCATGATATTTATCAAATCTCCTGGTCCGGTATTATTTTCTCAATACAGGGTCGGAAAGAATGGAAAGAAATTTAAGATCTATAAGTTCCGAAGCATGTACATGGACGCAGAGAAGCGAAAAGCAGAATTGCTTTGCCAGAACCGAATGAAAGACGGTATGATGTTTAAACTGGATAACGACCCTCGCATCATCGGAGGTGAACATGGCTTAGGTGGATTTATGAGGAAGTTTTCTATTGATGAATGGCCTCAGATGTGGAACGTTCTGAAGGGTGAAATGAGCCTTGTAGGGACAAGACCCCCCACATTAGACGAATGGGAAAAATACGAGTTACATCATAGAGCAAGATTATCAATCAAGCCTGGTTTAACTGGATTATGGCAAATCAGCGGACGCAGCAGTATAACCGATTTCGAAGAGGTCGTTAAATTAGACAAACAGTATATAACTGAATGGTGCTTTAAAAAAGATGTTGAAATCCTGCTTAAGACAATCGGTGTTGTCGTATATAGAGTTGGCGCTTTATAATTTTTAAAGTTTTATTCAATCAGATACGCTGGAATGACGGTAATATAACCGCTGTTATTCCAGCTTTTTTGTATGTTTATATTTCTAAAAATGATGAATGTATCATTTTGGTTACATTTTACACCTCTTTTCAATATACTTTCTCAGCAGGTGTTACCATTTTTTATGTTATATATAATAATTCTATGTTATAATATGGAATATTTTGGAAAGTATGGTGACAACAATGGCTAAGTACAACAGAATCGAAGTTGGTCAGCGAATCCGCAATCGCCGCATAAACATCGGGTTAACTCAGGAAGAGTTAGCCGAAAAAATAGGTCGTGCTTATAAATATTGCCAGGACATCGAACGCGGAACTTGCGGGATGTCCATTGATACGATGTTAAGTATTGCTTCAAGTCTTAATATATCTCTGGATTATTTGATTTATGGTAACGATGAGACAAAAAAAGAAACGGATACACTGCTGGAACAGCAGAAAGCCGTTATTGATATTCTGGGTCAATGCAGCAATAAAAAGAGACGTTATGCACTCGATCTATTGAAATTATTTATAAAGTTCAATGATAACAGGTAATACATGACTAAGATACCTCTTTATAGCTCTCCACCGACTTGGATTCTGGTACATAATGGCTCTTACATTCTAACCATTCACTCCCCTGCTCCAAATACTTGATCGCATAATGCCTTATATTCTTTATATGCAGTAAAGCTATCAAGCTCACTTAATCTTGCTGCAATAGTTGTATAATACCATGCATGCTGTAATTTATCTTTTTCATTAAAGCGCTGCCAGATTTCATCGCCCATAAGAAGATAATCCCTTGCTGTTGTCCGGAGATTACTGAGTTTGTCCGCCAAAACAAGAATCTTTACCTCTTTTGAAGCATGCTCCAAGTGCTTTAATGTAGCTCTTTTACGCTCTTTCCAACTTTTAGTTTTGTCTTCTGTTTCTTCCATGACCAGGTGTGCTACCCGGTACCCAAATTCTTCTTCCAACTGGTTTTCCGTCACACCAGCATCCTCTATTACATCATGAAGCAAAGCTGCACAGATCAATTCCTCATCATCAGTCATTAATGAAACAATAACAGCAGTTTCCAACGGATGTACGATATAGGGGATTTGACTTCCTTTACGATAAGTCCCCTCATGGCACTTAGTTGCAAATGAAACAGCTTTCTCCACCATATCTAATCTCCTCTCTTCTATCCTTAGATATATTAACACATAATGAGTTGATTTAATAGGCAGTATATCAAAAAAAGAGACAGGAGTGTCTCTTATTTTTATTAAGCGTTTCATCCAGGCTATAATTCAATACTTTTTAGATATAATTGCTGCAGGATAAAATCATTAATACGATTATTAATTTCCGACTTATTATTCAGACCAGCACAGATATCATAAAACGTATGTATGCTAACTTCAAAAATAACCTCTGTGTTCTCCTTCTTCTGCTCAAATCGAAATACTCCATCATCATATAACACGGTATAATCTTTATTCGTTTCCAACCTTCTTAAGCAATTTACAATGCTTTTCCTTCTTTGTAAACCAGAAAATAAATACCAGCTTTTGCTCATATTAACGTTTCACCTCCATACTTATATTATATGCCAAGTTTTTTTGAAAGATTGCATATATCGACCATCAAATTTCGATATTTTTTTCATGAATACCAATACTACTAAATTCCCCTTAAACACGACGTTTCGTAAGAATAAATTAAATTATTACGATTTATCAGATAAACTTGTAAGATCCCCCATTTTCTGCTATGCTATGTAACGGAATAATTATCAGGAGGAATTTGAATTCATATGAATCAGTATAACAATCAAACCAGACCGGAACGCCGCAGGACAAGCTCCGGATACCGGCGTAACAATGGAAAAAGCGGGTTTCTTTCGGTCCTTCTGTTTTATGTGCTTCCTTTCATCGTATTTAACGGACTCATTTTTTTACTGGTCACCTCCCGCCCCAAAGCAGAGGTCACTATTGATGAAAGCAGCGATTATATTACAACAACTATGGAATTAAAGGTTAAATCCCTTCTTCCCATAAAAACTATGGAAGTATCCTTAGACAGTACTCCCATAGAATTAATCAAAGCAGGCGGAAAAACGTACACAGCGAAGTTAACCAACAATGGTATGCTGGAAGTGAAACTGATTGGGCTTAACAAGATGAAAACGGTCATGTATGAACAGGTCAATATCCTGGACGATACCCCTCCTGCTATCAAAGATAAAGTTGTGGAGAACAGTATTCTTTCCTTCCGGCTGGAGGACACCCAGTCTGGTGTGGATTATTCTTCTATCTCTGCATCAGATGAGGATAAAACAGATATTCTTCCTCTTTCGATTGACCGCAGTACCGGACTTGTGACTTTTGAGATTGAAAAAGAAAACATTACCATAACTGCTAAGGATAAGATCGGCAATGAACTTCATGTTACCTTTACACCTGAGGGAGAAAGTTTCGAAGAGGCGGAAATGGAAAGTGAAGAATCGCAGGAAACTGCAGAATCAGAAGAAATAAAAGAATCAGAAAAAACAAAAGAAACAAAAGAATCAGTTAAAAATACAGATACCACAAAATCAACAACAAAAGTAAATACATCAAAAACAAATACAACAAAGAAAAAATAAGTTATATTAGAACGGCTAAAGCCGGATCCGTGTTATTCCTGGACATACACGGATCCGGCTTTTTATTTTCTTCCATATAACAATGCCAATTCTCTGCATCGATCCATAAGATCAGAAGTTATCTCCCCCTGCTTCAAACGCCACTTCCAGTTGTTTCCCAGCGTAGACGGCTCATTAATTCTACCGTTTCTGCCTGTTCCCAGATAGTCCTGAACCGGAATAACGGCTAGATCTGCCACACTCGCCAGAGCAAGCCGGATAAAGTCCCAGTGGATCTCTTCCGCAGGAGTGTTCCAGTTATTTAAATACCTCCGGCTGAAATCCCGGTCTGCTTCAGAGATATCCTCATACCAGCTTCTTAAGGTCTGGTTATCGTGGGTACCAGTATATACCACGCAGTTATTCGTATAATTGTGGGGCAGATAAATACTCTCTCCATTGGCATCAAAGGCAAACTCTAAAACCTTCATACCGGGAAAACCGGTTTCTGAAAGCAGATTCAGCACCGACGGTGTCAGAAAACCAAGATCTTCTGCAATGATATCAAGGTCTTTAAACCGCTCCCTGAAACTTTTAAACAAATCAATACCAGGACCCTTCTCCCATGTACCGACCATGGCATCTTCTCTGCCTGCAGGCACACGGTAATATTCGTCAAATCCCCTGAAATGATCTATCCGGACCGTATCATATAACCGGAAGCTGTATTCCAGACGTTTCAGCCACCACTCATACCCTGTCTCCTTATGATAATCCCAGCGGTATAGGGGATTTCCCCACAGCTGTCCGGTGGCTGAGAATGCATCAGGAGGGCAGCCGGCCACTGCCTCCGGATATCCGCTTTCATCGAACTGAAAAAGTTCCGGATGGCTCCAGGCATCGGCGCTGTCAAATGCCACATAAATGGGCAGATCTCCGATAATCCGGATCCCCTGTCCGGCTGCATAGGACTTTAATTTTTCCCACTGTTCCCAGAACTTTATCTGCAGGAAGATATAAAAGCCAGTTTCATCAGCAAGCGCAGCCTTATAATGTTCTACAGCAGTGTCTTTTTTCAGGCGGATATCCTCATCCCATTCGATCCAGCTCTTACCTTGAAAATGATCCTTTAATGCCATATAAAAACAATACCATACTGTTTCCTCATTAAGGTCTGCCTGAACATCTTTTACAGAATCCCCCTTCGCTTTCCAGGC
The DNA here is from genome assembly GCF_033342255.1 of Clostridium boliviensis. Lineage (NCBI taxonomy): Bacteria > Bacillati > Bacillota > Clostridia > Eubacteriales > Clostridiaceae > Clostridium > Clostridium boliviensis. The sequence goes on from NZ_JAWONS010000280.1 coordinate 219,524, forward strand.
ACCATAGGCCTGTTTTAATAAAGGGTAACGGCATTCATACAATTTTTCATAATTAACCGAAGAAGCATCGTCTCCGAAATCTGCTAAGTCACACTGCTCCCTGGTAAGCAGTTCTTCCCTGACCAGTTCTTCCAGATCAATAAAATAGGGATTTCCTGCAAAAGAGGAAAAGGACTGGTAAGGGGAATCCCCATAACCTGTGGGCCCAAGCGGCAGAATCTGCCAGTAATGCTGTCCTGCTTTTTTTAGCAAATCAATCCATTCATAAGCCTCTTTAGAAAACGCTCCGATCCCGTACTTAGACGGCAGGCTCGAAACCGGAAGCAACATCCCGCATTTGCGCATAACCCAGTCTCCTTTATCCATAAAATCTACTGTTATTTCCACAATTGTATGAATTAACAATAGCATAAAGCCACAGGATTGACAACCATTGCCTTTCCAGGATTATTTTGTAAACAAATCCTAGGAATTTTGACCCGGAATGTTAAGAGAAAAGAAATACTAATTTTTCCATTTTCCTGTAGAATAAAGAGGTGACAACAAATGCAGCAACTACTGCAATAATAGGAGGATTCAATTATGAGAAAAATAAATAAACCACTGGCTGCCGCTGCTGCCGCTGCCGCAGTTCTCGGCTTAACCGCCTGCACCCAGACCACCGGTGCTTCTGCCCCTGCTCCTCAGGCGGTTGTAAACACACAGAATCAATCGAACATAGAGGTACAAAGTGAGGAGGAAGTAAAAGTTGTTCCGGACAAAGCAGAAGTCAGCTTTGCAGTTCTTTCCCAGGCTGCAGATCCTAAATCAGTTCAGGATTTAAACAGCACTGATGTTGATAAAGTAATCAGCTTTTTAAAAAGCACCGGCATTGATGAAAAATCCATCCAGACCTCTAATTTGGGTCTTCAGCCCATTTATGACTGGGATGACGGACAAAAGATAACCGGATATGAGATGCGTACTGGTATCATTGTGTCAGATATTCCCATGGATCAGGTAGGCACTCTTATTTCTTCTTCCATTGATGCAGGGATCAACAATATTAACCAGATATCTTACATGTCCAGTAAATATGATGAATCCTATCAGGAGGCATTAAAAAAGGCTGTTGAGACCTCAAAAGTGAAAGCGGAGGCGATAGCCGCTGCAAGCGGAAGATCTCTTGGTGAAGTTACCAATGTGCAGGAGATCAGTTCTTACAATGAGAACCGTTATACCACTTATGATGCAGACTCTTCCAGAGGTTCCCTTGAGGCAGGCGCAAAACAAATTGCTATTGAGCCTGGTCAGATCAGCGTAACAGCACAGGTTACCGTAACTTACAGTCTCAAATAAATAAAGGCTGCTGTAGAATGCCACTGAAACATATCAGGAAGCATTTTACAGCAGCTTTCTTTTTATTTCCCACCGTCTTTAATATGAACATCCAGCTGGCTGTATGGGATTTCGATGCCCGCTTCTTCAAACTCCAGCTTAATTCTTTCTAAAATTTCCCACCTGGCTGTCCAGTAATCCTCCACGGCTGTCCAGCCTCTTCCTCCCAGAGTTACCGAACTGTCAGCCAAATCACTGACAAAGATATCAACCGGCTCATCCTTTTTCACCTGTGGCTGGCTGTCAAAGATGGACTGCAAAAGCATCTTTGCCTTCTTTAAATCGGCATCATAACTGATCCCAACCAGAATATCCAGCCTGCGCTTGTCCATGGCTGTTACATTGGTAAGCGGGGAATTGGCAAGTGTTCCATTGGGAATTACCACCTGCTTATTATCCGGAGTGGTAAGAACCGTATAGACCAGACCGATGGTATGGACCGTACCTTCACCTGACTGTGAAACAATATAGTCTCCCACACGGAAGGGGTTCATGAGAAGTATCAGTACTCCGCCTGCAAAATTAGCCAGGCTTCCCTGAACAGCCAGACCAATGGCAATACTGGCCGAACCGAGAAGTGCCACGATGGATGCGGAATTTACTCCAATCTGACCTGCAATTATAAATGCCAGAAGGCAGTACATTACTGCATTGGTAACAGAAAGCAGAAATTTTCTTACGCTGACCTCCATATCCACCCGCCTGAAGGAACGGTTCAGCATACTATAAAACAGCTTAATTATTCTGGAACCAATGAAAAAAATCATAAGTGCCAGTAAGAGTTTAATGCCAAATGCAAGGATGGATGGCATCCACCCCCTCATTGTCTCCATTAATACATTGGGTTTTAACTGTTCTAAATTATCCTGTACCTCCTGCAGAGCTGCCAGCGATTCCTGAGGTACAGAGGCTGTACTAGTATTTAAGTAAAATATCATACCGGATTCTCCTGTTTTATATTCTTAACTTTTTTTATTTTCACTCGTTTTGTAGTTTTTACTTTTACGGGCGTACAGGAAAAAACTGCTGTACTGAGGGGAGCTACCGTGATTTCGATGGAATTTTCCCGTTCGTCTGCTTCTTTCTTTTTGGATATCTTTACCCTCTTATTCTGGTATCCTTCTCCTCCAAACGCTATATCGCTGCTGTTAATCAACTCCTTGTATTTTCCCTCAAAGGGGACACCTACCGAATATTTCTCATGAAGTACTGTATCAAAATTACAGATGAAAAGAAGTGTTTCTCTCTTCTTCTTAGTCTTTCTTAAAAATACAAGAATGCTGTCTGAGGAGTTGGAGCATTCAATCCATTCAAATCCATCGGGGTCGTAATCAGACACATAGAGAGCCGGCTGGTTTAAGTAAAGATGATTCAGAGCTTTCACATAATCCCGCAGCTGACTGTGTATTGACTCATCCAAAAGTTCCCAGTCCAGGCTTCTGTTCTCATCCCATTCCCGAAGCTGACCGAACTCCTGTCCCATAAACAACAGCTTTTTCCCCGGATGACCTGCCATAAAACCATACGCAGCCCTTAGATTCGCAGCCTTCTTCTCTATCGTATCTCCCGGCATCTTATTAATCATAGATCCTTTTAAATGAACCACCTCATCATGAGAGAATACAAGAATAAAGTCTTCACTGTAAGCATACAGAAGGCTGAAGGTCAGTTCCCCATAATGGTGCTTTCTGAAATAAGGATCGCACTGCATATAGCCGGTAAAATCATTCATCCAGCCCATATTCCATTTAAAATCAAAACCAAGCCCGCCTTCTTTTACGCTTTCTGTAACTCTGGGCCAGGCGGTAGACTCCTCCGCAATGAGTACTGCACCATCTTTCCTGCTCTTAAAAACGGAATTTAAATGTTTTAAAAATTCCACTGCTTCCAGACTCTCATTCCCTCCATATAGATTGGGAATCCATTCCCCCGGATCTTTCCCGTAATCCAGATACAGCATGGAAGCCACCGCATCCATGCGGATGCCGTCTGCATGGTATTTCTCCACCCAGTACAGAGCATTGGCGATTAGGAAATTGGTCACCTGAGGACGACCATAATTGTATATCAGCGTGCCCCAGTGGGGATGAGCTCCCTGTCTTGGGTCCTTGTGTTCATAAACACAGGTGCCGTCAAAGCAGGCCAAACCAAAGCTGTCTCTTGGAAAATGAGCCGGAACCCAGTCTAAAATAACACCAATACCTTCCTGGTGTAAAAGATCTACAAAAAACTTAAAATCATCAGGAGTTCCAAAGCGGCTGGTAGGTGCATAGTAGCCAGTTACCTGATATCCCCAGGAAGCATCCAGAGGGTGCTCCATCACCGGAAGCAGTTCTACATGGGTATAGCCCATTTCTTTTACATAAGGAACCAGTTTCTTTCCAATCTCCCGGTAATTGAGGAATTCCGAGCCATTCATAAGTGTCCCTTCCTCATCATAATCCGGCTCTTTGCGAAGCCATGATCCCAAATGAACCTCATAGATGGAAAATGGTTCCCTGTCAAGATGAACAGAGGCTCTTTTTTTCATCCACGCGTCATCGCTCCATCTATACTGATTGATATCCCATATGACGGAAGCATTGCCCGGCCGCAGCTCACTAAACCCACCATAAGGGTCACTTTTCAGCTGAACTGCTCCGCCCCTTGCCTTTATCTCATATTTATAAATCATTCCTGGATGTAAACCTGGTATAAATAATTCAAAAATTCCGGAATCCCCCAGCCTTCTCATCGGGTGCCGCCTGCCATCCCACAGGTTAAAATCACCCACAACACTGACTCTCATGGCACAAGGTGCCCAGACAGAGAAGGTAACGCCTTCCGTGTCCCTGATTGTCATAGAGTGTGCTCCCATTTTATCGAATATGCTGTAATGAATTCCGGAACTGAACTTCTTAATGTCTGTATCTGTATAACAGGATTCAAAACTGTAAGGATCGAAAAGTTCCTCTGTGGTATCGTTATCATAGGTAACCTGATAAACATAGGCAACTTTCGTTTTCTCCGGCAAAAGCACCGCAAAAAATCCGGCATCATCTGCCCGCTCCATGGGATAGAGTCTGCCGTCGTTGATTACCTTTACCGTAATCGCTGCAGCCGTAGGTATAAATGCCTGAATCAGCAGCCCTGCTCCTGTTACATGGGGCCCCAACAGCCGGTGCGGTTTTGCCGCTTCCGAATAAACAATTTCTTCAATACCTGCCCAATCCATTAACCCGTATAAAGTTTTATCCATATCTGGCTCCTCCCGCTTTTTTGATTCTGTATTATAATTTTATCAAAGCAGAGAGTATTTTTCAATAGATTCCAAAGCCTTAACGTTCCTTTGTTCTGTCATAAGCAAGCATTAAGTCCACCATTCTGCCATAGCTTTTTACTCCGTCGGACTGGCTGTTCATTTTTAAATAGGTATTATTCATCTGATTTGCAACCTCAGCGGCTTTGCCCTCATACCGCCTCCAGAATTCGTTATTATGTCTTAAATCCTCCCATGCCCTCTGATCCAGAAGATGACAGATCTCCTGATATGCAATGGCATCGGTCTTCGCCAATGCGTTAGTCGCATAAACCCAGCCGGTTAAATATCCGCTGTAACGAAACGCTTCATTATCTGAACCAATACATGCTAAATATCCAATAAAATTCGCCTCATCTTCTCGCATAAACCCTCTTAAATGAGAAAGTTCATGGCAGACAGTATGGGGAATATTGTAATCCGGCATAAATCGGTTATAAGTCGCCTCTACGGTAAAAGGCATATACTGACCGCAGAGCTGCTGAATGCTGAAATACTGAGATATTAAAAACGGTTTGGGCTGAGGATAATATCCGGATAAGGCCTGATAAGTTTCTCCCAGCTTCTGCATCGCTTTCACGCTTTCTGATTTCACAAGACCGGCGTCCAGATGTTCATTAACCCCAGCTTCACTCAAACCATTCACAATCAAGGTCAGCTGCAGACAAAGACTCTTCAGCTCCTCTGAAGAAGATTTCTTTACTTCCAGACCGGAAGTTTTTGAAAATGGTGTTCTGTAATAATTAATTCCACAGTGAAAGGTGAAAAGGAAAAACAGACATGCAATCAGAAACAATCCCCTGATCAGAAGACGTTTTCCCTCTCTGATGTGTCTGATTCCATATAAAACACAGTAAAAAAGCAGCACATAGGCTGAAAACTCTACAACTGCAAAGGGAAATAATCCGGAAAATCTGCCGATGCTTCCCACAATCAGCGGATAAACAAATTTCGCATACAAATTACCAAATCCCGGAACTGTCCGGGCTAGAGTCTGAGCTCCAAGTGACAGGATAAGTAAAACTGCAGAACCAGTAATGTACCTTCTTTCTGTATTTTGTCCATTTTTTCCCATATCTAGTACCCCTTAGATGTGATTGTTTATATATTAAGAATTTTATCATAATATTATGGACAAACCGTGAATCTTTGTGAATATTTTCTTACCATTTTGTGAAACCCCTTGCACATTTTACCAAACTCATTTAAAATTTGATTCAGAACTAAGAAGAAAGCAAAGAAGAGAAGCATATGAAAAGAGAAGAAAACATGCCACAGGAACCATTTAACTGGAAGGAAGAGATCATCAGCTGGATCAAGATTATTATTACAGCTGCCGTTATTGCTTTTCTGCTGAATAATTTTATAATTGCAAACAGCAGAGTACCCAGCGGTTCAATGGAGAAGACCATTATGACCGGCGACCGGGTGATCGGTTCAAGATTATCTTATTATTTTGAGGATCCTGAACGGGGCGATATTGTTATTTTCCATTTTCCTGACGATACTACAGGAAAAACATACTATGTAAAGCGTATCATAGGACTTCCAGGTGATACCGTCGATATCAGAAACGGAAAGGTTTATATTAACAATTCCGAAACTCCTCTTGAGGAGCCGTATCTGCCGGAACCCATGGAGCCTGAGCCGGACGCTCATTTCGAGGTGCCTGATGATTCTTACTTCATGCTGGGCGACAACCGTAATTATTCTGCTGACGCAAGAAGATGGAAGAATAAGTATGTGAAAAAGAAAAAGATTATTGCAAAAGTGCTGTTCCGCTACTTCCCGTCAATTAAGAAACTTCATTAGACAGCGGGCTGAACGAATCCGGGTATAATCCCGTTTTCCTTCAGCCCGTTTACTATTATTAAGAAAAATACTACAGAAAAGGGAATTTATATGGATATTGAAAAAATAATTCCAACCGGCTTTAGCGGTTGTGTTTCCATTTGCCAAAAAGAAAGAATCCTGTATCAGAAAGCATATGGATATGCCGATCTTCCCAATAAAGTCTTAAATCATATGGATACCAGATTTGCAACAGCCTCTGCCGGAAAGGTATTTGTGGCGGTGGGTATCCTGGAGCTGGTGGAACAGGGAAAGCTTCATCTGGAAGACACCATCGGAGCATTATTGGATCTTGACTGGGAGCAGATTGACACTGAAATCACAGTCGAAGAGCTCCTCACCCATACCTCCGGGATACCTGACTATTTTGATGAATCAGTCATGACAGAGTATGAAGACTTGTGGGTTGATTTCCCAAATTATAGAATCCGCTCCAATAAAGATCTGCTTCCCCTCTTTATTCACAAAATGATGATGTATCCAAAAGGAAGCAGATTTCAATACAATAATACTGGTTTTGTTGTGTTAGCAATGATTCTTGAGCAGATAACAGGAATGGAATTTGACAAGTATTTGGAGAACTCTATATTTGTCCCATGCAATATGGCAGATACTGGATATTATGAGCTGGACAGACTGCCTGCCAGGTGCGCTGCTAATTACATATTTGGCAGGGAAAGAAATGACTTCCGCACGAATATATATAGTGTAGATGCCAAAGGCACCGGTGCAGGAGGCGCTTTTACAACAATCGGAGATATCCGTTTATTCTGGAAAAATCTTCTGTCTTATAAGCTGATCTCTCCTGCCATGACGGAAAACATGCTGTCCAGACACAGCGGTAAAAGCCAGTGTTATGGCTATGGAATCTGGCTGAAAAAGGCAGGAAATAATTACAATCCTTATTTCCAGGGCTGTGATCCGGGCGTGAGCTTCATTTCTTCTTTTGACAGGGAAAAACAGATTCTGATAACGTTAGTAAGCAATTATGGAGACAATGTATGGAAGCTGAAAAGAGAAATTGAGGGGGTACAAAATGAAAATTGAACATATTGCCATGTATGTGAATGATTTAGAAAAGGTGAAAGAATTTTTTATTATCTATTTTAATGGAAAAGCTAATGACGGTTATTATAATTCCAAAACTGGCTTCCGTTCTTATTTTCTAACCTTTGAAGACGGCTGCAGGTTGGAAATCATGAACAAAACTGCTATGGAAGATCCACAAAAAACACTCAACCGCACTGGTTTTATCCACATTGCCTTCAGTGTTGGAACCAGAGAAAACGTTGACCTGCTCACCAGCAGGCTGAGACAGGATGGCTACGAAGTGATCAGCGGCCCGCGGACAACCGGTGACGGATATTACGAAAGCTGTATCATTGGTCTGGAAGGGAATCAGATTGAAATAACCATCTGATTCCCTGCCAGAAACCTGTTCAGTCCGCTATTCGTTTCTTTTTTCGATATCCATAATCAAATCTACACGGCGCTGATGTCTTCCACCTTCGTATTTCGCATCCAGCCACTCCTCCGTAATCATCTTTGCCAGCTCCACGCCTACGACTCTGGCGCCAAAGCAAAGGACATTGGAATCGTTATGCATTCTGGAAAGCTTCGCTGTATATGGTTCACTGCAGACACAGGCACGGATTCCCTTAACTTTATTGCAGGCAAGAGAGATACCAACTCCGGTTCCGCAGATTGCAATACCTAAATCTGCCTTTCCATCTGCAACTGCACGGCCTACCTTCTCACCATATTCCGGATAATCGCAGCTTTCTGTGGAATTGGTTCCAAAGTCAATCACTTCATAACCTTTGCTTTCCACAAATTCTTTAATCGCTTCTTTCATCTCTATCGCTGTATGATCATTTCCCATTGCAATCTTCATTGTCGTTCTCCTGTTTCTATTCAAATAAGTCAGTAATATATCCGGCATTTAACATAGCATAAATACCGGATATAATCAAGTTATTCTGTCTCTTTGCCATAAAAGGATACAATCCGGTCCATTCTGGCAGATAAATTGGCAAGCAGTAAATCAACGGTTGTAAGGGCAGCCATTGCTTCTACCACCACCACTGCGCGGGGCACCACAATCGGATCGTGGCGTCCTTTGATTTCGATCTGCGTTTCTTCGCCATGTCTGGTAACTGTCTTCTGAGGCTGAGCAATGGAGGGCGTCGGTTTAAAAGCAGCACGGAATACCACGGAGGACCCATCGCTGATCCCTCCCAGAACACCTCCGGCATGGTTGGTCACCTTCTCAGCCCTGCCATCTGCACCTATGCAAAATCCGTCATTATTCTCAGATCCCAAGGTGCGGGAAGCGAAAAAACCATCACCGATTTCAAAACCTTTGACTGCCCCGATTGACATAACCGCTTTTGCAAGTGACGCATCGTATTTATCAAAAACAGGATTACCGATTCCAGCAGGCACACCATCGATGACACACTCCACCACGCCCCCTGCAGAATCTTTTCTACCCATCATCTCTTCCAGATACTGCTCTGCCAGATGACATGTCTCCGGGTCAGGCATATAAAGGCGGTTTTTATCCCGTTCATTTAAATCAAAATTCTCTTTTTTTACTTCATACGGTCCCACAGATCTGGTATAAGCCGTCACCGTGATCCCCAGACTCTTTAAAAAACAGGCAGCTATGGCACCTGCCGCAACTCTTCCAATGGTTTCTCTGCCTGAGGAACGCCCGCCTCCCCGGTAATCCCGGAAACCATATTTTTCATCAAAGGTATAATCTGCATGACCTGGCCGGTATACTTCCATAATATTACCGTAATCCTTAGAGCGCTGGTCCGTATTCCAGACAACCATTGAGATTGGTGTTCCGGTAGTCTTTCCTTCAAAAACACCGGACAAGATCTCCACCTGATCCCCTTCGTTTCGCTTTGTGGTAAATTTACTCTGTCCGGGTTTTCTCCTGTCAAGAAAACACTGAATATCCTTTTCTTCCAGCGGAAGACCGGCAGGGCAGCCATCCACTACCACACCGATTCCTTTTCCGTGAGATTCTCCCCATGTTGTAATTTTAAATATTGTGCCAAGTGTGGATCCCGCCATAGTTGTCTCTCCTTTTATTTGCTGACCTGTACGATTACACAGCTGTTGGGTTCATTAACTTTTAATTCTTTTCCGTTCATAATTAAAAGTCCTTTCTCGTAATCCACCGCAAAGAAAGTGATGCTTCCAGTCTCATGGTTAATGGAAGCGATATGCCTGTCATCCGGGAATACACAGAGGTCTTTTGGATAGCTTCCGCTGATTGGAAGACAGCACAAATAGCTCAGCAGACCCGTCTTCGGATCACGGTCATATACCGTAACCGTATTATCTCCTGCATTGGAGCAAAACATGTGCTTTTCATCGTTGGAAAGACGCATGGCACTTGCTGAGGTCAGTTGTGTCAAAGGTTTAGGTCCTGTGGTTTGAATGGTCTGAATCTTTTCAGTTCTGGGCTGGCGCTCCCCTGTCTCATAGGTAAATACTTCGATTACATTCTTAAGTTCATGAATCAGATAGAAGAACTTACCGTCAGAACTGAACCGGAAGCATCTGGGGGCGGACTCCAATTCACTTCTAATGGCATCAACCAGCTGCAGTTCTTCGTCCTTTTCATCAAAATGATAGATCTTAACCTGATCGATTCCCAGGTCAGCAACCATAATGAATTTTCCATCCGGTGTACGTCTGGAACAGCTTACATGAGGGCGGAAATTTCTCTCTGCAACGCTGCCCAGTCCTTTATGGAACACTCCGGTTACGATCTCACCTACGGAACCGTCGTCATTTAAACGCAGTATGGTACATTTTCCATCATGATAGCCGGATACAAAAATATATTTATCATCTTTATCCGCAGATAAATGGCAGCCTCTCATCCCTTTAATATTAGCAGTATTCATTCTTGTTATGGAACCATTCTCATGTATTCTAAAGGACACAACACCTTCATCCGCTATGGAATAAAGTGTCTTTCCATCATTGGAGGCAACAACATAGGAAGAATTGTCAACTTCAACCTCACATCTGGGAATAAATCGACCCTTTTTAACGTCAACATCATACACAGTGATACCCTTGGCCTGTCCATTGTAGGAATAGGAACCTACATATGCCATATATTTACCTGTCATAACAATTTTCCTCCTCGAATCATCCTTGTATAAACTAGAAATATCATATCATAAGTTTCCCTGTTTGTTAAGGAAAAACTTCCCTAAAAACTATTGACATACATGGAAAATCCAGTATAATGAATCTTGCTGCATGTTTATTATTACTAAACTTTATAGTTATATTTATCGTCAGTTAGTATAAGTAAACTTTCGGCTTAACATAATAAGGAGGAGGAGCACATGGATATCGGTACAAAATTAAAGGAGCTGCGTATTTTAAAAGGACTGACTCAGGAAGAACTGGCTGACCGCGCGGAGCTCTCAAAGGGATTTATATCTCAGCTGGAAAGGGATTTAACCTCCCCATCCATTGCGACTCTTATGGATATTTTGCAGTGCCTTGGGACCTCCATCGGAGAATTTTTCAATGAAACCATAGAGGAGCAGATTGTCTTCGGAAACTCTGATTATTTTGAAAAACACGATGCTGATTTGAAAAATGATATTAAATGGATCATACCAAATGCACAGAAAAATATGATGGAACCTATCCTGCTGACTCTGGAAGCAGGGGGGCAGACTTACCCGGACAATCCTCATGAGGGGGAAGAATTCGGATATGTGCTGCATGGAAACATTTCCATTCATATAGGAACGAAAACATATAAAGCAAAAAAAGGGGAATCCTTTTACTTTATACCAGATAAAAAACATTATTTAAGCAGCAAGGCAGGTGCTTCCTTAATCTGGGTAAGTTCACCTCCAAGCTTTTAACAGGAGGATAAAGCTCATGGGTCAGCCACTCATCGATTTACGCAACATTTCTAAAAGCTTTGACGGAACGATGGTTCTTGATGATTTGAATCTTTCCGTGAAAGAGAACACATTTGTCACCTTGCTGGGCCCCAGCGGCTGCGGTAAAACAACTACCCTGCGCATCATCGGAGGATTCGAAAGTCCTGACAGAGGTGAAGTTATCTTTGACGGACAGAATATTACCAGTCTGCCCCCTAATAAAAGGCAGCTGAATACGGTCTTTCAAAAGTATGCACTATTTACCCATATGTCTATTGCGGAGAATATTGCATTTGGCTTAAAAATCAAGAATAAATCCAAGTCTTATATTCAGGATAAAATTAAATATGCATTAAAGCTGGTGAACTTGGATGGTTTTGAAAACCGCAGCGTCAGTTCTTTAAGCGGGGGACAGCAGCAGAGAATTGCCATTGCAAGAGCAATTGTCAACGAACCACGTGTCCTGCTGCTTGACGAACCTTTAGGCGCGCTGGATTTAAAGCTTCGCCAGGATATGCAGTATGAGCTGATCCGTTTAAAAAATGAGCTGGGAATCACTTTTATTTACGTAACCCATGACCAGGAAGAGGCATTAACCATGTCCGACACCATTGTTGTCATGAATCAGGGCTATATTCAGCAGATGGGCTCTCCGGAAAACATCTATAATGAACCGGAGAATGCATTCGTGGCAGACTTCATCGGAGAAAGCAACATCGTTCCCGGTATCATGCTTCGGGATGAGCTTGTTCAGATATTCGGCGCTAAATTTAACTGTGTGGATAAGGGTTTCGGGCTTAATAAACCGGTTGATGTGGTAATCAGACCGGAAGATATCGATCTGGTTGCTCCGGAGAACGGAACTCTTACGGGCATAGTGACACATTTAATCTTTAAAGGTGTACATTATGAAATGGAAGTAACTTCACCGGATGGATTCGAATGGCTGGTACACAGTACAGACTTATTCCCTGTTGGACAGGAGGTGGGCATTCATGTTGATCCCTTTGATATCCAGATCATGAATAAGCCTGCATCAGAGGATGAGGAGGCCGTAGGTATCAATGAATAAAAAATTACTGTCCGGACCGTATCTGATGTGGATGATTGGCTTCATTCTGATTCCACTTGCATTGATTGTATTTTACGGACTGACTGACAAAAGCGGGGCTTTCACTCTTTCCAATGTAATCTCAGTGGCGTCGGAAGAACACGCAAAGGCATTGTGGCTTTCCCTGGAGCTCTCCCTGATCAGCACAGTCTTATGCCTGCTGATCGCCTATCCTCTTGCAATGATACTACGTTCCAGAGGTATGGAGCAGGGAAGCTTTATCGTATTTATCTTTATTCTTCCCATGTGGATGAATTTCCTTCTCCGCACGCTGGCATGGCAGACACTGCTGGAGAAAAACGGGGTGATCAATGGAGTCTTATCCGCACTCCATCTTCCAAACCAGGGACTGATCAACACTCCCGGAGCAATCATACTTGGTATGGTTTACAACTTCCTTCCATTTATGGTTCTTCCCATTTATAACGTGCTTATGAAAATTGATGACGATGTGATAAGCGCTGCAAGGGATCTGGGAGCGAATTCTGCTCAGGTGCTGGTCCGTATTCTTCTTCCCTTAAGCTTACCTGGTATTGTAAGCGGCATCACCATGGTATTTGTTCCTGCTCTGACTACCTTCGTAATCTCTAATATTTTAGGGGGAAGCAAGATCCTGTTAATTGGTAATGTAATTGAGCAGGAATTTACAAGAGGCAGCAACTGGAACTTAGGCTCTGGTCTTTCACTGGTCCTCATGATATTTATTCTGATCAGTATGGCGCTCATTGCCAAGTATGATAAAAACGGGGAAGGAACGGTGTTGTAATGAATCGGAAATCAGCTTTTTTAAGACGTTTTATCCAGGATTTTTATCTGGTACTTGTAGTGGTATTCTTATATGCACCCATTGCTACCATGACAGTGTTGTCCTTTAATAATTCAAAATCACGTACACAGTGGGGCGGATTTACGACCAAATGGTATGTAGAACTGTTCTCAAGCAGAACAATTATGGATGCACTTTATACCACACTGCTGATTGCATTTGTATCATCTCTCATCGCAGTAATCATTGGCACTGCAGCAGCCATAGCCATTAACAGTATGAAGCCGTTTCCCCGGTCTCTTCTTATGGGTATCACCAATGTTCCCATGCTCAATGCGGATATTGTAACCGGAATCTCACTGATGCTTGCATTCATAGCATTCGGAATCTCTCTTGGCTTTCAGACCATACTGATTGCACATATTACCTTTAACATCCCGTATGTCATATTAAGTGTCATGCCGAAGTTAAAGCAGACAGATAAAAGTACCTACGAAGCAGCCCTGGACTTAGGAGCTACCTCGCTTACAGCATTCTTTAAGGTAGTATTCCCGGATATTCTTCCAGGTGTACTTTCCGGATTTCTGCTGGCATTCACCATGTCTCTGGATGATTTTATAATCACCCACTTTACCAAAGGGGCGGGAATCAATACATTATCAACATTAATTTACAGTGAAGTGCGCAGGGGAATCAAGCCTTCCATGTATGCACTTTCCACAATTATCTTTTTAACGGTGCTGGCTCTGCTTCTTATTACAAACTTTGCACCCAGGAGAAAAAAATAACAGGAGATCAAATAGATGAAAAAAAGAATGAAAACGTTTATTGCAATCAGTGCCCTCACCCTTCTTTCCATATCTGTATTAAGCGGATGCAAAAAATCCGAGACAAAAGCAGGAAGCAGCGGAGAGGTTTATGTATACAACTGGGGGGAATATATTGACGAATCCGTCATTGAGGAATTTGAGAAGGAAACAGGAATTAAGGTTGTTTATGATCTGTTTGAAACAAATGAAGAGATGTACCCTGTCATTGAAGCAGGCGGCGTTAAATACGATGCAGTCTGCCCTTCTGACTATATGATTCAGAAGATGGCACAGAACAACCTTCTTGCTGAAATAAACTTTGACAATATTCCTAATATTAAAGAAATCGATCCAAAGTACATGGAGATGTCAAAGAGCTTTGACCCGGAAAATAAATATTCCGTGCCCTACTGCTGGGGAACCGTAGGAATCCTTTACAATACCAGTATGGTGGCAAAGGAAGATGTTCCAGCCAAATGGTCAGATCTGTGGGATGAAAAGTTCAAAGACAACATTCTGATGCAGGACAGTGTCCGGGATGCATTTATGGTTGCCTTAAAATCTCTGGGATATTCTATGAATACCACCAACGAGCAGGAAATTAATGAGGCAAAAGAGCTCCTAATTAAGCAAAAACCGCTGGTTCAGGCTTATGTGATCGATCAGGTCCGTGATAAGATGATCGGAGGCGAAGCTGCTGTAGGCGTTATCTATTCCGGCGAAATGCTTTATATCCAGAATGAAGTGAAGGATCTTGGTCTGGATTATTCTCTGGAATACGTGATTCCGGAGGAAGGAACCAACCTTTGGCTTGATTCCTGGGTAATTCCCGCCAATGCTCCCAACAAGGAAAATGCTGAAAAGTGGATTAACTTCATGTGCCGTGCGGATATCGCAAAGAAGAACTTTGAATACATCACTTATCCTACACCTAACAAAGGCGCTTTTGACCTTCTCGATTCGGAATTAAAGAACAACAAGACTTTATTCCCAGATGAAGATATGTTAAAGAACAGCGAAGTATATCAGTACCTGGGAGATGATGCAGACAGTCTCTTTAACAATGCATGGAAAGAAGTGAAATCTAATTAACCGATATCAGGCAGAGGGGAATTTATGGTAGAAAATTTGGAGCTTTTGCTGCGGCAGGTCGTAGATATGGCGATTCTACTCTTTGAATTTATGGGAGTCATTGTCATTATCGTATCCGGGATAAAAGGAATTATTAACTATGTCAAGCACAATCCTGCCATACGGCTGAATCTTGCCCAGGGTATGGCACTGGGACTGGAGTTTAAACTTGGAAGTGAGATCTTACGAACTGTGGTTGTACGTGAGCTTTCCGAAGTGGTTCTGGTTGCCGCCATCATTGTTCTGAGGGCTGCACTCACCTTTTTGATACATTGGGAGATTAAGGTGGAGAAAGAGTCGGAAAAACAGAAGCAGATAAAATAGGAATGAAAAAGCGGATCCTCTGAATCGAATAATCAGAGCTTCCGCTTTTTTAATAGTTAGTTATAAGCACTTCAACCGTAACGGCATCCCGTTCTTTAAACTGATAATTACAGTTAGAATAGGTCTTATCAATATAATGGATCCGGTACTTCCGGCTCCATTCAATCAGCAGTTCATTGGACAGTCCCTTATGATAAAATACATTGGACAGAGCAAAACGGATTCCATTGTGATTCAGTCTGTCAAGCAGGTCTAACAGTTCCCGCTCTTCCTTATCCTTCCAGTCCTTAAATCCCCGGTTACCATCATTATAATTCCCGGTGGAAATGAGATAGGGAGGATCGCAGTACACCAAGTCTTCCGGTCCAAGCTTCGAATAATCCAGTTCCGTAAAATCCTTGTTGGTAAACTGAATATTCTTTTTCTGAAGCGCCTGACAAAACCGGGTCAGATTCCTCTCAATATTGCTGTTAAAGGAACTTCGGTTTCTCCCAAAGGGAGAATTAAATTCATGGCTGTTATTAAACCGGATCTGGTGATTGAACGCATAACAGGTCAGAACAAAGAGCTTTGTTAAATCATGGGTTTGGTTATAATCAGACCGAAGTGCATAATACCCGTCTTTATTCTGCTGGGTCAGCTGATAGGTACTGATAATGTCTCTGATGCGCTCCAGCAGTTCACGGATATCAGTGGCCTGAAACATCTGAAACATCTCAATCAGATAATTAATCTGATCATTGCAGATAATCGTCTCAGCCTCTGCATTAATCCCTATATTAAACCCTCCCGCAAACACATCCACAAATGTCCGGATGTCCGCTGGAAAAGCCTGAAAAACGGGTTCCAGAATCTTAAACTTTCCTCCTGTATAGTTAAGAGGACTTTTTATGTACATGGCGGCACCTGCTTTTCTATGTATACCAGAAGCTCTTTTAAACGTTCTGTTTCCTTAACCTTCCGGCTCTTGTATCTGCGGTAAGGAATCTCATATACCTGATAAGTCTCCGGCTTTCCATATTTCTTCATAACCGCTTCTATCTCTTCCATTGACATCAGTCCATCTGTACTGTAACTCAGTATAATATGACGGAATCTGGCATGAAAAAGCAGTTCCTCAAAGGCAGGAACTGCCTTGTTTTTCATACAAAACTCGGATTTCTGACCTTCTTCCTCCGGTCTCTGCCCTGTAACCCCCCGGACTTCGGGGTAATCATATCTGGCAGCAGTCTCCAGCACGTGGTAATTGGAAAAATACTGTCTGGAATTGTAGGGCGGATCAATATACAGGATATCGCCCTCCAGCCGCTTTAATAAATCCGATCCATTCTCATTGTAACACCGGTTCTCTTTCCCGTTATGGATAACCGGCAGGCGGTAAAGCTCATAATGCTTATAGCTTCTTCTCTCCCATGACTTATGAAAGGCGCCGTATGTTCCCGAAGTGTTGGATACGAAGGGGATGCCCTCTACAATACATGCCACCAGATAGAAATACTCGTCCTCACTTAAAAGCCCCGCAGCCTTCCAGTCCTCAACGGTACAGCGCGCAAAATCAATACGCAGGGCATTATCATCATTTAAATACATACGGTCACCGGATGGCGCATATGTATTCTGAAAAAAACGCCGCTTTACAGGCAGTACTTCCAGATCATTTTTCTGTGTGCCATTAAAGTAATCCAAAGGATCATCTATTCCAGTCTCTGCCTTAAGGCGCTTAAATTCCGGCATCTGGTCGTTTTCAACGGTTGCCCGCTGAAGCACATAAGAAAAGTACAGCAGGTCATTGGAACAGACCTGGTACCACTGTTTAAAATATCTGGCAACCGCAGCGGTTCCAGAAAATATATCACAAAAGCTTTTCGCTTCCGGTGCTTTCTCATCAATTACACTCTTAATCTGATCCAGCAGCAGTGTCTTGCTTCCAATAAATCTCATTCTTTTCTTGCTCCCATTTCATTTTACCTGCCTATCATTATAATGTAAAATGACAAAAAACACAAGAAAAGATACACTGGCTGTTCTGGCTTTCTTAAGACTGGAATTTTTTCTGCTTTCGAATCCTTTTTAACCGGTACATTTTAT
Source organism: Clostridium boliviensis (assembly GCF_033342255.1). NCBI lineage: Bacteria > Bacillati > Bacillota > Clostridia > Eubacteriales > Clostridiaceae > Clostridium > Clostridium boliviensis. The sequence goes on from NZ_JAWONS010000280.1 coordinate 237,216, forward strand.
CATCCGCTATTTTTAAGGCCGTCTCCGGCAGCAGATTCATCTCTTTTTTTATGCAGATAATTCCGAAGCTGACAGACATGGGAAAATCGGCTGAGATATTTGAAAGATTCCTGTTCACCGCAGCCATCTGTTTTCCAACCTCGCTTTCCGATACCCCCCGGTAGAGAGCCACAAATTCATCCCCTCCAAAGCGGCAGATGAAATCTCCCTCTCCTATGGTTTTCTTTAATTCCTGTGATACGCATTTTAAATATTTATCTCCGTTTAAATGACCAAACTGATCATTAATTGTCTTTAATCCATCCAGGTCAATCATACACAATGCAAATGAACATTCATCCTTAATATAATCATCAATGGTGCTGATACAGCATCTCCGGTTATTCAGTCCAGTCAGTTCATCTTTATATGCCATTACTTCCAAATATGCCTCCGTTTCTTTTTGAAATGTCACATCCGTAATAAGATGAATAACCGCTTTCGTGTTTTCCCACTGCAGCGGATGTGATACCACCTGAAAAAATTTCTGTTTGCTGCATTGATACTCGAATTTATATTTGTGTTTTATTTCATTTGGTGACTGCAGGCGGTCCATCAGTCCGCACCCATCTTCACAGTAAAACTGCCCGGTTTGCTGATTATAAAACCGCTTTTTAAAAAGATTGTTAGTAAAAAGGATTTCACCAGTCTTTTCCTCTGTTACAACAACCCAGTCCTTTAAACTGTTAATAATAGCCAAAAGCAAAGAACTGAAGCCTTTATTTCTAACTGCCTGCTCTCTCAGTTTCCGTTCTCTTACTTCCAGCTGATTCAGTCTCTCTGCCAGAAAATTATCCTGTTCAGACAAAGACTCAATCTCTTTTTCTTCTGCCAGATCCTTTATAAACCGGTTCATTTCCATCATACATCTGGAAAGATAAGAAACCGTCTCCTGAAGCTCCTTAAATACTGGCGCTTCTCCCTCCAGTTCTCCCACGGCCGGTTTATTTAAAATAATACTCCGAATCTGATCAAGAAGAACATAAGCATCTTTTTCCGTCATTTAATACACCTTCAATCATGAGTTGGCACTTGGTTTCAGCTTAAACTGGCTGATCAGCTCCATTTCCTGAGATATTTCTGACACTGATAAGAATTGCCTATTGCCCTTTTCATTGATACCCTTTCCATATTTTTGTACCGGAATTCAACCGGCCCCCTTTCGTTGTTACTCAGTACGGTTACATCGTTCTAATATTTGATAAATATAACCATATTTGCATGTATTTTCATATATTTTCTGTCACAAAGGTGTACCTTTCTA
>NZ_JAWONS010000281.1:0-324 GCF_033342255.1 Clostridium boliviensis
CTTTTTCGGAAGAGGCCGCTCCGATCCGAGGAGAACCCTTCGGACGCACCACAGGCAGAAGAAGGCGAACAGTCCATAAACGATTCCCGCCAGGAGAAAGACGCTTCCGACCCCGATCCACCCGGCGAGGGCGGCTCCCAGCATCGGGGAAAACAGCATGGTTGCGTTTTGCACCGCATTGGCCACCGCAACCACCCGTCCCACCATCGCCCGGGGAGACTCCGATTGCAGCAGCGTGACATAGGGGACGTGGAACAAGGGGGAGACGATGCCGCCGGCAAACCACACCGCCAGCCACAGCGGAAAAGGGAGCGTGACCCATTT
>NZ_JAWONS010000282.1:0-723 GCF_033342255.1 Clostridium boliviensis
CTTCCTGAGCTTCCTTATGGCCTCCGAACTACCAGAAGAATGCTGGCTTATCGAGGATTGACCGTGGGAGGGCCTTCGCAGGTTCGAATCCCGCCCCCTCCCCCGATAAGGATGCGGCGGCCGCCACATTCCCTTTTTTTCTCCTCGTAAAAGAGGGAAACTCCGCCACAAAAGGCGGAGCCCTCAAAACGAACCATCAACACAGTATGTGTTGATGCCAAAGAACGGAAAGACCGAAACCGGTCCCGTTCAAAATACCTTCGCGTTTATTTTACCATTAGTCAAAGAAAAAATCAAAAAGGGTCTTGACAACAAAATTGATACTATAGTATCATACTCGTCCCCATGGACGTGGTTCTTTCAGAAGTAGAAGTGGTTCTTTCAGCTGAGAAGAGGTAAAAACTTGGAAAAGCGTGTGCACGCATTTGATCGTGCGTTGGATTAAAAGATCCGGGGAAACCCCTGTTTTTTTTTGGCCGAAAAACGGCCTTCTGGAGCGTTTTTTCGTTCGGAGGTCCCCTCTTAATGCGCTATATATCCATCGCAGAATAGACCATTCTGCGATAGAATAAGGGTGAATCTCATCGCAGAACACCCTTTTTCAGGCGGATTATCCACCGAAATTTTCATCGCAGAATGATTTGAAGAGGAGGCCGGGCCCTTGCACCCCACTATTTCCGACTTTCTGGAGGATCTTCGATTGGAGGGAAGAAGCGAAAAAAC
>NZ_JAWONS010000283.1:0-384 GCF_033342255.1 Clostridium boliviensis
AATTGGCCACCTGCAGGGAGAAGGCATCCATCGCTCCTGCCGCCACCATGCCGGTATGCTGGAAGCCGACCCGGCCTAGATCCTGTACCGTGGTCAACAGTCCCGGTTGCAATACTTCCAACGCTGGTCTCATCGTCTTCGTTCATATCCTTTCATGCGATCAGAGTCCAGGATGAGGAATTGTTGGATCGGAGACCGGCGGGAAACACCCGACGGACCCGACAACGCCGCGGATGTCCACCCCCGTCATCCTACCGTCCATCGCCATCAGGACCTCTCCAGCCAGGCTCCGACGCTCCGGATTTCGACGCCTTCGTCCTGCAGCGCTTCCCTGAGGCGACGGGCAAAGGCCAGGGCTTGGGGCTCATCCCCGTGCACGCAAAT
>NZ_JAWONS010000284.1:0-284 GCF_033342255.1 Clostridium boliviensis
ATCATGCCCATATTGGTGATTCCGCTGATCACCTCGCTGTTGACTGCGCTTCTGTTTATCTTCGTGCTCGGGGCCCCCATTTCCGGGATGATGGAGGGCTTGACCCAATGGCTGCACGACATGCAGGGGGCGGGACAAGTGGCGTTGGCGATGATTTTGGGGGCCATGATCGCCTTTGATATGGGAGGGCCGGTCAACAAGGTGGCCTTTTTGTTCGGAGCGGCGATGATCGTGGAAGGCCAACCCTTCATCATGGGGGCGATCGCCTCGGCGATCTGTATTCC
>NZ_JAWONS010000285.1:0-67821 GCF_033342255.1 Clostridium boliviensis
ATACATCATTGGAGTTTTTAAGAAAAGATGGAAATTCTTATCTTGCGGCAGTCCTCCCATCCATGCTATACTAATCTGTGCTATTGGAATAATGAAAAAGGAAGTCAGCATAACATGAATCGATTCAAAAGGCTCTCTCCCTTTTTGGGAGGCTGTGCAGCGATAGCAGTCCTGACACTGCTGTTAATCATCTATACTCTGACAAGACCTGTCCCCATGGTTGGAACGAAGAATATCACCGTAGATGTGGTATATGAAGACGGAGGGACGGACCACTACCAATTAACAACAGAAGCGCGGTACTTATTAGACGCTCTGAAAACAATACCGAATCTGACAATTGAAGGAAATACAACAGAAGAACTGGGCTTAATGGTGACCAGCATTAACGGCAGACAGGCAGATTATAAAACAGACGGTGCGTACTGGGCTGTTCTTTGCGACGACGAACCATGCAGCTACGGCGTAAGCCAGCAGGCAATTAAGGATGGGGAACACTACACCTTCCAATACACCCCTACAGGCGGTAAAGGCGGATCTTCATGACTTCCCATCGCCCCATGACCACAAAAAGGCTGGTAATTGATGCGTTTTTATGTGCAATTTTGTTTATCAGTCAGGTCAGCTTATCCTGGCTCCCAAATGTGGAGCTGGTCTCTTTATTTTTAATTTTATACACTCTGGTATTTGGCAGACACGTATGGATCATCCTGTACGTGTTTGTTCTGTTGGAAGGACTGTTCTGGGGGATTGGTATGTGGTGGTTTTCCTACTTATATGTATGGGCACTGATCCCCGCCTCCGTTTTTCTGCTTTACAAAAAGCACTGCCCTTCTCCTGTCTCAGCTGCGCTGCTGGCTGGAAGCTTTGGTATGCTGTTTGGATTGTTTTCCTCTCTGCCCGCAGTTCTCACCGGAGGCTTATCTGCAGCCTTTGTCTGGTGGACTGCAGGCATACCATATGATATTCTTCACGGTATGGGGAACTTCATTGTTTCACTTATTTTATTTAAACCCTTATATCAGCTGCTGACTGCGCTAAAGCAGCATCAATTATAAAACAAAGGAGTATCTGACTATGGAAACAGCTGTCGTTAGAATTAAAAAGGGAGAAGGCCGTTCCTTAAAAGCCGGCGGAATGTGGATTTACGATAACGAAATAGATGCAATTACAGGAGATTTTATAAACGGAGATATCATCACAGTCCAGGATTTTGATGGCTACTGTATGGGCCGAGGATTTATAAACACCAATTCTAAAATTACAGTCCGCATGCTGACACGAAAAAAAGACGTGGAAATCAATGAGGAGTTTATTGAAATGCGGGTTCGTAACGCATGGGAATACCGTAAGACTACCGTAGACACCAGCAGCTGCCGTATCATCTTCGGAGAAGCAGATTTTCTTCCGGGAATCGTTGTGGACAAGTTTTCCGATATTCTTGTAGTGGAATCCCTGGCTCTTGGAATCGACCGAATGAAGCCCCTGATTTTAGAAAAGCTGAAATCCATACTGGCAGAAGAGGGAATCCATATCCGGGGAATCTATGAGCGAAGCGATGCAAAGGTCCGTCTTCAGGAGGGAATGGAACGTTTTAAGGGATTCATCGGCGAATCCTTTGACACCAAGGTGGAGATTACGGAAAATGATGTCAAATATATGGTAGATGTAGAAGATGGTCAGAAAACCGGTTTCTTTCTGGATCAGAAATACAACCGTCTTGCCATAAAACGCCTATGCAGGGAGAAACGGGTCCTGGACTGCTTCACCCACACCGGTTCTTTCGCCTTAAACGCAGGAATTGCGGGTGCAAGAGAAGTGATTGGCGTTGATGCCTCTGAGCTTGGCGTTGCCCAGGCAAGGGAAAATGCTGAGTTAAACGGTCTTTCAGACCGGGTTTCCTTCCAATGCGCTGATGTCTTTGAACTCCTTCCTGAGTTAGAGAAAAACGGAGAAAAATTCGATGTAGTCATCCTGGATCCCCCTGCATTCACTAAATCCAGAAACTCCGTTAAAAACGCAGTGAAGGGTTACAGGGAGATTAATATCCGGGGATTAAAGCTCGTTAAGGACGGCGGTTATTTAGCAACCTGCTCCTGCTCCCATTTCATGACTCCCGAACTATTTACGAAAACCATACGGGAAGCGGCTGTAAGCGCCCATAAGCGCCTGCGTCAGGTGGAATACCGCACCCAGTCTGCAGACCATCCGATTCTCTGGAGCGGAGATGAAAACTCCTACTATTTAAAGTTCTATATTTTTCAGGTTTGTGATGAAAAATAAATAATAAAATAGCTGCTTTAATAAAAAAATCAGGTTAGAAATCCTCGTGTGTGGATTCCCAACCTGATTTTTCTATTATTCTGTCTCCAACGCTTTACCGCAAAGACATAGCAGCATACATACCGCTTCTCACAGCACCGCCGACCTTGCCGACTACCGTACAGTCACCAATCAGACACACCTTATTATGGTATTTTGCATCAATAGCTTTAGCATTCTTATTGTTCGGCTTCATTCCAAAGGACGCGACGATTGTATTTCCTTCAATAAAAACTTCTTTCCCATCCTTTTGCATTGCTTTAACACCTTCTGCCGTGATTTCAAGCACCTTGTGTCCTGTATAAAGTTCCACGTTATTCTCTAAAAGCATTGGTATTAAAGCGGCTTTATTTATCATATGATCTCCCGCCGCTACTTCATCAAGCATTTCTATGACTGCAACCTTTTTTCCTTTCATAGCTGTTTCCAAAGCACTGTCACAGGCAGATAAACCGCCGCCGCAATAGACGATCTTATCTCCTTTCAGCTTGCTTTTATCAAGATGTGCCTCCAGCACATTAATCGTATTCTCAATCCCTTTAATCGGCGGAACTAAGGGAACTGCTCCTGCAGCGATAATAATCGCATCAGCATTTTCAAGAACCGGACTTTCTTCTTCTATTTCAGCATTAACATGTACTGATACACCTGCTAATTCCAATTGGCGTTTATACCAGGTAATCAATTCTCGCAGCTGACTCTTAAAAGGAGGAGTTGCCGCGCTGCGCAATTGACCGCCCAGATCACTTTCCTTTTCATACAAGTCAACCGTGTGTCCCATGAGTGCAGCAGTTCTGGCTGCTTCCATTCCGCCAGGTCCGCCTCCAATTACGACTACATGCTGCGGTTTTTCAGACTTCTGAAGTTTGAATCGCTTTTCAAATCCAGTGGCCGGATTGACCGAGCAGCTGATTTTTGTCAGTCTGGTCAGAATTCTTCCAATACAGTCATCGTTGCAGCGAATGCAGGGCCTGATCTCATCGCGGCGGTTACTTAAAATTTTGTTTGCCATCTCCGGTTCGGCGATTAATGGTCTTCCCATTAATACAAAATCAGCATACCCGCTTTCGATTAACTGAACCGCTGTTTCAGGAGTATGATTGCCGGCATTCAGCAGGGGAATTCGTACTGCCTTACGTGCAACCTCGCAAACATCAGCCATACAGGCGTCTCCCAAATAAGCAGGAGGAAAAATATAATCTATATTTTCATAGCTGCCGCTGTCAACATCCAATGCGTCAACCCCTGCCTTTTCCAGTTCCTGCATCAGAGGGATGGTTTCTTCAAAGGTACGGCCGCCTTCAAAATTATGCTTTACTGCCATTCTAAACAGAATCGGCATATCGGGTCCCACCGCTTCCCGTATGGACTGTACGATTTCTACAGCAAAACGCATACGGTTTTGGGGAGTACCACCATACTCATCTTTTCTCTTATTCCAGATTTCAGACATGAACTGGTCGATGAGATATCCGGCATGTCCATGAATTTCAATCGCATCAAATCCTGCATCCCTGAGCACTTTTGCGGAGAAGGCAAATTGTTTCATAATCGTCTTAATTTCATCAATGGTTAGTTCACGACAAAGTAAATTTGGATCAAACATGGAAGGAATTGCTGAAGATGATACAGGCGCCTTTCCATTTAACATGTTTGGAAATGCATTTTTTCCAGTACCGCAGCTGAGCTGTGCACAAATTTTCGTTCCATAGCGGTGAACTGCTTCCACTAATGTGGTTAATTGAGGGATCACGTAAGTATTGTCCAGATAACCTTCCATTGATCCCTGGGCCAGTTCCTTCGTTAAAAACTGGCAGCCCATTATAATAAGTCCTGTTCCTCCTTTTGCCCGCTCCTCAAAATAGTCAATTTCATCATCAGCAATTGTTCCGTCAATATGACCTGAGTTTAATCCCATTGGTGCCATAGCGATTCGGTTCTTTACCGTCATATTTCCGATAGAAAATGGTGTGTTTAAAATATCGTAATTCATTTGCCGCCTCCGTTTTAAGTAATTGTTAAATATGAATATAATTATCGTAACATATTTACGTGCTTTTATTCATCGTGCATTTATTTAGAAAAAGGCAGTCAGCAATGACATAACTGCACAAATGAGAAATTATCTCACCGGCTGATGTATTCTAATATCTTATAAGAAAAATAGAGTGTCATATAACAGTCCCTGTTGTAAATATCCACGGATAACAGTTCCTGTATCTTTGTTAAGCGGTAATTCATAGTATTTCTGTGAATATACAGTTCATCTGCGGAAGCGGCTAAATTCCCCATATTTACAATATATGTATAAAGACTTCTTAAATAATCTGTTTTATGATTCCTGTCATATTCTTTTAATCTTAATATATCCGGATGACAATAACGGATCAGATTCTTTTGTTCTTTTATCTGGTCTAACATATCATAAATCCCATAATCTTCATAACGATATACCGGCAGCGCAGAATCGTCTCTTTTCCCAAGCCGGATTGCTGCCAGGGACTGCTGATAAGCCACTGGAATCTCCATTGTTTTATCAAAGCACTGACTGACACCTGCAATCATATGCATTTGCTTCAGATAATGGGATAAAGGCTCAATATCCTGGTTTGTTATATATTGAGATTGTTTACAGCCTGTAATGAATATTAAATTATTGTCATGAAACGTTAATTCCCCGTCGGAATTTTTGAAAAGCTTTGATTCTCTTATAAAAGAAATCAAACCAAACGTTTCTGAGTAATGATTATATTGAATAACAATCAGATACTTTCTATCCGGTAATTTCCATTTCAGCCGCTTTGCCCTGTCTGTGATTAATTCTGGCTCTGTAAGAGTCCCCTGTATTAAATCTGAGATAAAACGGTTGGCCAGCCAGTTATATTTATAACCTGAAGTCTGACTGTTTTTCATCTCATCCGCGATGACATCACAGATAAATTCAGTTATTTCCAAATCCTTATCCGTGAAGGACCGGTTATATTCAAGGACCGCCAGATGCCCTATAATACGCTGTTCCAGCCGTATTACGCAAAAGATCCTTTTATACTTGTAACCATCTCCAAGACTTCCAATGACCGCTTTTCTGCTTTGCACTGTTTTCTCAATCCACTGCTTAAAATTATACTTCTGGGTATATTCATAAGTTGTAAATCCCATATTCCGATATTCCATCCAGGGAAGATCATCTACCTCCTTAAAATCGGATGCCGCTAATAAACGGTGATTATTATCTCCCAGCATAACGGGATTTCCTAATAATTCACTGGCTATATCTATAATATAAGGCAGCCCCCGTCCCTGAATTATGGTATGAAACAGTGCTGCAGGCCGCTCTATTAACGAATACTGGTCAACAAGTATATCGGTAACATAATTTAAAAGTTCTTCTGTCGTTATGTCAGGTTTTATATAAACGAAATTGGTATGACAGCTCTGATTTACAATGTCAGAACCATCAGGAAAGGATGAATTTTCAAGAATCAGAACATTCATAGGAAAATGCCCGCTGGTAACATGACGCAACGATTCATTCCTGCCAATATAGAGTATATTAGAATCAAATACAGCAATACGGTCCACTAAGAGTTTTACGCCCCGTATCTTCTGATTTTCTTCACATAAAACTGACTTTAAAATAATATCATTATCTAATTTTTCAATAATATCTTTCATTTTTAACATCAATGGCTTCACCTATTCCTTCTCATTATAACAAAAAACACCCTGATAGTAAGACCCATTCCCATTCTTACTATCAGAGCACTTTTTTCCACCCTCTTCTTAACGATAAAACTGGGAATAAACCCCGCCTGGAACCACTCCGCCCCGATAGCTGGCAAGCTCGCTGACTGTAACCAGCTGATATCCTTCCTCGGATAATCTTCGGATAATCTCAATCGCAGCAGCTCCGCTTTGTGGATAAAGTTCATGCATCAGCACAATATCCCCATCCCGTACACGGCTCATTACTGTCTGAATGGTTTTCGCCGTATTCCTTGTCTTCCAGTCCAGAGTATCAATGCTCCACATAATCATGGGAGCGTGGACATTCTGAAGAACTGTGCTGTTCTTATTCCCTCCCGGCAGTCTGACCAGCACCGGACGAACTCCGCAGACAGCCTGTACCGCATCATTGCAGCGGTTGATCTGGCTTTGAATCTGCTGCGGGCCTAATTTGTTTAAATACTTATGTTCATATGTATGATTCCCAATCTCATGCCCCTCTGCCGCCATACGTTTCAACTCATCAGGATAATATGCCGCCCGGTTTCCCACCACGAAAAAGGTTGCTTTACCGCCGTACTGTGCCAGGCTGTCCATAATCTGATTCCCTACGGGAGCGTAAGGACCGTCATCAAAGGTAAGGGCCACCATGGGTCTGGAAGGATCAATCACTCTTCCTGCCGGCTGTCCGTCGTTGTCCGCTGTCTCCTGCTGACTCGTATCTGCTGTAGTTTGACTTACTGCTTCCGCCTGTGACTGTGTAGCTTTCTCTGTCTGAATCTCTTCCTGCTTTCCAGGCTGTGAAGAGACATTCCCGTATTCATCCACCCATCTGGCCACTCCTGGCCCCAGGTTTTCATCTATCCACCTCCCCCGTACTTCTGCTGCTGTTTCCTGGGCAGCTGCCGCCGTCTCATATGCCATAGACGGAAAAGGCGAAGCCGGTATAAAGGCTATGATAAGGGCAAGGACTATTACACCCATACCCAGTTGTAAAAATTTCTTCATGAAACATCATTCCTTTCCCTGTTACTAACCACTACTATACAGGAAATGGATTAAAATGGAAAGTAAAATATAAAAACCCTGAAGCACAATTTACTGTACTTCAGAGTTTTCATACTATTTATATATGATTTGCAACCTCAAATGCATCCCAGATGGCATACATGATATTAGAGACTTTCTTTGCGTCTCCCAGAAGATAGATTTCCGGCACATCAAATTCCAGTTCTTTATAAAGACTGTCCTCTTCCTTATATCCAACTGCCAGAATTACACTGTCACAGGGGATTTTCTTTTGTTCCTCTCCCACTGAGGCCGTCAGGGTTCCATCTTCATATCCGGTTACGCAGGCTCCTGTAAGAACATCGACTCCCTTATATGGAACCAGCCTCTCAAGCATATCCTTATTGGCATGGCAGAGAGGTCCGTTAACTGCCAGCAGCTTATCCAGTGCTTCTATGAGGGTGACCTTTTTGCCCTGCTCTGCCAGCCACAGTGCCAGTTCACAGCCAACCAGTCCGCCTCCGATTACAGCTGTCGTCCCGCCACAGTCCTTTTTCTTTAAAAGCACATCCACAGCCGTATATACATGTTCATCTTCACCCAGAGAAAATATCTTTGGTTTGGATCCCGTAGCAACAATCACAGTATCATATCCACCGGATAAAACCTCCTCTTTTGTCACTTCCGTATTCATATAAACCGGTACATTCAGCTTTTTCATCTGCGTCTCATACCAGCCGGCAAGAGCAATATCATCCTCTTTAAAGTCAGGTGCTCCGCCAGGTATTAAATTGCCTCCCAGACGGTTCCCCTTCTCAAAAACCTCCGGTTTATGTCCTCTTATAGCAAGAACTCTGGCAGCTTCACATCCAGCCACGCCTCCGCCTATAATCATCACCTTTTTAGGAGCAGTAATCGGCTCATAAGCTGTGTAGCGTTCCCTTGCAGCCCGGGGATTTACTGCACAGTTAATCATAGAATATTCCTGAATCCGTCCCATGCAGCCTTCCTGGCAGGAAATACAGGGGCGGATTTCTTCTCCTCTGCCGCTTCGTAACTTATTGACATAATCCGGATCTGCTAAAAGAGGACGCCCTAAATTAATGATATCACACTCACCAAGTTTTACGGATTCCGATGCCATAACCGGGTTGTCCATGCGTCCGGCACAAAGAACCGGTACGTCCACCACTTCCTTCACCATCTTGCAGTATTTCCTGTAAAGTCCCTTTTCCTGATACATCGGGGGGTGGTTCCACCACCATGCATCATAGGTTCCCACATCTGTGTCCAGAGCATCATAGCCGTACTGGACCAAGAGCTTTGCTGCTTTAAGACCTTCCTCAATATCTCTGCCCTTCTCGTCAAAATCCTCTCCAGGAAGAGCGCCGTCTCTCCAGTCCTTTATCATGCTCTTTAAGCTGAAACGCAGGGAAACAGGGAAATCATCTCCGCATCGGGATTTAATCTCTTCCACCACCTCTTTGGCAAAGCGCAGACGGTTTTCCAATGAACCGCCGTATTCGTCCGTTCGTTGATTAAACATGGTAATCGCAAACTGATCCAGTAAATATCCTTCATGAACTGCATGAACCTCAATTCCGTCAAAACCTCCCCGTTTTGCATTATGGGCCCCATCACCGAAGGATTTAACAATGCTTCTGATCTCTTCCTTTGTGAGGGGTCTGCACATCTTGTCCAGCCAGCGGTGAGGAATTTCAGACGGTGCCACTGGCGGAAATTCTCCTAAATTGGTGGGAATGGTTACACGTCCGAATCCGGCAGACATCATAAGAAAAATTTTACTTCCATACGCATGGACACGCTCTGTCATTTCTTTGCTGGTTCTTACAAAATGTACTGCATTATAAGTGGAGTTTGGGCAGTTTGGCATACTTGTGGTTTCCACCTTACAGTCAGAAAAGGTGACACCTGTAATAATCAGTCCTGTGCCTCCCTTTGCCCGTTCCGTATAGTAATCAATACCTCTCTGGTTAAACCCGCCATCTGCATCGGCCAGTCCAAGAGGTCCCATTGGCGCCAGCGCAAACCGGTTCTTTATGGTGACGGAACCTATTTGAATCGGTGTGAATAAATTCTTGTATTTCATAATGCCTCCTTGTTAATGGTCTAACATCTGATTAACATGATAATGCTAATTATGCCAGAAATACGAATAATTAATTCACCGATCTTCCTTTTAAAAGGGCAGCAATGATACCTTCCGCACTTTTTTCTATTGCCTGCATGGTCAGTCCCTGTTCTTTGATATCTCCCAGCTGATGTGCATCAGAATTCGTCAGGATCAGGCAGTTCTCAAGATAGGGGTTTTTTTTTACCAGTTCCGGCAGCCGGTTCCTGTCCCTTACTTCCGCCGCAGTAAATCGGCTGTCCGGAGGTACAAAACCCAGGTTCGACAAAAGACTGTTGGCGTTTTTGTCCAAATGGGCAGGGAACATGACACCTCCATAGGATCTGACCAGTTCGAAAAGACCGTCAAATGATATCTCCGTAGAATTAATTAAAAGATTGTCCACTGTTCCGTCCTGTTCATCATCCTTATTATATATCAATTGATTTCCGAAGATCTCCACCTTATTGGGAAAGGGAATCAGTTTCTTTTCCACGTATGCATCAAATTCCATAGCCTTTGAAAGTTCCGGAAAGAGGCAGACCGCATGTACCTCCTCCGACGTACAGATCTCCATTCCGGGAATTGCAAGAATTCCAAACTCATTTGCAAAATGAAGAACTGCAGGACAGTTCTTACAAGAATTGTGATCTGTTACTGCAATCACATCAAGCCCTTTCAGCGCAGCCATCCCAACAATGTTACCAGGCGTCATATCGTCATCGCCGCAGGGGGATAAGCAGGAATGAATATGGAAATCATACTGAAGCATCTTCATTGGAAAGCCTTTTTTCTATCAGCAGAGCTGCCTCAAAAATGGGAAGCCCGGTCTTTAACACAGTAATATTCTGTTCCTTTGCCTTTTGCTTTGCTGCATCATCAGGTATCACCCCCTCTGCCAGAATCACGCAGGCCGCGTCTGTCAGTGAAGCAACCGCAAGAGTATTCATGTTTCCCATAACAGTCACCCAGGCACAGCCCTCAGGCGCTTTGCCCATGGCAATACTTAATAAATCACAGCAAAATGGCTTTGTGATACGTCTGTCCGTTCGTTCTCCCACATGGATTGTCTCAAATTCTCCCGTATCAATCAGTTCCTTTATCGTCATTTTGATTTCTCCCCTCTTTCCTGTCAAGCTGGTTCATTTCATCAGAAATCCTTACTATATATGAAGTCATGGCCCGAAACTTACTGTAGCTGTCTCCCTCTCCTTCTTCAATATCAGCCGCCAGTCTGGCAACCTCCTTGGTCAGCTTGTGAACATTGTCCCTGAGAAAATAGATACAGTCCGATTCCGCGGCTTCTCCCCTGACGATATCCTCAGCCAGAGCTTTACAGGTGGGTGCCCCGCAGGAGCCGCAGTCCAGTCCCGGAAATTTCTTCAGAAGCCGCTCGACCTGATTAAGCCTTGCAAAGCTCTCCATCATGGTATCTCCTAAGTGAAATACCGGTTCATACTGGACCATGCTGGTCCATTTCACAAGCTTCTCACCTCCTGATTCCATATGGCTTCTGGCTACAGGCATATATTTTCTCAGACGTTTTAATTTTACTTCTGCCACATAGGGATTTTCTACGGTTAAAACGCCCCCCACACAGCCGCCGTTGCAGGCATTTAACTCCACAAATTTTAAGTTCGTAAATTTCTGGTCTTCCATATCCTCAAGGACCCGTATGACATTTTCAATTCCATCCGCAGCTAAGTAATCCTCTGTAAACAGACCGCTTGCCTCTCCTCCGCTTCTTCCCCAGCTGACGCCGATTTTACCGGAAGTTCCAATCTCCGGAGGTTCCTCTCCCACCGCTTTCATACAGGAAAGAAGCCTTGGATAAACATCTTTAATAGCCAGGACCCTGTCGATTTCACTGTGTTCCGTTCCCAGCGGAGATCTTGCATAAGTCACCTTTGAGGGACAGGGGGAAATAAAAATGATACCAATCTTTTCCCTGGGCAGCCCCGTTAATTCCATGGCCCTTTTTAAAGCAAGTATGGCCGCTACCTCTACCGGCGGATTGAGGGGCAGAAGATTAGGAATCAGATTGGGAAACCTTACCCTGATAAGCCGCACTACGGAAGGGCAGGCCGTGCTGATAAGCGGAAGCTTATCCGAATTTTTGCTTAAGTACTCTCTGGTTGCCTCACTGACCAGCTCCGCTGCTGCACTTACTTCAAAAACATCATCAAAACCCATGAGCAAAAGAGCATTCAGCACAATGTTCACGTCATCTAAGTTATTGAACTGGCTGTACAGGGAAGGGGCCGGGAGGGCTACCGTATATTCAAACTGCTTTAAATCCTCCAGGGTATCGTAAATGGCATGTTTGGCGTGATGAGGACACACACGGATGCATTCCCCGCAGTCAATACAGAATTTGCTGTTAATCTGCGCCTTTTTATTTCTGACTCTGATCGCCTGAGTCGGACAGCGCTTAATGCAGTTAATGCAGCCCATGCACAGATCCTCGTCAAGCCTTACTGAATGATAAAATTTATCCAATGGCTCACCCCTTTTTGTATTCATCGTATTTTGCGGTTACAGATTCACCACCATACGTATGGTAGTACCTTCTCCAATTACCGTATGTATCTCCATCTCATCGGAATACTTTTTCATATTAGGCAGTCCCATTCCCGCCCCGAACCCAAGCGAGCGCACCGCGTCCGGCGCAGTGGAATATCCTGCCTGCATGGCAAGGTCTATATCAGGAATCCCCGGGCCTACATCCTCTAAAATCATTTCTATGCTCTCCGTTGTCATATGTACCGTAATTTCTCCGCCTTTCGCATGAATGACCATATTGATCTCCCCCTCATACATAGCAATGGCAACCTTTCTTACAGCTTCCGGTGTGACGCCCATTTTTTTTAATTTGCTCTTCACATCGCTGCTTGCTTCCCCTGCTCTCGTAAAATCATCAGGGGAGATGGTATACTGAAACGTAATCACATCCATCATCAAATCGCACCTCCGTGAAGTCCCGCCTCATAAAGCATTCCGCAGGCGGAAAACATGCGATGTCCGGTGGACAGAAGTATAATTCCCCTTTCAGCTGCCATTTGAAGCATGGCTTCGTCTGGTTTTTTCCCTCGTACAAATACGATACACACGATATCTAACATTTCAGCAGTCCGGACCACCTGAGGATTGCAAAGCCCTGTCAGCAGGACAGAATGATCTTTAGAATAGGCAAGCACATCACTCATCATATCTGAGCCGCATACACTTCTCACCTCCTCAGACATATGTTCCTCTCCCACAAGCACCTTTGCACCCAGTATTTTCCTGATGTCTTCTACTGTCATATGGTCCTTCTCCTCCATTCATTCACTCTATTCGCACAATTCATGACATTATTGATAATTATATCATAAATAGTACCTCTGGTGTATAAAATTACCACGAAATCATCGTTATTTTTTTGTCGAATCTTGATTAAAACTATAGATTTTTTCTCAATAACATGATAAAATATCAGTTACATTGCATAAGCAACATTGAAGGAGGTTATCAAATGACTTGTAAAAAACAAGGCGTCCAGTTTAACGGGACAAAAGAGCAGGAGGCTGCTTTGAAAGAAGTGATTTCCCAGCTCAAAGATACAAAAGGATCCCTGATGCCGATCATGCAGAAGGCTCAGGAGATTTATGGTTATCTTCCAATTGAAGTTCAGACCATTATTTCTGATGAAGCGGGAATCCCCCTTGAGAAGATTTATGGTGTTGCCACTTTTTATTCCCAGTTTGCGCTTCAGCCAAAGGGCAAATATCAGGTATCTGTCTGTCTTGGAACCGCATGCTACGTAAAAGGTTCCGGAGATATTTTCCATAAAATCGAGGATATACTTGGCATAACAAACGGAGAATGCACTCCGGATGGAAAGTTTTCCTTAGATTCCTGCCGCTGTGTAGGTGCCTGCGGTCTGGCTCCTGTCATGATGGTGAACGGAGAAGTTTACGGAAGACTGACAGCTGATGATGTTCCAGGTATTTTAGCCAAATACGAATAATTACATACGCTTATGATGACAGAGATTTCTTTAAATATTTTGGATGTGGCAGAGAACTCCACACGGGCAGGTGCCAGCCTCATTACCATTCTTGTATCTGTGAATACTTTAACAGACAAACTGACCGTTCAGCTTAGCGATGACGGCTGCGGAATGACAAAAGAACAGCTGGAACATGTAACAGACCCTTTTTTTACCACCCGTACGACCAGAAAGATCGGCCTTGGTATTCCGTTTTTTAAATATGCAGCGGAATCCACCGGGGGTAGTTTCTCCATAGAATCGGAACCGGGTATCGGTACGAAGACTACTGCTGTTTTCGGACTCTCCCATATAGACCGAATGCCCTTAGGTGATATGAACAGCACGATTCAGACACTGATCACCTGCCATCCGGATACAGATTTTCTCTATATCTATCGTTATAACGAAGCGTCCTTTGAGCTGGATACAAGACTCTTTCGGGAGATTCTTGGTGAGATCCCATTTGACTCGCCTGAGGTAGCCGCTTACATAAGGGAATATTTATTTGAAAACAAATTGGAAACTGATGGAGGCGCGGTCATTTAGACCCGTCAGAATTGGAGGATAAACATGAAGACTCTTGAAGAATTAAAAGCAATTCGCGAGAAGATGCAGAGTCAGGTCAGCATGCGCGGAGAAGACCATGCCCGTACCCGTATTTTAGTTGGTATGGCCACATGCGGAATTGCAAGCGGAGCAAGACCTGTTCTTAATAAATTGTCAGATCTGGTTCAGGAGAACCACATGACAGACCGTTTTTCTGTTACACAGACAGGCTGTATCGGTTTATGCCAGTATGAGCCGATCGTTGAAGTTTTAGAGCCAGGTAAAGAAAAAGTAACTTACATTAAGATGACAGCGGAGAAGGCAGAGGAAGTTTACAAAGAACATCTTCTGGGCGGACACGTTGTTCAAAACTACACATTATCATCTGCTGATATTAAATAAGGAGGATTAAGGATGTATCGTTCACACGTATTGGTTTGCGGCGGCACCGGATGTACTTCCTCCGGAAGCCAGCAGATTATGGTTAAATTAAGAGACGAATTAGGAAAACAGGGGCTTTCTGAAGAAGTATCAGTTGTACAGACCGGCTGTCATGGTCTTTGTGCTCTCGGCCCCATTATGATTATTTACCCGGATGCCACTTTTTATGCAATGGTAAAAGAAGAAGATATTCCGGAAATTGTCAGTGAACACTTATTAAAGGGACGTCCGGTAGAACGCCTTCTTTACGACGAGACTGTAACTCCGTCAGGAATCAAAGCCTTAAGTGATACCGATTTCTACAAGAAACAGCACAGAATCGCTTTAAGAAACTGCGGTGTTATTAATCCGGAGGAAATCGAAGAGTACATCGGTACCGGCGGATATCAGGCACTTGGTAAGGTTCTTACCGAAATGACTCCTGATGAAGTAATCCAGGTTCTTTTAGACAGCGGATTAAGAGGACGCGGCGGCGCTGGTTTCCCAACTGGTATGAAGTGGAAACTGGCAAAGCAGAATGATGCTGATCAGAAGTACGTATGCTGTAACGCAGATGAAGGTGACCCAGGCGCATTCATGGACCGTTCCGTATTAGAGGGAGATCCTCATGCATTGCTGGAAGCCATGACCATAGCAGGTTACGCTATCGGCGCATCCCAGGGCTATATCTACGTTCGTGCCGAGTACCCAATCGCTGTTGACCGTCTTAAGATTGCCATTGCACAGGCAAGAGAGATGGAACTTTTAGGTGATGATATCTTCGGAACAGGATTTTCCTTTAACATTGATCTCCGTCTGGGTGCAGGCGCATTCGTATGCGGCGAGGAAACGGCACTGATGGTATCCATCGAAGGAAACCGCGGCGAGCCAAGACCAAGACCTCCATTCCCTGCTCAGAAAGGTCTGTTTGGTAAACCAACCATCTTAAACAATGTTGAAACCTATTCAAATATCCCTCAGATCATCTTAAACGGCCCGGAATGGTTTGCTTCCATGGGTACAGAGAAATCCAAGGGAACTAAGGTATTCGCTTTAGGCGGCAAAATCCACAACACCGGTCTGGTAGAAGTTCCTATGGGTACCACACTGCGTGAAATTATTGAAGAGATCGGCGGCGGCATTCCTAACGGAAAGAAATTTAAAGCTGCTCAGACAGGCGGACCATCCGGCGGATGTATTCCTACTGAACATTATGATATCCCCATCGATTACGACAATCTTCTGTCAATCGGTTCCATGATGGGATCCGGCGGATTAATCGTAATGGATGAAACTGACTGTATGGTTGATATCGCTAAATTCTTCTTAGAGTTTACAGTTGAGGAATCCTGCGGTAAGTGTACCCCATGCCGTATTGGTACAAAGCGTATGCTTGAAATACTTGAAAAAATCACAAATGGACAGGCAAAACCGGAAGATTTAGATCGTCTGGAAGAACTGTGCTATTACGTTAAGGCTAACTCCGCATGCGGACTTGGACAGACAGCTCCAAACCCGGTACTTTCCACATTAAAGTACTTCCGTGATGAGTACAATGCCCATATTTACGAGAAAAAATGTCCGGCTGGTGTATGTAAGGCACTTCTTTCCTACTACATCGATGCTGACAAGTGTAAAGGCTGTACGCTTTGCGCAAGAAACTGTCCGGCTAACGCGATTACTGGCTCTGTAAAGAATCTGCATGTCATTGATCCTGAAAAATGTATCAAATGCGGCGTTTGTATGGAGAAATGTAAATTCGGCGCTGTCTATAAGAAATAATGGAGGGAGATTGTATCATGGAGAATATTACTATAAAAATCAATGGCATGGACGTAACCGCTCCGGCAGGCTCCACCATTCTGGAAGCTGCCAGACTTGCCCATGTTGAGATACCGACTTTATGCTTTTTAAAAGATACCAATGAAATAGCAGCCTGCCGTATCTGTACCGTTGAGATCAACGGAGGCAGACTTGCCGCTTCCTGCGTTTACCCGATCAATCCGGGTATGGAAGTAAAAACCAACACTCCAAGCCTTCGGGAATACAGAAAGAAGACACTTCAGCTGATTCTTTCCAACCATGACCGTTCCTGCTTATCCTGTGTCCGCAGCGGAAACTGCGAGCTGCAGACCTTATGTAAGGAACTGGGAGTGGATGCAGATAACTATTTCGACGGAGACAAGACTGCTTCCGTTATCGATGAGAGTGCTGCTCATATGGTCAGAGACAACAGCAAATGTATTCTCTGCCGCCGCTGTACCGCTGTATGCGAAAAAGTACAGGGAATCGGTGTAATCGGACCAAACGAGCGTGGTTTTGCTACCTTTATCGGTTCTGCTTTTGATATGGGACTTGGAGAAACCAGCTGTGTTTCCTGCGGACAGTGTATCGCAGTCTGCCCGACAGGCGCCCTTTACGAAAAAACCAGCATTGATGAAGTGGCTGCTGCCATTGCAGATCCTGCTAAGCATGTAATCGTTCAGACAGCACCTTCTGTACGCGCTGCTCTCGGAGAAGAATTTGACTATCCGATCGGAACCAATGTAGAAGGCAAGATGGCTGCTGCTCTCAGAAGACTGGGCTTTGATAAAGTATTCGATACCAACTTCAGTGCGGACTTAACCATTATGGAAGAGGCTCATGAATTCATTGAGCGCGTTCAGAACGGTGGTGTTCTTCCTATGATTACCTCCTGTTCTCCAGGCTGGGTAAAATACTGTGAGCACTACTTCCCGGATATGACAGAGAATTTATCTTCCTGTAAATCCCCGCAGCAGATGTTCGGCGCTATTGCCAAATCCTACTATGCAGAAAAGATGGGCTTAAAGCCTGAGGATATTGTATCCGTCAGCATCATGCCCTGTACAGCAAAGAAATTCGAAATCGGAAGAGATGATCAGGACGCCAACGGTGTTGCTGATGTAGACTATTCCTTAACTACCAGAGAATTAGCCAGAATGATCAAACAAGCTGGTATCCGTTTTAACAATCTTCCTGACGAAGAGTTTGATGCTCCTCTTGGAATCTATTCCGGTGCAGGTGTAATCTTCGGCGCAACCGGCGGTGTTATGGAAGCGGCCCTTCGTACTGCAGTGGAAACCTTAACAGGGGAAGAATTAAAGAAGCTGGAATTCAGTGATGTACGCGGAACTGCAGGCATCAAGGAAGCTACCTATCGCGTTGGCGATATGGACGTAAAAGTTGCTGTAGCTTCTGGACTTGGCAATGCAAGAGAGCTTTTAAACAAGGTTAAATCCGGTGAAGCAGATTATCACTTTATCGAAATCATGGGTTGTCCAGGCGGCTGTGTTAACGGCGGCGGTCAGCCTCAGCAGCCAGGATACGTACGCAATACCACAGATATCCGCACCCTGCGTGCAAAAGTTCTCTACGATGCAGATGCAGCGTTATCCATCCGTAAATCCCATGAGAACCCTGCTATCAAGGAACTTTATAATACATTCCTTGGCACCCCTGGAAGCGAGAAGGCACATCACCTTCTTCATACCAGCTATGTAAAAAGATCAATTAACGATAATTAATTTTTTACCTCCTTCTGCCAGTTCAGAAGGAGGTTTTTTATTAAAAAAATAACCGGAAATTATCCGGAAAATGCATGGATCCTAAAAAAACCTCCATACTATGACTGGAGGTGATGAGACATGAGCCCAAAAGAATTAAATTATATTGAAGATGCTCTCGGACATGAAAAATTCTTAAAAACCCAGTGCCAGGATGCTGCCCAGAATTTACAGGATCCTGAGTTAAAAGCCTGTGTACAACAGTTACAGCAAAAGCACCAGCAAATTTTTGATAACTTTTATAACTTAGTGTAAGGAGGACGCACGATGGACGATAAGTGTATAATGGAAAACTTACTCAATACCACAAAGGGTGCCTGTGATTTGTACCTGCACGGAACACTTGAATCCCCTACCATGAATGTACACCAGGCATTTGACAATGCGTTAAATGATACTTTGTGCATGCAGGATGATATCTATAAGAAGATGTCCTCCAAGGGCTGGTATACCACTGATCAGGCAGAGCAGCAAAAAATTTCCAAAGTCAAAAATCAGTTTACAGGAATGTAAGTTTACCTGTCAAAAAAAGCGCCCTATGCCGGATCAGCCGGCTGGGACGCTTTTCTTTTATTCTATTGGTTCCTGTGCATCTTAACAGCCTCCAGGCCAAAACTTTTTATATTATCATGGACCATTCTGTCATCTGCCTGTCCAATTAGTAAATCTCTGGCCTTTTTAGCTTCTCCTTCACTTCTATGCTTGCTGGGACCACCGACACAGCCGCCCATACAGGCCATTCCCTCAACAAAATCTGCAGGCAGCTTTCCAACCTTTAAAAGCATCAGTGCCTTCTTGCATTCCGCAGCTCCATTGCATTTCATAACCTGGATATCCGTATTTTCATCTGATTCTTTCAGACATTCCAGAACAGCAGCCGTAACTCCGCCTCCGTTGCCAAAACGCTTTCCATATACGGATCCTGCCTGATATGTATTCTCCTCCGGTTCCAGTTCTACACCCTTTGCAACCATCATGGCATGAGCCTCTCCAAGAGTCAGCACATAATCTGCATTTCCCTTAACATTTAAATCCAGGGCCTCGCTTTTCTTTGCGATACAGGGACCGATAAAAACAGCAATCGTTTCCGGATCGTCTGCCTTCAGCATTCGTGAAACTGCACACATCGGAGATACAGTCGTAGACATATTCTCAAGAAGCATGGGGTAATGCTGCTTAATCATATTGACAAATGCCGGACAGCAGGAGGTCGTCATTTTCTTTCCTTCGTTATAGGCCTCTGCCCATTCTTTGGCTTCTGCTGCAGCGGTTAAGTCACCGCCCAGCGCTACCTCTACCATATCCTCAAAACCGATCTTTTTAAGAGCCGTTCTCCAGCTGGCCATGGTGATCTCAGGACCGTACTGTCCTTCTGTAGCAGGTGCAACCATAGCTACCACCTTTTTTCCAGCCTTGATCAGGTTAATTACATCTACCATAAAAGTCTTGGACCCAATTGCACCAAAGGGACAGCTGTGTATGCATGCTCCGCACTGAATACATTTACTTTCATCTATAACAACAATACCATCATCATCCATCGTAATTGCATCCACCGGACAGCTCCTTTTGCAGGGACGGGTTAAGTCTGCAATAGCATTGTAGGGACATGCCTGAGAGCATTTGCCGCACTCCTTGCATTTGTCAGGATTGATGTGGGCCCTGTCATGCCCCATGGTAATGGCTCCAAAATTACAGGAATTCTGACAGGCCTTGCCCATGCAGAGCTGGCAGTTATCCGTTACTACATATCTGGCTATAGGACAGCCCTCACAGGCAGAATTAATTACCTGAACTACATTTTTTGTATCTCTTCCGCTGGGACAGAACCCCTCTGCCAGCCGGACCCTCTCTCTGATGATCTCCCTCTCCCTGTAAATACAGCACCGAAACTGCGCCTTAGGCCCCGGAATTATGTGATAAGGAATCTCATCCCGTTTCTTTTCCAGTATGCCCTCCCAGGCAAGTTTGGCCACTTCATTTAAAACCTGATGCTTGATGCGAAGTAAGGTTGCATCATTTGTTACCATATCGTTCCTCCTTGAAGCCTCCACTCACTGTGGATGTGTGAATAATCTCTATTAATAATAAGTAACTGTAACCGTCTTCCCAATCTCTTCTGCCGCATGTTTCAGCTGCTCCACAAGATTTTGGCGAATTCCCAGATCAAAGGGCAGCCCCGGATTCTGGTACGCGCTGTTAATCGCCTTCCCTACATACAGCTTTAATTCTGTACAGTCCTCAATAATCATCTTTGCTACCATGGAGGCTCCGTTTGGTTTATCCAGTTCCAGAAAAAATTCCTCCGTGACCGATTCATTCTTAACATAGCGCTTTAAAAGTTTTAATACCCGATTCAGCGTCAATACCCCTTCTGTTACCAGTTCGATGCCGTCAATATAAGCCACAGGCGGCAGATCCGGATCAGAATAATCAAGCGATACCTTCAGCTTCCGGTCTGTGGTCCTGGATACAATATTAGCACTGGTTCCTCCACAGATAATCCGTTTTGTCATATCATCTCCGCCCAGGAAATCCCTGACCATGCCTGCGTCGTCTTCCGGATCCTTGGGTGGACCAGTCATTAAATGAACTGGTTTGCTGTCGATAATCCGCATGACAGCAACTGTAGTATCATCTCCCGGCCGGTACTGGTAAAGTTCATCACAGGCCCGGCATAATGAATTGGCCAGACGGACCGCAGATACGGTCAGACGGTACTGTTTTACTGCATAAGAAGCAACATCATCCCAAAGCCAGCCAAAGTTCAAAAGCTGTCCCACGCCTGCATGAATGGTTCCGTCACTGAGAAGGATCAGAGCATCTCCTTTTTTCACACGAAACCGGTATTCATTAATTTTCTTATCCCGAATGACACGCATACTCCGGGGAACGGAAACCAGGCTCCCCTCCCGGATAAAAATGCAGCCCGGGTTATCAAACTCCACAAGATAAGCATCTCCACTATGAAATACCTGGAGAATACTGAAGGTTGAATATGCGACCTGCCTGACCTGGCAGACAGGCAATGTCTCCACAATAGTTTCCACACATTCTTCCAGTGTAGCGCCGTTTAAAAACATAGTCCCCAGTATCTTGGAAGTCATTGTAGCCAGTATGTTTGCCTTTACTCCGCTACCCATACCGTCTGCCAAAATCATAATGTTGGAATCTTCCGTATGGAGCAGCTCCACCTTATCTCCGCACAGCACTTCATTAAATTTATTTAAACTTTTATAAGCAACGTCAACGGTGACTCCCATCATCGAACCTCGCTTTCACTTCCTTCATCAAGCAGAGACTTGCACAGCTTTGTAAGCGTAGTCTTAGTTTCTGCAGTGGTCTCCCCCAGAAGTCCTGCAATTTCCTGAGCCACCATCATCTGCTTATGAATTACTTTCTGAGCCAGATCAATCGTCTCCAGCTTCTTTTCGTATTCTTGCCTGGCCTGTTCCTCTTCCCTTGTAATATCGATAAAGGTTGCCAGCACCACATCCTCGTTGTTTACATAAACAATGTTCTGTAATGTTGAGATTCCGTATTCTCCATAAGTGACTTTCTTTCCGTGGATCTTCTGATGTGTGTCATAAACCCATTGAAAATCAGAAGTATCAATCAGCTCATACAGGTACATATCTAATGCTTCCTGCCTGGTCTTGCCGAAATACTTCTCTCCCACTGCCGAATATTCCAGAATCTTCATCTCCTTATCTACAATCAGAACAATATTGGGGGAAGTTTCCATAACAAGATTGGATAAGGATTCCGCTTTTTCATGCATGAACGGAATGCACATGTTTAATTCCGCTTTTTTCTGAATAACTGCCACAGCCTTTTCCCTGCACGTGGAGTAACCGCAGGCTCCGCAGTTTAACTCATCTTCCGGTCTCGTCTTGCCTGTTTTCTTTAATATCTCCTGAATCTGACTCTCTGTCGGTATGATATCTCTGGGAGCACGGTTTAAAAAGTTTTTGCCAAATGTCAGCGTCTGAAAGATCTTCTGGATCTCCTCATCAGGAACCGGCTCTTTTTCGATGGTCTCTTCCATGTCCAGTTTGATCTTAAATCTGGATATGTGTTCATGGTCCGCCGCCGGTCCCTTGATGCATCCTCCGGAGCACATATTCATTTCAATGAAACACCCTGTAATATCTCCATGGAGCATGCTCTCGCAAAGATCCATACAATTGCGGCACCCATGAACATAAAACTTCCGGTATCCATCCCGTTTCGCTTCCGTCGCCAGCACAGAGCTGACGATCCCACTGGTAACAGGATATAACCGGTTTACTTTTGGATTCATATGAACAAAAGGAACATCTTCACAATCCTCTATGGTAATTTCCTCTTGTGCAAGCCATCCTTCTATATCATTAAAATTTAAGACAGCATCAATATAATCCCCATGCCTTAAATCTTCCGCTTCCTTCTTTTTCGCAATACAGGGACCTACAAAAACTACCTTCGTATCCCTTCCAAATTCTTCCTTTAACATCTTTCCATGGGCTACCATGGGAGAAACTACCGGTGCCAGATGGGGAATCAGTTCCGGATAATAGATTTCGATTAAATCATTAACACTGGGGCAGCAGGTCGTGATAATATTTTCCATCTTCCCCTCTTTTAAGAGTCTGGTATATTCTGCAGTCACCACCGCAGCCCCCTCCGAGGTTTCCCTTACATCGGTAAATCCCAGCTTTCTTAAGGCACCGTTTACCTGACCTGCAGTTTTATATTTCAACAGCCCCATATAAGATGGAGCAAGAGATATCACCGTTTTATATCCAATATCAAGATACCCTTTCACCAGATCCAGGTCACTGACAAGCGTTTTGGCAGACTGGGGACATACCTGCATGCATTTTCCGCATAAAATGCACTTATCCGACATAATCTCTGCACGTTCATCTTTAATCATGACTGCTTTGACTTCACAGTTACGAACACATTTATAGCAGTGTTTGCATTTGGTTGCCTTGAAATCAATGATTCCCATGATTAAAGCCTCCCCAGAATTTCTTTATCAAAAAACTCCTTTGTATCTTCCGGTTTTAAGGAATAGATCTGGCTGTCAACAGTCACGCACACTCCATTGACACAGTTCCCGCTGCAAAAGGAACCGTTTAAGTCAACCTGATCCTCCAGATGCTTCTCTCTCACCAGATTCTGAAGCTGGGCTATGATCTCTCTGGAACCTTTTAAATGGCATGCACTTCCTATGCATATAGTTACTCTCATGAATAATCTCCCTCCGAATAAATCCCTTGGTGAACTTCCTTTTCGACTATTATCGCATATTGTTATATTTTTATCAATACTTATTTACTGATTGGATGTATTTTTTCAAATACTGAAAAATATGGTTTTTAAGACCTCCTGCCTCTCAACATCAATCAGGCCGCAGGTATTTAACCGAAGCATTGGAATCACCGGGAGACTGGCAAAAGCAAGCGTCATAAAGGGATCAATTTCCTTTCCGACCCCCAGCAGTTCTGCCTGTTTTTTCAGTTCCTCCAGCCGTTCACCGACCCAGTCAGCAGACTCTCTGCTCATCAGCCCTGCAATGGGCAGTGCCAGCTCACCAAGTACCACTCCATCGGCTGCAACTGCGATACCTCCCCGGTTTTTCCTCACCACATTTCCTGCAAGTGCCATATCCTGATCGTTAGTCCCTGCTATAATCAGATTATGGGAGTCATGGGCAATACTGGTCGCCACCGCTCCCTGCTTCAGTCCGTAACCTCCAAGAAAACCCAGACCGATATGACCGGTATTGTGATGGCGCTCAAAAACAGCCATCTTCACAATGTCAGCGGCTGCAAGAGACCTCGGATCTTCTCTCAATTTCTTCGTCCAGGGGACAAGCCTCTCTTTTGTAGTCAGCTCTCCTGGAGTTAAACACAGAATTCTTATGGTATCTCCCTCTTCTTTCAAGGCAAAATCTTCCGGTACAATTTCTTTTAATCGGAAGGAATCTCCCACTTTGTCCGGCAATACATTGTTTTTTGGGGTTTCTGCCCCGGTGTTATCCGTTAACCGTCCGTTTTCTGCCACCAGTATCCCTTTCCGGTAAACCCTGCTGACATTAAATTCTGCCAGATCTGAGACGACAATCAGATCAGCCTGGTATCCGGGTGCAATGGCACCTACCTGATCCAGCCTGAAATACCGTGCAGCATGATAAGATGCCATGATCACGGCGTGCACCGGATCCGCCCCCAGTTTTATGGCTTTTCTGACGATATAATCCATATGACCAAGCCTGGATAATTCTCCTGGATGCCTGTCATCTGTCACTAGCATGCATCGGTGATAATAAGGCTCCTGAAACAAAGGAAGAAGCGCCTCCAGATTTCTGGCTGCTGTTCCTTCCCTTATCATAACCCACTGGCCCCGCCTGATCTTTTCCACCGCCTCTTCCTGGCGGGAACACTCATGATCTGAACTGACACCAGCTGTGATATACGCATTCAGCTGCAGCCCGGTTAAGGAAGGTCCATGGCCGTCAATCATTCTCCCATGATCAGCAGCGCTGGCTATTTTTTCCATAATCTTCGGTTCTGCCTGTATGGTACCATGACAATCCATCAGTTCTGCAAGTCCAAGCACCCGTCTATCCCTGTAAAAAGGAGCAAGATCATCTGCTGAAAGAACAGCTCCGGATTCATCAAGCTTTGCTGCCGGAACACAGGAAGGGAGCATAAAGTATACGTCCAGATCAAGATCCTTTGTATGATCCATCATAAACCGGATTCCTTCTGTTCCCGCCACATTGGCAATCTCATGAGGATCCGTAACAACCGCGGAGGTTCCATGGGGTATGACTGTTTTTGCAAATTCCTCCGGAGACAGCATGGAGCTTTCCAGATGAATATGTCCGTCTATCAGCCCCGGACAGACCACGTTACCGTTTAAATCTGTCTCTGTCTCTCCTTCATACGAACCGATTCCCACAATATAACCGTCCTCAATGGCGATATCACCATCCTCCAGTTCTGAGGTAAATACATTCACCATTCTGGCATTCTTTAATACCAGCGACGGCTTTTTCCTCCCTGACGCAGCATAAATCCGTTCCGCCAGCCTCTGATCCATAAGCCCCTTCCCCCTTTATTTACCGGCAAGCTTCGTAATGGATGCCGTAATCAGTCTTTTAAACAGCGGTGCCACCCGGTCTGCCGTCTCCTGGACCTCCAGATGGCTTAAAGGCTGGTCAATAATCCCGCACGCCATATTCGTAATACAGGAAATACCACATACCTTCATGCCCATATGATTTGCAGCCAACGCCTCGCAGGCTGTGCTCATTCCAACCGCATCTGCTCCCAGTATCCGGCACATCTGCACTTCAGCAGGTGATTCATACGCCGGTCCCGTCAGCTGTAAATAAATCCCCTCCTGGAGCTCAATTCCCTCTTCCCTGGCCGCTTCCTTAATTAAAGCTCTCAGTTCTTTACGGTAAATATCACTCATATCCGGAAATCTGGTTCCCAGTTCTCCGATATTGGAGCCAATTAAAGGGGATGGAACAAACGTTGCGATATGATCGCTTAGAAGCATAAAATCTCCTGGCTTGAATTCCTTGTTTACACCTCCGCTGGCATTGGTTAAGAACAGGATTTTTGCTCCCATCAGCCCCATCAGCCGTGCGGGAAGCACCACATCCGTCATTGGATATCCTTCATAATAATGGACACGTCCCTGCATGATCACCACTGGAACCTTATTTACATAACCAAAAATGAATCTCCCTTTATGTCCGGGTACTGTTGATACCGGAAATCCCTCAATATCTTTATAATCTATGGTAGCAGTTACTTCAATCTCCTCTGCATATTCACCCAGTCCGGAACCAAGAATCAGGGCAACTTCGGGGACAAAATCCGTTTTCTCACGTACACTTTTTAAACAGCTTTGAAGCTTCTCATATACATTGTTCATATTGTTTTTTCTCCTTTCACACGCCTTACAGAGTCTCTCTCTGCAGGTGTTACAAGTATAACACATTTCTACCTTGTTTCGCATAATATTTTGACAAACACAGCTGAAAAATGGTATAATTACCCTGTTCGTACTAACCCGGAAGGATACCCTGACGGAGAAGGCGAGGAGAATACGTCAAACCGGAAATCCCATGCCTGTCGGCGTGGTTTTTTTTCTTCTGTTTGCATGGAAAACCAATATAAAATGGTACGGACAGAAAGTGAGGATTATTATGAAAAAAGTTTTATCTGCACTTGCTTCACTGGCAATGACAGCTGTAGTCTTAACCGGCTGTGCCAAGAACAGTCCCCAGACCTCAGCACCTGCACAGGAAAGCACTACTGCAGTCCAGAGTTCCAAAGATCAGGAAACTACTGCAGAGGCGGAAGCGGCCGGGAACACCGAAGCCCCGTCAGACACTTACACATTAAAAATCGGCTCTCTTAAAGGTCCTACTTCCATGGGTCTGGTGGGACTGATGGACAAGGCAAAAAAAGGTAAAACCCATAATTCCTATGAATTTACCATGGTAACTGCTCCTGACGAGCTCCTGGGGAAAGTAGTAAGCGGAGAATTGGATGTTGCTTTGATTCCCGCTAATATGGCATCTATACTTTATACCAAAACTAACCATAATATAACCGTTCTGGATATCAATACGCTGGGTGTCCTCTATGCAGTCTCCGCTGACGACTCCATTCACACCACAGCAGATTTAAAGGGCAGAACCGTTTATTTAACAGGAAAAGGGACAACCCCAGACTATGCTCTCGCCCATGTCCTGAAAGCCAACGGACTGACCACTGACGATGTAAAGCTGGAGTATAAATCAGAAGCGGCAGAGGTAGCTGCCGTATTAAAAGAGAAACCAGATGCGGTGGGTCTTCTCCCACAGCCTTTTGTTACAGCTGCAATGGCTCAAAATGATCAGCTGAAAATGGTACTTGATTTAACAAAAGAATGGGATGCCGCTGCAAAAGATGGAAGCGGCAGTCTGGTAACCGGAGTTACTGTCTGCAAAAATAATATATTAAAGGATCATCAGGAGTTAATTAACCAGTTCCTTGCTGATCGTAAGGAATCAGCAGAATTTGTCAATACTAATGTAAGCGAGGCTGCTGCTTTAGTTGCTGCTGCCGGAATTATTGAAAAAGCCCCTGTCGCAGAGAAAGCCATTCCCTACTGCAGCATTACCTATATAGACGGCGATAAGATGAAGTCCATGTTAAGCGGATATTTAAATGTACTTTTTGAAATGGATCCGCAGACAGTCGGAGGAGCGCTTCCCGGCGATGACTTCTACTACCTGCAGTAAATATACCCCCTAAGGAGATCCGATTATGAAAGCAGGCATTTTCTGGTTCAAGAAAACCGGAATCATCCTATTCTGGCTTTTGGTATGGCAGGCTGCCAGTATGGCAGTACACAACAACATCATTCTGGTTGGTCCGGCAGAGGTTTTATCCGCTTTGCTGCGCCAGGCCGGACTGGCGGATTTCTGGAA
The DNA here is from genome assembly GCF_033342255.1 of Clostridium boliviensis. NCBI lineage: Bacteria > Bacillati > Bacillota > Clostridia > Eubacteriales > Clostridiaceae > Clostridium > Clostridium boliviensis. The sequence continues at coordinate 27,258 of NZ_JAWONS010000285.1, forward strand.
AACCATCGGCTATTCCTTTGGTAAAATCAGCCTTGGATTTCTGATGGCTTTTACCTCTGGTATTCTTGCCGGAGGAGCTGCCTGCCGCTTTCCACTTATAGGGGACCTTTTATCACCCCTAATGGCTTTGATTAAGTCGGTTCCAGTTGCTTCCTTCGTCATACTGGCACTGATTTGGGCAGGATCTGATAATCTTTCTGTAATTATCGCGTTTCTGGTTGTTTTTCCCATGATCTATATTCAGACCATAGCCGGGATCGAAAGCACGGACCTGCATCTGCTGGAGATGTCAAAGGTATTTCAGATGTCAGAACTAAAAAAATTTTTTTACCTTTACCGCCCTGCACTGCTTCCCTATCTCGCAGGTAGCTGCCGTGCAGCACTGGGATTAAGCTGGAAATCCGGTATTGCTGCTGAAGTAATCGGTGTTCCCCTTCATTCAATCGGCGAAAAGCTCTATCTTGCAAAGATCTATTTAAGTACAGCAGACTTATTCGCCTGGACACTGGTAATTATTCTGCTCAGCATGCTTTTTGAAACGGTTTTCCTATGGCTTTTAAATCTGGCATCTCCCGGCATCAGACGCAAAAAAAGAGAGGGGGGATCTGTGTGGAACTCCTGATCAGACAGCTGTCAAAGTCCTTTGACGGACAAACTGTACTGAACCATGTAAATCTCCATCTGGTCTCAGGTAATATTTACTGCCTTATGGGACCTTCCGGCTCAGGCAAGACCACACTATTTCATATCCTGCTTGGTCTCTTAAAAGCAGATTCAGGGGAAATAGAAGGTCTCAGGAAATCAAAAATTTCCGCTGTCTTTCAGGAACACCGGCTGTGTGAAGCATTTACTCCAATTGAAAACGTAACAATGGTAATGCCTCATTCTTCCGGAAATCATAAAAAGGCAAAGAAAGCGCTGAAACGGCTCCTGCCTGCTGCCTGCCTTGACAGGCCGGTGTCTGCCTTAAGCGGAGGAATGAAACGCCGTGTGGCCATAATACGGGCTCTCTTAGTACCATTTGACCTTATAATCATGGATGAACCATTTACAGGACTTGATGAGGATACAAAACAAGAGGTGATTTCCTATATAAAGGAGCAATGCGAGGGAAAACTGGTTCTGATCAGCACCCATCAGGAAGAGGATGTAGAGCTGTTAAACGGAATTAAGATTCACTTATAAAAACAAGGGGCGATAACCGAACTTACGGTTACGCCCCTTGCTTCATACAAAGTCAGTATTATTCATTATTTCAGTTTCAGCGAATCCAGAGCTGCCTCAATCTGTGCTTCTACACCGTTCTCGGTTGATCCCACCGTTCCGGCTGCACTGATGTAGGTCTTTGTGGCTGCATTGTAAGAACCTGAAATGGCATAATAACGAACCCCATCCTCTGGTGTCTTATACCGGATCGCATACCGGAAAGTCTGACTGCCATCACTGCCGTCCTTCACATCATAGCGTACAAATTCCATATCCTCGCCGCGGCTGACTAACTTCTTATATTCATCCATCGTTGCGGGATAATCCTCACGGGCACCATCCGCATCATCTCCCTGTACATAGGTAATTTCCAGGTAATCATCACCATTAGGAGAATTAATCGTTACCAGATTTTCATCTGCGTCTTCATCAAGTGACCAGCCTTTTGGAGGCGTAATCTCGTATTTACCTGACTTTGGTATAAATGAGCCTTCCTTGATGTTACCTGCATCATTAGCTGTGATCGGCTGCGTTGCTTCTGTTGCTTCTTCCTCTGATGTATCCTCTTCCTCAGAAGTTTCCTGATCTGAAGAATTAGTTACTTCTGCGTTAACCGCTGTTGTTTCTTGCGCAGCTTCCGTCGTGCCTGTCTCTGTCTGTGTCTCCTGCTTTGTATCAGCCTTTGTATTGTTCTTTCCGCAGGCTGTTGCTGCCATCATCACTGCCATTGCAATGACAATCCCTGCAAAGATCTTGTTTTTTCTCATAAAATCACTCCTCGTCAAACATTCTAATTGGTGACGTGGAGGATTATATCATGAACAGCAGCGAAAGTATAGCATATTAAATGAACCGAAAGAATCACAATGAAATCTTAATAATTCTTCCATACGGCATCCGAATTTTCCATATTTAATAACTTTAATTTAATGTCCAGTCCTCCACCATATCCTACCAGGCGGTTGTCAGCGCCAATTACCCTGTGACATGGTATTATTATGGAAATGGGATTGCGGTTGTTGGCCATACCAACGGCACGGCATGCCTTTGGATTCCCAATCTGGACTGCAATCTCTTTATAGCTTCTTGTCTGTCCCCAGGGAATCGTGGTAAGTGCCTCCCATACCTTTTTCTGAAATGCCGTTCCCTCCGGCTTTAATGGCAGATCAAACTCCGTTCTTTCCCCTTTTAGATACTCTTTTAACTGGAGTATCGTCTTTTTGGTCAACTCTGTTGCTTTATGCTCTCCTTTTGACGTTCCTTCCGTTTTAAATTCCACTCCTAAAACCCATTTCTCATCACATATAATATGAATGGGGCCCAGTTCACTATCAAAAACATCCCAGTATTTCATGTATACTCCTTTCACAGCCGTGTCGTCACTTTTCACATTCTCCTGCAATTATATCATAAGATGTATTTTTTCAAACTTTATTCCTATTTCTTTAAGTTTTTTTATGAAATGTTTATTGACTGGTCAAACTTATGTCATAATTCCAGGATATACTAATACTTGTAAAGGAACCCCACCCTTTTAACATTGACTTTTTATTTTTCATACTCAAACCGGCAGGAACATGATTGTACCTGCCGGTTCCTCCCATTTCAGAACTATTTCTTCTTATTTTCAAATTCTGCCAAAATCCTGCAAATATCAGCTTTTTTCGATTTTTATTTTTTTTTGAAAATATTGTTGACAAATCCATATCCATCATATATAATAACTCTTGCGTTGCGGAAAAGAAGTAAAACAAAGACGCGAAATACCTTCGGGGTGTGGCTCAGCTTGGCTAGAGCGCCTGGTTTGGGACCAGGAAGTCGCAGGTTCGAATCCTGTCACCCCGACTTGAGATTAAGCTGCTATTATAGTCGGTTAATTTCACAAAAACCTTTGCGGGTGTAGTTCAATGGTAGAACACCAGCCTTCCAAGCTGGATACGTGGGTTCGATTCCCATCACCCGCTCTTGAGTCTGTAGCTCAGTTGGATAGAGCAACGGCCTTCTAAGCCGTGGGTCGGGGGTTCGAATCCCTTCAGGCTCGTTTCACACTGATAACCACAGTGTGAAGCTTTTTATGGTGGGTATGGCGAAGTTGGTTATCGCGCCAGATTGTGGCTCTGGAGGCCCAGGGTTCGAATCCCTGTACTCACCTTTCCCTTAAAGGGAATTTTTTTTTATCAGGAGATGTTAATGGGCTATCGCCAAGCGGTAAGGCACAGGACTTTGACTCCTGCATTCGTTGGTTCAAATCCAACTAGCCCAGTATGGGATACTAGCTCAGGTGGTAGAGCACTTGACTTTTAATCAAGTTGTCCGGGGTTCGAATCCCCGGTGTCTCATTTCAATTTGTTTATTTTACTGTCAGCGGGTATGGCGGAATTGGCAGACGCGCCAGATTTAGGTTCTGGTGGGAGACCGTGCAGGTTCAAGTCCTGTTACCCGCATGAATCATGAAAGATGGAAACACCGGAATTCCTTGTTATTGCGAGGCATTCCGGTGTTTTTGTTTTTTGTTAACGCATTTTCTCATAAGTGAAACCCCAAAGCATAAAATATATTACAAGTCCATCAAAACAGAAAGGGATTAATCTTGTTAAAAATTTTAGATGATAATTATTATGACCTAATCGTAAATAATGCTGCCATCTCTTCCGAATACGGGGAGGATATTACATTATTGAACAGTCTTCACTCATTGCGCCATGTTCTGAAGTTTGAAAAAGAATCCTGCGGTCTCGAGCAAAGTCCTTATGAAACCCTTCCCGCACTATTTACACTTACATCAGTCCTCAGTTTAGAAAAATCTGGCATCGAAACGGTCCAGAACAATCCTGATTTCGGTCTGTTCGGGCAGGGAATTATCGTTGGTATTATTGATACCGGAATTGATTATCAACATTCTTCATTTATAAATAACGATAAAACCACCCGCATCCTGTCAATATGGGATCAGACTATTCAGAAAGGCTCTCCGCCTGCTGGTTTTACGTTTGGTACGGAATACAATAAAAATATGTTAAATTATGCGTTAATATCGGGAAATCCCTCCTCAGTTGTTCCCTCAACAGATACAAGCGGGCATGGAACAGCGATTGCCAGCATTGTCGCAGGAAATCCCAACTCAGATCATCATATTTCAGGAATTGTTCCGAAAGCAGAGCTGTTAGTGGTGAAGTTAAAAGAAGCAAAGCATAACCTGAAAGATATCTACTTTGTTCCATCAGATTCATTATGTTTTCAAGAATCCGACATCATGCTTGGGGTACGTTACCTTACTACAGTGTCTCAAAAATTGAACCGGCCGCTTGTCATATGTATTGCTCTTGGAAGCAGTCATGGAGGACATGATGGCTATGGCCCTTTAAGCACTTATCTGGATAATATTACACGTTATCCAAGAATCGGAATTGCTGTTTCTGCCGGAAATGAAGGAGACAATAACAGACATTACTTTAACAGCACTAATACTGAACCGTTCTACAACGACTTTGAATTAAATATAGGAAACAATGACAGACGGTTTTCTATGGAGATCTGGCCATATGCGCCTCAGAGATTCTCTATTGAGATTACCTCTCCAGATCTGGAGACTACGCAGATTGTTTATCCATCCTTTAATGAGTGTCAAGGATTTTTAGTAGGGAATAATCAGAGTTTTATATGGGTTAATAATATTTCCTTCGAAAGTAGTTCAGGGGATCCTGTGATTTTAATAAGATTCGAAAATCCGCTTCCAGGAATCTGGTATTTACGGGTGCGCAATAATGAAAATGAACCATTTTCTTTTCACTCCTGGCTGCCCTCCGGAAACCTGATTACGAATGAGACATTTTTTTTAAAAGGAGATCCAAATACAACAATAACCACACCTGGTAACGCCATGAGTGTCCTGACTGTTACTGCCTATAATCAATATTCAGATACAATACTGGCTGAATCTGGCAGAGGTTATACAAGAAGCGGTCTCATTAAACCTGATATCGCGGCTCCCGGATACCAACTTCCCTGCGCCATACCAAATGGTCAGTATAGTATGCTTACAGGAACAGGTGCAGCTGCAGCACATACTGCCGGAATAATGGCCATGATCATGGAATGGGCCTATAGCAGGGGTAACTTTACTGCTATCACCGGTATACAGATCAATCGAATGATTATTAGGGAAGCCCGGCGCAGCAATATGTATCTCTATCCAAATAACATTTGGGGATATGGCCAGATAAATATATACAATATATTAAGTCGGTTTTCAGGTACTTAACATTTTTATAACTATAGATCCTATTTATTATGGCGGGACCGAACACCGGATACCCGCCATTATCCGTTGTCAATTGCCAATAAAACTACAGCAATTTCATTAATTTCTATATTGTTTAATATCTAATTCATTTATAATTCACCTGGAGGTGATAATTATGAATTCCAAAAAGGAAAAAAAACTAGCTGAAGAATTTGACCGGCTGGAAGCAGCAAGCAAAGATGTGAAGACTCCTGCTGCTCCGTCTGACGAATTTAAATCCATCTTAGAAGAGATGGAACGCAGGGGAATCAGTCCCAGAGTCAGAAAAGAATTAGGCAACAGGAAGTAGGCGGGCCGGGTTACCGATAACCCGCCCCAAAAAAGTTGTCTAATAAATAAAAATCTGCTTAAGGGTATTGTCTATACTCAGCTTTCCATATCCCCAGACAGGATTGGGATAGACATTATCAGGATCCCGGTCAGCCGATTTCATCATCAGACGGTTGGTCTGGTTTCCCGTTGCAGCAGTATAATTTCCTTTGATGTATGCCCATTCTATCATCATAACCGCAGCCCCTGCTACATGTGCGGCTGCCGCTCCAGTTCCGGATATGGTTCCGTACTGAAAATCAGGTATGGCACATGGGATTCTGTATCCCGGTGCTGCCATGTCTGGCTTTACCTGCCCCAGTCTTGTATAGCCAATGCTGGATTCTGCCATTATGGTACCATCGTTTTGATTGTATGCCGTAGCAGTCAGAAGGTTGGAGGTATTTCCCAGTATGGTAACCGTCGTATCAGGACTTGAATTGACAAAATACGTTTCATTGGAAATCAGGTTTCCGGAAGGAAGCCAGCAATGATAGGAAAAGGGCACTGAATCCAGATTTTCCAGCTTTATATACCACGTTCCGCTGATCATATTACGGAACCGCAAAAGGATCAGCGGATTTCCCGTCTCTTCGTCAAAGAGAATATTGTTCACCCATACATCGGTTTTTATGGACTGAAAATTCAGTTTAATGCACTCTCCTACTCCAGGTTTAATAACTTCAGCAGTTTCCCAGGTTGGCGCCGTTATCTGAACGGAAAGTGCGGAGGGCATGTAAGGCCAGATTTCCATAAAATATTCTTTATCAATTCCCCCTGAATTTAACTGCAGGCTGTCAGAAAATGGATTCATTGTTACTTTTCCATAATAATGCCTGCGGCTGCTTCCCTCATTTCCTGCAGAAGTGATGATACTCAGCTTTGGCAGCTGCATCAGACTGTCTAAGTATGCGCTTAACGCTCCCCGTCCGTCATGTCCACCCTGGTTCGTTCCCAGTGCCAAACAGATTACCAGCGGCCGGTTCAGTCTGGTTGCCACATTTAATAAATAACGGATTGCCATAATAACATCCGACTCCTGATAACACAGGGCATCGGACCGGACACAGAACAGGTTTTTTAAATTCTCTTTTGCTTCCTTTAACTTAACTACCGCTAAATCTGCCTGAGGCACTACTCCGCTAAATCCCTCCTTTTCATTGGGACGCCCTGCAATTATGCTTGCTATGGCAGTTCCATGACGGTAGGGGTCTGTAGTTGGAACAATGGAATAGGGATATTGAGACAGCAGCGCAAAATTAATCAGCTCCTTTGTGTATTCCGAACCAAAAGTGAAACCCGCAGGCGGCGAACCCTCCACTGTCTGGTCCCAGATTCTAAGAATACGGGTCGTTGTATCATTGTTCATGAAAGCAGGATGGCGGTAATCGATTCCAGTGTCAATCAATCCCACTATGACTCCTCTGCCAAAAAGACCCGTCTCAGGGTTTATCATTTCAGACTTTTCATTGCTGTTTTCCGCGCTGACGACAGATTCCACAGTATACAGATCCGGAAAGCTGTGATAAGAATTTAATCCCAGATCACATGGCTGCATACGATTCTTAGGTACATGGAGCAAGGAAAACATTTCGTTCATTTTTGTAATGTTATCGCCGGTATTATACGAAGTGACCAGTGCATTGCTGATAATCAGATCATAATATCGATTGTCCAGAATCTTATCCATTCTTGCCTCCTGATATCCCGGATGGAGCATATGTTATAATCTATGCTCCGTCATTTCTATTATGAAATAAATGTTAACTGCAATACAAAACTGCTGTTCTCACTCATATAATCTCAAATACCCATTGTTTTTATAAAGTTTTCACTAATTAATAAAAAAAATTACATATTTTTCTTTACTTAAACGTTTTATTGCGTTATACTTTATGTAACTCTTCTTAGGAGTGCCGTATTTCCCCAATCCTGCGGTGCTCCATTTTTTTATCCTGCCTTAATATAATTCCCCCACTCTGCAATCCGCAAATTTTACAAAGTATAAAACTGCAAAATAACAACATCTGCATTGTTCCCTTTCATTTTCCATGATACAATCAAAGCGACAGAATACGCATGCCAATGTTAGCGGAGAATGGAGTTTCTATGAAAAAACACTACGAAAAAATCATTTTATACAGTGACCGAAAAATAGAAGAAATCATGAATCAGCAGGTTATGGATCAGTCTTCCGAATTCTATGGTGGTTTTCGCGACCACGACGGGCTGGTGGAACCAAAACTTGCCATTTTCCAGGTGACTACCATGACTGCCTGCTTATTTAACAGCCAGAGCCGTTTTTATGGCAGCGAAATCGTTTACGACCGGATTACCATTGCCCTGTCCTACATCGTAAGGGGGCAGCGGGAAAATGGTTTTTTTGATCTGATAAACTGTAATTTTTATTCGGGAGCGGATACTGCTTTCTGCCTTGACGGTCTTTTGCCAGCCTATATTTATTTAGACCGTCTCTCTCAGGAAGAAGACTGCTCTGCTGCGGAAAAAAGCATGCTGTCTGCTCTACTCCCGGTTATGAAATCCATTCTGGTCAAGGGAGGAAAAGCGATGATACACGGAGGCTTCCATACCCCCAATCACCGCTGGGCCATTGCTTCTGTTTTAATGATGCTTTATCGCCTCACTGCAGATGAATCCATGAAGCAGGGAGCCGAGAAATTTTTGATTGAAGGCTGCGACTGCAATGACGACGGAGAATATGCAGAGCGCTCTGCAGGAGGCTACAATCTGGTCAATAACAATGCCATGATGATGCTTGCTGCTGCAACCGGTGACGATTCCTGGTATGAGCCGGTCAAACGTAATTTAGCCATGATGCTTCACTATATTGAACCAGATGGCAGCATTTTTACCAACAATTCCACAAGACAGGACCGGGGGAATAAGATATATCCAACCGGTTACTATCTGGAATATTTATATATGGGAATCAAATTCCACAACGAAACCTTTCTGCAGGCAGCCTGTTTCATTATGGACCAGGCTGCGGAGAAAGGTATTGGTCCTCTGGACTGGCTGATCCATTTTATGCTTCACCCGGAACTGAGAGAATTTGAATATGATAACGGCAAAATACTTAAGGACTACTGCCACCACTACACGGACTCCGGAATAGTACGTCTTCGAAGAGAGTCTTATTCCTGCTCCCTGTTAAAAGACAGCCCATCCTTTCTCTACTTTCAGCATGGGGATCTATGCGTCAGCATGAAAATCGGAGCCAGCTTCTGTGAACACCGGTACTTTGTGCCGGAAAACCTGGTACAGCTTCCAGAGAATGAGGGATTTGTCCTGAATCAAAAAATGGCGGGCTGGTACTATCTACCATTTAAGGAGCCGCAGGATACTACCGATTGGTGGCAGATGGACCACACAAAACGAGAAAAACTGAACGGGCCAGACATGAATTTTGTAATCACTGCAACCGAAGTCAAAGACGGCATGGATATCACCATAGAGACCGCAGGTATTGACCGGGCTCCTGTGCGGATAGAACTGGCATTTGATGCAGGATGCCGTGTGGAATCCCCGTATTTCATCTCAGAGGGCAACGCAGGCGGGGGAATTGTTGCAAAAGAAGGTATCGTTACTGCCTCGAAGGGCAAATATGCCATCACAACCGGCCCTGGATTCGGTACTCATAACTATGTAGCAGGCAAATTTGGAAGTCAGGGACGCTCACAGGACTGCTATACGGTCTATTTCACAGACTTTACCTGCTTTAAGCATACCATATCACTTCGGGCAGTTCCATCAGCTTATTAACAAAAATGAGGGGCATTAAGCACCCTCATTTTTCAATGTTATAGTAAGCTTTTATAATATCGATCTGCCTGTTGACCCGTTGTGGGATGGACTCTTTCAGTTCTTCCCAGGACATCATTTTCTCATCTTCTAAATAAAACGGCTGGAATTCCAAAGATGGGCAAAAACCAAACACTTCCTTAATATATTCTTCCGTCATTATCTGCAGCTTATCGTCGGTATGAATCTGATCCTCAAACATATCCTGTACCAGAACCCCATCTGTTCCAGCCTTTATAAGGCAGCTCTCCAGCCAATCCGGAATTATGCGAACCAGACGCGGATCAGGCAGCATCGCATGCTTTCCAGGCTGTGCATAGACAATCGGGTGGGTATCTCCTTCCAGAATCAACTCCCCGTGTTCCAGATCCACAATATTTAAAAACTTTCCATGAAAACTGGCTTCTACCTTTTTTACTGCTCCTTCGTGGTCTACGTATACCCATACATGCTCCAGCTCATACAAATGCTGGATATCATAATCATACCAGATTGCATACTCTATGGCGAACGCCATCTCTTCCCGATTAACCACAATCTCGCGCCTGGGAAAGGAACTGCTCCTCTTCGTTTCCCGAAAAACGGTACAACCCATGGCTGTAATGGAAAAAGGCTCCTTTGTATCCTGCATGATAACAGGCTTATATGTTTTCAGTATCTCCATGTCTCTGCTCATCATTTTGACGCTTCCAATAAGAACAGCATCGCCATTGCCTGTCCGTATGGCATTGGCCGGAGTTCAATATCTTTATAAAACTGTACACTTTCTCTGCCCATAGGAGTACCATAGGATACCTGATGGAGGACGCCTTCTGCATCGATACACTGAAGTACAGGCAGAAGAGCCTTTCTTGCACTGGCCTCAAATGACGGATCCACAAGTCCTAAATGAACTGCTTTTAGTATACCGTAACCAAAACCGCAGGTTGCGCTGGCCTCAACGTAAGAGGTGTTATCATCGATTACAGTATGCCACATACCGTTTTCGTTCTGGTAGGATACCAGGGCATCAATCTGGTTTTTTAATGCTTCTGTCAGATAATGTCTGACAGCACCGCTGCATGGAATCATGCCAAAAAATTCCGGGATCGCCATTGTAATCCAGCTGTTACCTCTTCCCCAGAATGCTCCGGCGAAATTATGGCAGCCATGGAACGTCCAGCCATGATACCAGAGACCAGTCTTTTTGTCAGCCAGATATTTCACATGGAGGAGAAACTGGTATTCCGCTTCATCAATCCATTCCTGCTTTTTAAGAATGACACCCATACGGGCCAGGAATAAAACTGACATGAACAGCGTATCGTCCCACAGCTCCTGCTCGTTTAAAGTGTCAGAAGTCAAATGCTGAAATCCGCCTTCTTCCGTCTTGGGAAGCTCATCTGCAAGCCACTGTGCCCAGTCCCTGCAGATTTCCATATAAGTCTCATTGCCATCTTTTTCAACCAGGTAGGTTAACGCCAGAAGAGGAGCTGTTGTGTTAATATTCCGGGCAGGCAGACCAATGGTAAGCTGTCTTTCATAATACTTATTCAGTTTATTTATAATTTCTTCCTCTCCGGTTTCTTCATAAATCTTCCATAAACCGAATAAACCTACGCCCTGCGTCCATTCCCAATAACGGTATCGTTCCGGATTGTCTCCGGCCAGATTATTTGTCTGCATGTTTTTTAGAAAAATATCATCTTCATCATACAGAATCTTTTCAAAGCTTGAAACAAGTAAATTTATTTTATCTTTTAAATTTTCCATTCTATTGACAGTTCCTTTCTGCTGCCTGCCAACGGGTCCGTCGGAGGCACATTGCAATCTCTACAATAATTTTCTTTTTTATTTGTCAATGTATTGCACATTTTGTCATCATTCTGCTATAATGTATATCCGATACATACCTAATCCATAGAAAGAATAAAGGTGGTTTATATGACAAATCCTGATGATACACTGCTTTATAAGAAAAAACATAATATCACCATAAACGATATCCAGAATTCCCTTTATTATTACTTTGATTATGATGAACGATCTTTTGATATCAACATGCCATTTCAGCATTTTCACTCTTTTTATGAACTGATGATACTGATCAGTCCCCAGGCATACCACCTGGTAGAAGGTATCCCTTACTCCATTAGGTCAGGCGATATCGTGCTTCTTCGGCCATCGGTACTTCACCGCTCCGAATATCAGAAAGGTGCCCCAGGCAAACGGCTGATCATCGGTTTTTTGTATCCCCCTTCACTTTGGGGAATGCCGGAAACCTATCAGAAGCTTTTTGAGCCTTTTTACTCACAGCTGCCCATTTTCCGTTTTCCTTCCAAACAGCAGCAGCTGATTAATGAAAAACTCAATCGTATTTACCGCTACTCCTTTCAGGACGAGGAACCGGAGCTGAAATCGCTCATTGTCCACGGTATGTTCGTTGAATTTCTCTATACTCTTAGGCAGCTGGCGCCTTATAACACCTATACCAATGAACCATTAAAGGATGAAGCATCACAAAAAATATACACCATTGCCAACTTCATCCATAATCATTATTCAGAAGAATTAACACTGGACTCCCTTTCCAGGGAATTTTACATCAGTCCTTACTATCTGTCCCATCAGTTTAAAGATGTGACGGGCTACACCCTGACCCAGTACATTCAGATGACACGGATCCGAAACGTACAATACCTGCTTTTAAACACGAAAAAGAAGATCTCTGAACTGGCGGAAGAATGTGGATTTACAAGCTTTTCACAATTTAACCGAATCTTTCAAAAGTATTGCAGTCAGTCGCCCTCTGAATTTCGCAAATGCGGAGGCGGAAACAGCATTCCCACATTTTTTTAACGATCAGATGGGCAGAAAAAGCCCGTTACAGCTTCCCGGCATCATCTATATTTCGATGAGAAAGAGCTGTAACGAGCTTCTTATAGCCTGCTGCCCCGTTAAGGAATTACTTTATTGTGTCAAAATATTCTGCTCTTGCGTCAAGAATCTTCTGCAGCCCTGCATTTACAAGATTGTCGTATTCTGACTTCTGCAGACTGTCGAACTGATCCGGTGAACAGCTGATCAGCTTGTAAACATATTCTACCATTAAATTCTGAACATTCTGTCCGTAATCTGACTCTGCCTGTGATATGTTTGCATATACAGGGAAACGGAATTTTCCTTCGGAACGAACATCATAGAAATTAGAGAACCATTCTTGAGATTCCCACTCAACGGACTGATCTTTAATCCATTTAGATACAATGGAATCTTTGTCCTTGGTCCAGTCCATAGCCAGGTTAACAATATTTAAGTCATCACAGGTTCCTGGATATCCCTTTGAAGAAAGCTCTTCGCTGGTTAACTTAATCGGAACGTTATTTTCATCTCTTTTATGCTCTGCAGTAAATACGATATTTTCAGCAACTGCCGGATCTGCCATCCAGTTTAAATACTTCATGCAGGCATCAGCCTTTTTCTCGCTGCTCTTTGGTATCATTACAAACATACCGTGTCTTGGTTCAAATGGTGTACGGTAAGAACCGTCAGCCAGTTCAAAGCACTGTACAGGAACAAATGTTCTTCCGCCTGCATTTGTGTTTAAAACAGTGATATAATTCCATGGGCTCTCTGTATCGTCCAGGAAGAAACCTACATTACCTGCAGTAACCTGAGCCTTGTAAAGATCTTCGGTTGTATCAGTAGCGAAATCTTTGGTAATAAGTCCTTTATTATAGAATTCGTTTAATTTCTTAATACCATCAATGGCACCCGGAGCTAAAGCTATATAACCTTCACTGTAGATATATGCATCCTTGTCATTTGCAAGATTTACATAAGATCCAACGAAGTTTAAATAACCTTTTTCTGTATCGTTACGTCCACTCATCGCCCATGGAATTACATTATCCACGCCGCCTGGATTCTTATCCTTTACTGCCTGTAAATAAGCAGCCAGTTCTTCTTTTGTTTTTGGCATCTCCATTCCCAGCTTATCCAGCCAGTCCTGACGGATATATGCTGTATGGCGAGGAGATTCCACACCTCTCTGTTTCATAATTGCAAACTGCTTTCCGTCCATCTGTCCCATGTTCTGAGCGTCTGCAACGAATTTTTTAATATCTGAGCCATAGGTCTCATAAGACTGGGTTAAATCAGCCAGACCGCCGTTGGAAGCAAAATTATAGAAAAGACCCTGATTATAGGTGAATATAATGTCAGGAGCACTTCCGCCGGACATCATGATATTTAACTTATCATCGGAAGAGGATCTTGGTACAGATACATACTCCACATTGATGTTGTACTTATCTTTTACCTGCTTTTTGATCCATTCGGTCTGGGTATTGTTCTCTACGGTTGTACCGGGGGCTGCATCTCCTCTGTCCCAAACCATAACCTTAATGGTTACTTCTTCTCCCTTGTCAGCTGCAGTAGCGGCCTCAGCCTTTGTGTCTGTACCGCCTGCTGCTGTGGTTGCTGTAGTAGCGTCCTTTGCTGCACCAGAACCGCAGCCGGTTACCATAGCTGCTGCAGCTAAAACTGCCACACAGCTCTTAAATAATCTTACTTTTTTCATTATAAAACCTCCCTTTCATAATTGTTTTATATTATTTAATTAATAAATAATCAACCCTTAACGGCACCAAGCATGATACCCTTAGTAAAGTATTTCTGAATAAACGGGTAAGCAATAATCATAGGTGTCATGGATATAACAATACTTGCTGATTTAATATTATCTGCTACCAGCTGAGACTGGAGACCTTCCTCCTGAGTCAGTTTTACCGATTCAATCAGCTGCTTTAAAACCATCTGTACTGTGTAAAGCTTTGAAGAGTTTACATAGTACAGAACATCACTCAATCTGTTCCATCTGCCAACTGCATAAAACAATGCCAGTGTTGCAAGAGTAGGATAAACCAGAGGAAGTGCTACCTTAAATAACGTCTGTACCTCATTGCAGCCGTCAATCTTTGCTGCCTCGTAGAGAGAGGAATCCAGCCCTCTGAATGCGGTACACATGATGATCATATTATACGCACTAAGTGCTTCAGGTATAATTAACGCCCAGACTGTATCAATCAGCTTAAAGTCTTTTACATTTAAATATTTGGGAATAATACCTGGATCCAAATACATTGTCAGTACAAATAAAGTCATAATGACAGCTCCGCCCTTTAAATTCTTCTTAGAAAGGGGATAAGCTGCAAGTACCGTCATGACGATACAAACCACAGTAGAGCCAATCATCAGGAACACGGAATAGATAAATGAGGATACAAAGCTTCCGCTTTGAAATGCTCTCCCATAAGCTTCTATTGTAAATTCCACTGGATAAAGGAATACTTTACCGCCCAGTATGGCATCCTTAGAGCTTAATGACATGGACACTACACGGATAATGGGAATCAATGCCACTACGCTGATTACGATGAAAAATGTGTTCCAGAAAAGCTGAAACCGTTTGTCTGCTTTGCTCTTTAACTCGCTCATTACATAATTCCCTCCTCTCCCATTTTTTTAGAAATCTTATTCACAGACAGAATCAAAATGATTCCGACTACGGACTGGAAGAGACCAACCGCAGTTGCAAAGTCGAACCGGCCGGCCTGTAGACCTACGTTATAAACATAAGTACTGATAACATCGGCTGCACTTTTTACCAGTGTATTTCCCATCATATACGGACGGTCGAAATCGATGGAGACGATCTTACCCAGCTGCATAATGAGCATAATTGAAATGGTAGGTCTGATCTGAGGAATGGTTACATGTGCAATTCTCTGAAGTCTGGTAGCACCATCGATGTAAGCTGCTTCTCCAAGTGATGGATCCGTAGCAGTCAGCGCTGCAAGATAAATAATCAGGGAATAGCCGGCAGACTGCCAGATTCCTGCAAACCAGTATACAAATCTCCATATGGATGGACTGCTTAAAAAATTTACTTCCGGTATTCCTGTTTTGCGGAAAATATCATTTACAAGTCCGCTGCTGGAAAACAGCTGAGTGATGATACCTGCAATAATAACCCAGGAAAGGAAATTTGGAAGATATAAAATAGTCTGTGTTGCTTTTCTGATTCGCATATTTCTGATTTCAAAAAGAAAAACAGCAATAAGTACGGGTACCGGAAATCCGATGATCAGATCACCGAGATTTAAAATCAGTGTATTGATTAATGCATTCCAGAAATCCATAGACCCAAATGCCTCTCTAAAATGAGCCAGACCAACCCATGGGCTAGCCCATATTCCTGCAAACACATTAAACTTCTTAAAAGCAATTACGCCTCCTATCATGGGCTTATAACGGAATATAAGCATATAAATAACCGGAATCAGAAGCATTAAGTAAAGCTGCCAGGTATTGCGCATATATACCTTAAAAGGAATCTTACGTGCCTTCCCCTTTGTTGTCTTATCTTTCATAATATCCACACCCTCCTTCTATTCATTTCCGTCTTTATGAAGCTCTGCCTCCAGACTCTCAATCAGCGTCAGAAGCTCTTTGGGCTCATGGACGACATAATCCGGAGTCTCCCACTCATCAGACGGATTCATATCATAGCGCGGAGACCAGTCAATGAGAATAGAGGTAATACCAAAGCGGTTGGCGCCTGCCACATCTTTTCTCACATTATTTCCGATCATAACCACCCTTTTCTTGTCTTCCTCTGTCAGGTGATTCTTCTCCATGGCATCCAAAAACATCCGCTCGGAAGGTTTCTGGATTCCGACTATCTCTGAAATTGTCCTGGTATGGAAGCAATAACCAAGACCATTTTCTTCATAAACATTGGCGAACGACTGCTCTTCCCCATCTGCCACCATGGCAATGACATAACCGGCGTCGTAAAGAGCTTTTAACGTCTCTCCTGCACCGGGAATTAATTCTGCGTGGACTACAATACCGTCATCATTGCGGATTTCGGTGCCTTCGTCAATAATGGTATCCCCACTGTCTGTAAAAATGATTAGCTTTTTTTGCATTTTGTTAACTCCATATTAAATTTTGGTGTGATTTATATTAAAGCTGATGAAAACATTATAATATTTTGGGTACATTGTTGCTATGCGTTATTTGTTTTTATTGAAACCATCTTACTCGCATTTTTTGCGATTATGGAATCAGACGCAGGGTTTTTATCTCAAACGGCGCAAAATCCAAAAGTATCTCACTATTATTCTCAAGGAGGTTTACAGATACCATTTTTCCGGAATCCATGTTCTCTTCCATGGTAGTTTCCCACAATCTGCTGATTTTAAAACTTGCAGACACCACACAGGAGGTGTGTTTTCCCTTCGCTTCGTAAAGTCTTACAATCAGATCTTTTTCGCCGTTTTCTGCCATTTTAACTGTCTCTAAAATTATATTATCTGCAGAAATACGGAAAAATTCTCTCTCACCTGTTCCTCTTCCCCAGAATGTCAAAGGACTATTCAGCTGCATTCCTTCGCGAACCACTCCGCTTTCCGAAAAGCTGTTGCTTTCTGCATAGAAGGAATAGGTAAACTCCTGCATTCCCTTATCTGCATACATATCAGGCCATACAGGTGCTCTAAGCAGCGTCAGCTCCATAGCATTGCCGGCAGTGCTGATTCCATATTTGGAATCATTGAGCACAGCAGCCGTCCTTCCCGGCTGTGTCATTGCAGTATACCGGTGATTGCACACCTCATAACGGTCTGCATCATAACGGCGATTCTGATGGGTTGGACGTTTTACATAACCAAACTGGATTTCTTCCAGGGCTTCTTCCGTCCGGATGGTAACCGGAAATGATACTTTTAACAGCTTATGGGTTTCCTGCCAGTCAATAACCGTGGAAAAATCTATCCTCCTGCTGTTATAGGTTAAGGAAATTCTCTGAGTCATGACAGACTCATGAATTTTTCGTTTTACCAGAAGCACTGCTTTTAAGGGACCAGTCTCCTCAATAGTAAGAACTGCCGTCTGTTCCAGCTCTATGGGAACATTTCTATAGAAAGAACTCATTTCCCATGCATCGTAATCTACATTAATATCCTGGTAAAGCAGAAGCTGATTTGCAATTCCAGCCACAAATTCTGTTTTGGTTTCCTGGTCTAATACGCTACTAACCTGACCAAGCCCATCAATCTTTACCTTTACTAATCTGTTTTCCAGAATAAAGAAATCATCTTCCTTGTAAAGTCTGCATTCAGCTTCCAAAACCAAATCTTCCTCAATGGAGGCATATCCGCAGGAAGGTACTTTAACTGGTATCAGCAATCGATCCCCTATTTTCTGGCTTACCGGCAGCCTTTTGCCATCTGACAGATCTTTCCCTTCTTCCGCTGGTATCTCTGCCAGCTCTTCCCTCTCCCAGGAAAGGGAATTAAATATAAGGAAACCATCTTCCCCGGACCCTGTAATATTTTTTTTGGCTTCCTCATAAACGCAAAGGGTCCTTTCTCCCATGGCATGAAATGCATTTTTTGCATCTTCATAAACTCTGGTAATCGAAGTTCCCGGAATGATATCATGGAACTGGTTAAAAAGCAGCACTTTCCATAAAGCTTCCAGCGCCTCTCTCCGATTCTCTCCGTTTTCCAAAAAACACGCAATGGCATTTAACAGTTCTGCCTCCCGCAGCTTTCGTTCCATCCGCCGGTTCTCTTTCTTTATCCATGCCTGTGTTGTATAGGTTCCTCTGTGCCAGGGAAGGTAAAGTTCCCCTCTGTAAACCTCTTTCACAGCGTTTTTCTCTTCCAGTCTTTTAAAAAAGTCAACCGGGCTCTCCATGCGGGTACGGGGTGCACCTTCTAAATCCTTAACCCGCTTTGCTACTTCCGCCATCTCACGGGTAGCACCGCCCCCACCGTCACCAAATCCAAAGGGAAATATAAAGGTATCTATATTTTCCTGCTGTACCCGGTCCTCTTCCCATCTGGTAATTAAATCATGAGGATCGAGTCGGGCATTGTTCTTCTTGTAGAAATGGGTCAGAATCCTGGTTCCGTCTATTCCTTCCCACCAGAAGTTATTATAAGGAAATGTATCACAGCCCTTCAGTGCTCTAGCCATCTTCTGTGTGGCAAAATATCGGATTCCACAGCCTTTCATGATCTGAGGAAGCTGACCGTTAAATCCAAAACAATCCGGCAGCCAGACCATCACACTATCTATTCCAAGTTCCTGCCTAAACCACTTTCTTCCATACAGGCACTGACGGATCAGACTCTCTCCCGATACCAGATTCGTATCAGGCTCCACATACATTCCGCCCTCAGGAATAAATGACCCCTCCTCTACTTTTTTTAATAGCCGTTTGTAAAGTTCCGGATAACGTTCTTTTACATTCTCCATAATGGGTGGTTCACATAAAAGGAATTTATAGTCCTGGTATTCATCTGATAATGCGATCTGGGTGGATAACGTTCTTGCACATTTCCGTTTTGTCTCCTCCCATGGCCACAGCCATGCAAGATCAAGATGGGATTGTCCGAAAATGGTAAATTCAGGAGCTGTTGTTCCATTCACGCAGGAAAGAAGAGGTGCCAGTTTCTTTCTCGCTTCACGGAAAGATTCAATCCGCTCTTCCCGGTCCAGTTCGAAGTCAGCTGTAAACGTAAATTCCAAAAGTCCCTGATTTATCTTCATCGCTCTTAAGGATTTAGGATCAAGCCCTTCAGAAAGCTTGTATAATGTAAAAACGTCCATGAGCAGCTGAAATGCATCCTCATTCCAGATTCCATAATCTGACACGCCTACCTTGACCTGAAACTCAGGCGGTTCTGGAACTGCAGTACAAAAATCAGGGCATGGTCCGCCCTTTTCCAGTCTCGGTCCATGCCCTGCATAACTTTCTGCCACCACAAAAAAGCGCTCACCTGCCTTTGCATGGCGGGTCAGTGTAATTCCGTCATGTTTTAAATCTCTGGAACCTGCCATTTTTCCATTCACCCATAAAAGCATCTCACCGCCTACCTCAGGGTGAAGAAAAATCCGTTTTCCATCCGCCTCATCCGGCATGACGATCTCTGTTAAAAACCAGCCATACTCCCATTTGGAGCCCCAGGGGGTTCCCTGAGGCATGGGGTAAAACTCCCTCTTTAACGCTTCTTCATAAGAGAGATTCTCTTTCGTCGTAAATCCGGTAAATGTCACCGTTGAAAGTCTGTCAAACAGATGGTTTTTCAGTTCCTCCATCCATATGTTAATCCGTCCATTCCGTTCTGCAGCAAGCTCCATCTGCATATCCTCCCTTTTCTGATACAGTCATATTGCTTCATTATATGATATCTCACAGGCAGTGACTATGCAAAGTTTGTCAAGTTACTGTATATCTTTTGCAAATATTGCAAAAATATAATTTCTATCTCTGAATCTTAATTGTTTTTATTTCATATGGCTTAAAGGCAAGAGCGATCCGTCCACCTTTTGCAGGTACCTGCTCTTTCTCTTCTTCCATGCAGGTGCATTCGCTAAACTGTGCATCCGCTGTCATGGGGAATGTTACATGGGTATTGGTCCTCATGCCATAGGATTCATAGAAACGTACAATAATGCCGTCTCCGTCTTCGGAAAGTTTCACAGTGTCAGCAAGTATATTTTCATTCTCAATCTCTAAGAAGGAACAGGAAAGAGCACCGTCTCCATTTACCAGGGAAGAAACGAGAGGGCAGTTTAAATCATAAGCTTCCTGCACCACCCCTCCTGCGCGGAAATCTCCTTTATGAGGCAGCAGAGAATAGGTGAACGTATGCTCTCCCTGGTCTGCATCCGGATTGGGGAAAATACCAGATTTTAACAGGGTAAGGCGAATGACAGAATCGTGAACATCATAACCATATTTGCAGTCGTTTAGAACAGCAGCGCCATAGCCTGCTTCTGAAACATCTGCCCATTTATGGGCACATACTTCAAATCTTGCCTGATCCCAGGTCGTATTCCTGTGAGTGGGGCGGCTGACATTTCCAAACTGTATATCATAATTTGCCTCATTACACAGAATATCCAGAGGAAATGCTGTTTTTAAAAGCATCTGATGCTCATTCCAGTCAATTCTGGTTTTGAAATCAATTCTCTTAGTATGATTGTAAAAGCAGATCTGCTGTTCGATCACTGAATCCATAAATTTTCGTTTAACAAGAATAACTGCTCTGACCGGGCCGTTTTCTAAAAGCTTCATTTCCATCACTACATCTACATTCCATTGTTTCTCCTCAAAGGCAGAGTCAATATTCCATGCATCAAATTCCAGTGGACGGTCTTCAAATACCAGAAGCTGATTTCCCGTCTCCCCTTCCTTTAACAGGCTTCTTTCTTCTGCTCTGTCATAGATGCGGGACAAATTTCCGGCCTGATCAAATTCCACTTCGTAATAGGAGCTGACCGCTTTTTTCACAGCTCCGTCTTCTTTGCAATCCACGAAGGTAAATACGGAATCTGCATTTTGGGTGGACTTTTCTGTGCTGATTACCGCTGCTCCCTTTGACGGCACATCCTCCGCCAGCGCTAATATACGGCCATCCCAGGTTTTCTGTGTGACTGCGAAAAGATCCTTAACCGGAATCTCAAACTCGACAATTCCGGTTCTTTTAAAGCTTAGGCAGTTCCACACCGCAAGCGCAGCAGGATTATTTCTGTCACATTCAAATCCGGCTGCCTTTAATATGCTTTCATGGCTCTTCTTTATAAGACCAAGATCTGACTTAAGGATTTGCTCATATTGAACCTCTGAATCCTCGTATACCTCTTTAATGGAAGACCCAGGAAGAATGTCATGAAACTGGTTTAAAAGCAGCAGCTTCCAGTTTTCCTCCAGCTGACTCTTCGGATACTCCCCGCCTTTGGTAAGAAGGGATTCCAGAACCGAGTAAAATTCCGCATCACCATTTAAAAACTCACAGCTTCTGTTGTATTTCTTATTCTTTGCCATGGAAGTATAGGTTCCACGATGAAACTCTAAATACAATTCACCGGACCATACAGGAAGCCGTTTTTTATCCAGCTCCTCTTCCAGCTTATGAAAGAAATCCTTAACAAAAGTCTGTTCTGTCCTCGGACAACGGGCAACATTTAATTCCATTCTCCGGCTCTGTTCCAGCATCTCTTCTGTTGGACCGCCGCCTCCGTCACCGTAGCCATAACAAGTCAGTACTTCATGGCTGACATCCTTGTTCTGAAACCGCTGCCAGGTTCCCATGATCTGTTTGGGGTCCTGTCTGCCATTGTAAGTGGTGCTGTAACCTTTGGTGGGCTGTCCGTTTTTATAATAATCCTTGGTTGAAATCAGATAGGTTAAAACTTCACTGCCATCAATCCCCCTCCAGGTAAAGGTATCATAGGGAAACTGATTATATTCGTTCCAGCCTAGCTTTGTGGTCATAAAATAAGATAATCCGGACTGTTTCATGATCTGTGGTATGGCCGCACTGTAGCCGAATACATCCGGAAGCCAGAGCACTTCATTGAGCGGACCGGAAAGTTCTTTTTCAAAGAATCTTCTTCCATAGAGAATATGCCGGACTAAAGATTCTCCTGATGCCAGGTTACAGTCCGGCTCCAGCCACATGGCACCTTCTGTCTCCCAGCGTCCTTCTTTTATCTTTTCCTTTATCTCTTCAAACAGCTGGGGTGCCTCTTCTTTTACAAATTCATAAAGCTGGGGCTGGCTGGACATAAACTTATATTCCGGATACCGCTCCATCAGGCTTAAAACCGTACGGAAGCTTCTGACCGCCTTTTGTCTCGTCTGCTTTAAAGGCCATTTCCAGGCAACATCAATATGGGTGTGACCGATGCTGTGGACAGTTACCGGATTTTCCGGTCTGTCTTTATAATAAGTTTGCATAAGAAATTCATCCGCTTCTCTTACAGAAGAATAAAACTGTACGGATTGAGGTCTGGTAAAATCAATCATTTTCACTGCTTCTGACATAATCTTAAATCCATCAATCTGTTCCAAGTCATCCTCTTCCAGAAGATCCGCTGCTTCAAAAGGAACTGCCAGATCATAATAGAGCTTTGCCACCTCTTTTTCGTAAGCCCCAATTTCCAGATGAAAGAAATTGGTACGCCCTGGACTGTTGGAATAGGCATAAAAGATCAGTTCATGTGTTTCTCCCGGGTTAGCACGTTCCGTCAGTATAAAGTCCTGATGATTCATATCCATGGTTCCGGAATGCTTTCCGTCCAGAAATACCATGATCTGTGGATTATCCGTATTCCAGATATCCGTAGCGCCGGTATTTAAGACTGCTCTGACCTGCTTATCTTCTAATTCAGACGGTACAGTAATACAAGTCTTAAACCAGTAATGCTGATCCGATCCTCCCCAGGTCTCATCCCTGTCAAAAGAATTCCAATTTAAAATGCTGCTGTCAAACTCTTCTTTCCACTCATAACTTCCGGTACTGAACCATACTTCATCTGCCGTTTTTAAATTGGAATAGCATAGCGGTTTCAAAGCCTCCAGTGCCGCCATTAATCTGTTTCTGATCGGATTCATTCGTCATTCCACCTTTTTTTTAATTTTAAAAAAGGCAGGAAACACCGCACTTACGGGTCTCCCACCTAAAATATCTTTAGCCTTTTATTCCTGTGGAGGCGATTCCTTCTACCAGATATTTCTGCATTGTTAAGAAAATGAGGAAAATCGGAATCAAAGATAATGTTGCCATTGCAAACATCGCACCCCAGTCGGAACCAGCTGTCGGATCTGAGAACATCTTTAATGCATAGCTGACCGGATATTTTAACGGGTCGCTTAAATAGAGCAAAGCTGCAAGGAAATCATCCCATCTCCACATGAAGGAGAATATTGCGCTTGTAACCAGAGATGGTTTTACCAGAGGCAGAATGATCCTTATAAAGATCGTATAGATCGTACAACCGTCCATTCTGGCAGCTTCGTCTAAATCAATGGGAATTCCCTTGATAAACTGGACATTTAAGAAGATGAAAAAGCCCTGTCCAAAAAACTGCGGTACAATAATGGGAAGATAACTGCCTACCCAGCCCATTCTGTTAAAGATAATGTACTGCGGAATCATGATTACCTGGAATGGCAGCATCATTGCAAGAAGCATACATGCAAACCAGAAGCTCTTAAACTTAAAGTCAATTCTTGCAAATCCATATCCTATGACTGCTGAGGAGATAACTGCTCCTACCGTGGATAAGCCTGCAATAATAAAGGAATTCTTAAAAAAGTTGCCAAAACCATAACCTGCAAAGCCTTTCCAGCCCGTCGTATAATTATCGAAAGAAAAGTGTTCGGGCAGGAGGCTGGCAGCGGTCCTGAATATTTCATTGGTGTTTTTAAAGGAACTCATCACCATCCATACAAGCGGATATATCATAACACATGCAAAGAAAAAGGTAAATACATGATAAACCACTGTGGTGACTGTTTTTCTCTCCTGATATCCTGTCTTCATATTTCATCACCCTTCTGCTTCGTAATATACCCACTTTTTCTGTGTCTTGAACAGTATCAGTGTCATGATTCCCACAACAAATACCATAAACCATGCCATCGCACAGCCATATCCCAGCTTACTGTAAGTAAAGGAATTCTGATACATATATACGGTATAAAACAATGTTGTATCTCTAGGCTTTCCCTGGGTAATAATATAACTCTGTGTAAATGCCATAAACCCATTGATCAGCTGGTTAATCAGATTAAAGAAAATAGTAGGAGTCAGCATAGGAATTGTGATTTTGAAAAATCTCTGGAATCCGTTTGCACCGTCAACAGTGGCTGCTTCATAAAGGCTGACTGGAATCTGTTTTAAACCGGATAAAAAGATGAGCATGGAGGAACCAAACTGCCACACTGCCAGAATGATCAGCGTCCAGATCGCCGTATCTGTTCTTCCAAGCCATGCAATGTCCGATGGAAGTCCAAACAATTTAAAAATTGCATTGATTACACCATCGCTTGCAAACATTCTCTTCCAGAGAATCGCTACTGCAACACTGGATCCGATAATTGAAGGCAGATAATAAACAGCCCTGTAAAAGCCGGAAAGCTTAGTGGTTTTCACTAAAAGCATTGCAACAATTAAAGCCATAATAAGCCGGAGAGGAACCGAAAACAGAACATAGTACATGGTTACACCAAATACTTTCCAGAACTTTGGATCCGCCGTAAACATCGTTTTATAATTTTCAAGTCCGATAAAAACCGGTGTTTTTAATATATTGTATCTGGTGAATGAAAACCCTAAAGATAAAATCATAGGCAGAGCCATGAAAGCGAGAAATCCTATAATGAAGGGCAGGATAAATACATATCCTGCGACCTTCGGTGTGTTTATAATCTGGCTGAATGATTTTTTTCTTTTCGGGATCATTTGATTGTTGTTCATCTTATCCCCTCCAGAATTTTACCTGTTATTTTGCCGCTTGTTCAAGTATATTTTTTGCTTCAGGCACAAACTGGCCAACTGCATCATCTCCTGTTGCATCTCCGTAACGGACTGCCTCAGAAACTGTTTTTCCTAATGCTTCGACTTCACCCTTACCAGATGGATCCGGAGCATCGATTGGGGTTGCAATTTCAGTAACTTTTGCAACATAATCAAATACGGCCTGTGCTGTTGGATCTGCCTTTGTTTTGATTGCATCTGCTACTTCTGTGTTAATCGGAATTCCTCTTTCAGCAAGAAGGATTTCATTACACTCTGTGCTGTTTGTAAACCAGTCAAGGAATTTCGCTGCTTCTTCTTTATTCTTGGAAGTTTCAGCAACAGAGAAGAACATACTTGGTTTCAAATACAGTGGCTGTTCTTTTGCATCTGTAATTGTTGGGAACATTGTGATTGCAAGATCTCTTCCTGCAGCTTTTGAAATACTGATAAACTGGTTGGATAAGCTTAAATCGTTCCAGGTAGTTCCGTCAATAATTGGTTTCGTCTCAACTACATCAGGATTTTTCTCTGCTAATAAATCAGCAGAAATACTGGAATCAGATTTTGCAAACTTCTCGATTGTGTTAAAATAAATTTTTAAGGAATCTTCTGTTCCAGCGGATAATTCGTCAAATAAATGAGAACCATTTGCTCTTGCCATGATCTGCATCATGTTGATGCCGCCGTCATAGAGAGTTTTAACACCGGTTTTCTCATCAATGGTCTTTGAAAGATCATAAAGCTCATCCATTGTTAACTGGTCAGGAATTGTAACTCCTGCCTTTTCAACAATTGCTTTGTCATAAACCATCATAGGAGCGTTGCTTCCAAGGCTGATTGCATAAGTCTTTCCGTCTACATTACCACTTTTAATAATGCTTTCCGGAATCTTGGAAGTATCGATCAGTCCGCTGCTCATGAATTCAGATAAATCTGCAAGCTGACCACTCTTCTGATACTGGTTTAAATAGGAGTAATCCATCTGTATGATATCAGGAAGATTGCCGCCTGCTGCCATAGCAGAAAGCTTGTCCCAGTAACCTGACCAATCTGTAAACTCAACTTTGATGTCTACATTTGGGTTTTTACTCATGTAAAGGTCAACTGCTTTTTTTGTTACATCGTTTCTTGTCTGATTTCCCCACCAGCAAAGGCTTAATGATACCTTGTCACCTGATGCTGCAGAAGTATCTGACGGGGCTGCTGTTGATGCTGCCTGTGTAGTAGCAGTGTCTGCACTACTTGTTTCCGTTGGTTCTGTTTTTGAACCGCAGGCTGCTAATGATGTTGCTGCAAGAATTGCTGCAAGTGATGTTGCTAAGATTCTTCTTTTCTTCATTTTGCAAAACCTCCCATTTGATTTCATTAAGATAACCATATTTTATGTCAAATATGCACAAACGTAAAGTTAAAATACGGCTATTTATGGTTGAAAAAACAGCTTTATGTAATTTTGGGTCGTTTTTTAATTTCTTTTTTTGTTCTTTTACTATATAATACGTTTATCTGAGAAAGGAATTTTTAATTATGAGACGATGTGCGGTCTGGTTTAATGACCTGTCCTTATACAAAAAAATACTCACAGTTTTCCTCGTTGCTCTTTTCGCTCTGTTCCTGACAAGCCTGACCAGCATACAGATTCTCACTCACCGCTATAATGAAGTGCTCTATCAGACAAATGCCGATTCCCTAAGCCATGTTACCACTTATCTGGAATCGGAAATGCAGATGATTGAGAATATGACAGACAATATGATTGGTGATTCCGTTTTGCAGGAAAATTTATCTTTTCTTGCAGAGTACCCTTACAGCGACCGGAGATCTCTGGCGAAAAGAGATATTTATCAACAGCTTTACTCCTATATCTATCAAAGCCGGTATGTCAAATCCATCAACATTGTATTAGATGACGATTCCAATATCTGCATGGGACGTTCGGATGATATATTTAAATTCAACCGGCTGGAGCTTGACAGCGCAATTGACAGTCTGAAAGGAAAAGCCCTGTGGTCTGCAGCTATAGATCCGGGAGAAGATACCGTCTGCGCCAGACAGATCTTAAAGCTCAAGTATTTAAGCCTGAAAAAACTGGCAGGACTTTATGTAACGGTAAATATGGAAAAAATGATAGAAGATGGTTTAAAAAGTTCCGGAACTCTGGCAGACAATTCCAGGTTTATATTAATGAATGGTGATAAACGGATCTATCCGGAAGAAGCATATCATCCAAATTACTGCCAGACTCTTATTTCCAAAAGAGAAAAAAGCAAAAATACCTACACCATCGCCTCACTGGATAATAAGAAAGAATTTATTATAACCGGCTATGTCCCTTATACCGGCTGGGACTATCTCTATTTCAGAGATTATAACCCACTTTTTAACAATGTCCGCCTGATCACCATGCAGATTCTTTTCTTTACCTTTTTTATAATACTGGTGACAGCAGTATTGGTGAATTTAATATTCCGCTATATTTTCCGTCATTTGGATTACTTAATCGAAAAAATCCAGCGTTTTGGTAACGGAGAAACGCCTGACTACGACAGAAAAACCTATCATTATGAAAACAGGAAGGATGAAATCGGACAGCTTCACCGCAGTTTTGACGAGATGACACACAGCGTGAAAGTATTAAGGGATGAAAATTATGATAAACAGATCCTTTTAAGAGATTCCACGATTAAGATGCTGCAGCAGCAGATTAATCCCCATTTTCTGTACAATACGCTGGATACGATCAACTGGATGGCACAAAAATACGGAGCGGACGACATCTCCATGATGGTACGCTCTCTTGGTAATCTGTTCCGCGCTTCCATTGCAGGACAGAAAGATATCATTCCGCTCTCCGATGAACTGGAGGTTCTGAATAATTACATCCGGATCCAGGAGATGCGATTTAAGGACCGGCTGCACTTTGAACTGGAGATCCCTGAGAATATTTCCCATATATTTGTCCCAAAGCTTTGTATACAACCCCTGGTGGAGAATGCATTGAAGCATGCTATGGAAGATACTGATGAAATGTGCAGCATTTACGTTACTATACGGGATATGGAACATGATTATCAAATCAAGGTTTCCAATACCGGATCCAGTTTTGATCCGGATCTGATGTCAAAACTGGAAAGCAGGGAGATCCTGCCCCAGGGCTCTGGTGTGGGACTTGTAAACATTAATTCCAGATTAAAATTACTCTATGGGAACAATTACGGGCTGAATTTTTACAATAATAATGGAATGGCAGTGGTCACACTCTCCATTCCCAAAGAACAGGAGGTTTGACATGCTGAGATTAATGATTGTGGATGACGAACAGATTATCAGAGAAGCACTTTCCCAAATGATTGATTATGAATCTCTGGGATATGAACTGATCGCAACTGCCAAAAATGGAATGGAAGCCTATGATATTATATGCGACGAGTACCCAGATGTGGTTATCACCGATATCCGTATGCCAATCTTGAACGGTCTGGATTTAATTGAACGCTCCATGAAAACAGATTCAAAAATCTCTTTTATTCTGCTTTCTGGGTATAATGATTTTGAATATGCCAAGCAGGCGATGAAATACGGCGTCCGATTTTATTTATTAAAACCAACAGATAAAAACGAGCTGATTGATTCCCTTGCTTCTATCCGGAAAGAGCGCCTGCAGGAAGAATTCCGGCGTAAGTCACAGCAGCAGGATCTTTTAAAAACTCTTCACATTCCACTGGAACAAAGCTTTATTATGGAGCTTTTAGAGCATCAGGATACCTTCCCCGGCGTATTTTGCAAATACCAGGAGCTGTTATCCCTGCCTGAGAACTGCCTCTATGCGTGCATCTGTTCATTTGTAGAAGAACCTTATTTAAAAAGCTTTGCATCTGATATTATTAAAATCCTCGGCTCAGAAGGAATTCAAATGCACTTTTCCATACTATATGTAAAGAACACTGCTGTTTTGATCTTTCCTGCCAGCACTCTTGCCATTCAGGAACGAATCAAAAATTTCATTTTAAACCTGCACTATCCCAATCAGTCCGTCACGTTTGAAGCGGAATTTGTGCACATGGAAACACCGGAAAAGCTGTTTCGTTTTGTAATCCAGAAAATTTCACGCTTTGAACGTATACTTTTACTGAGCGAAAAGGGAGAAAGCTACGAGATCCGAAACCATATTACAGCTCCATGGATGATCAGCCGCTTAGAAGATTCCATCACCTCTGCTCCCGATATTATCCAGGCCACAGAGCTTTTAAATTCTGTTTTTATTGAATCCATGCCTCCTGCAACAGCCAGGAGCCTGGCCCTTGGTCTCTATCTCCAGGCTGATTTAAATCATGAAAAGCCGACCCTTGACGCAGCCTGTGACTTTTTCCGCCGGCTTTATTCCTGCGATAATGTTGCAGAGATCAGAAACCTTTTATCCGTTGTTCTTGTTCCAAAGGAAACAGAATCCGGCGGTCATAAACCCAGTTCCAATATTGCGCTTTTAAAGACCTATATCCGGGAGCACTTAGATTCTGAAAACCTTTCTTTAAAATGGCTGGCTGAGAATTATTTGTTCGTCAGCGTCGGATATTTAAGCAAACAGTTTGTGAAAGAAGAAGGAATGCGCTTTTCGGATTACTTAAATAAAGAGCGTATGGAGGAAGCCATCCGGCTGATGACCTACTATCACAACGACAACATCAAACAGATTGCAAAGCAGGTGGGATACGGAAGCAATCCTCAGTACTTCAGCCA
Source organism: Clostridium boliviensis (assembly GCF_033342255.1). NCBI lineage: Bacteria > Bacillati > Bacillota > Clostridia > Eubacteriales > Clostridiaceae > Clostridium > Clostridium boliviensis. Next base: position 57,003 of record NZ_JAWONS010000285.1, read on the forward strand.
GGTATTCAAACGATATACCGGACTTCCGCCCACTGATTATATTGAAAAGCAAAAAAACACAAAGCATAAAGGAGAATAACAAAATGACAAACGAGGGACTGCTTGAGAAAATTCATCTGGTTGTTGAAAAACTGATGAATCTGGGAGGCTGTGATTATGATAAGGACAAATCCGTAAGCTCCACAGACACCAATATGGGAATTATCCAAAGAGATTTTGGAATTGAAGAGTGGGACTGGCCGCAGGGCGTTGGACTTTACGGTCTTTATAAGCTGCAGGAGTTCTACAAAGATGACAGATATCTGCCATTCTTTGAAGACTGGTACAACAGACATTTAAAAAACGGTCTTCCCTCCAGAAACATTAACACAACGGCTCCTTTCCTTCCACTTTCCTGCCTCCACCAAAAGCTTAAGAACTCACAAGAGTTATATCAGCTGTGTGAAAGCCAGGCAGACTGGCTGATAAACGGCCTTCCAAAGACTCAGGACAATGGCTTTCAGCATGTAACAAGCGCCATTGGGGACCGCAACGGAGTAACACTGCATGAAGGACAGATCTGGGTCGACACTCTGTTCATGTCTGTACTCTTCTTAAACAGGATGGGGCAGCAGGCAGCGAATCCGGTATGGAAAAGCGAATCACTTCATCAGTTCCTGGTACACATCAAATACTTATTTGATAAACAGACAGGACTTTTCCATCATGGATTCAGCTTTGAACGTATGGATAATTTCGGCGGCGTCTTCTGGTGCAGGGGAAATTCCTGGTTCACCTATGGAATCATGGAATTTTTAGATGACTGCGGAAATGATTTAGATAAAGGCGTAAGAGCATATCTGATTGACACCTTTCGATCTCAGGCTGCTGCTCTCTTAAAGCTCCAGGCTCCCTCCGGTCTGTGGAGAACGGTACTGACTGATGAAACCAGTTACGAAGAAGTATCCGGATCTGCGGCGATTGCTGCCGGATTCCTCCGGGGCGTACAGGCAGGTATTCTGGACCAAACTTATCAAACAGCTGCTGATCTTGCTATATCAGCTATCTGTGACAACATTTCCGAAGACGGTACTGTACAGAATGTATCTGCTGGCACCGGTATCGGAATGGACGGCAGCCACTATAAAAATGTTCTCATTATGCCCATGGCATATGGTCAGGCTCTGGCACTTACAGCACTTTGTGAAGCTTTAGATAAATAATCAGATTTAAGAACAGATTTCTGCACAGGAATCTGTTCTTTTTCTATAAAAACGTAATATTTTTAATAAAATCCATAAATGGCAATTTGCACAAAGAATAAAAGGAATATTGTACATAAAAGACAATTCCTTTTCTTTCCCCCTTTAAAAAAAGCCTGTTCTTTTGGTATATATGACTTTCTTCTGCCTGTCATTTAATAGGTCATCATTTGACAAGTAATATTGTGTCCTGTAACATAAAGTAAGCGAATCCAGCCAATTTGAATGAAGGAGGAACATGAATGATATTAAAAAACACACAAATAACAGCCGCTATTTTTGATATGGATGGAACGATGTTTGATACGGAAAGACTCAGAATGAAAACCTTAAAAAAGGCTTCCATGGAACTCTTTGGCAAGTCCATACCAGACCAGCTGCTGACAGACTCCCTTGGACTAAGTTCTGTTTCTGCAATGCAATTGGCGAAGAAGGAATTTGGTGAGGATTATCCATACGAAGAGATCAGAAAACGGGCCGATGAGTTTGAGATGGCCTACGTAAAAGAATTTGGCGTTCCTGTAAAAAAAGGGCTGATCGAAGTCCTGGAACGTTTGAAACGAAATGAAATTCTGCTGGCTGTGGCAACCTCCAGCAAACGTATGATTGCAGAAGAATATTTACATGATGCCGATGTTTATAAATATTTTGATGTTATTGTCTGCGGCGATGAGGTGACATGCGGCAAACCGCATCCGGAAATATTTCTGACAGCGGCTTCCAGGATTAATTGTAATCTGGAATCCTGCCTGATCATTGAGGATTCTGAAAACGGTCTTCTTGCAGCCTCTAAAGCAGGGGGGCTTCCAGTCTGTATCAAAGACATTAAGGAACCCAGGCCCTATATAAAAGAAAAAACCTGGTGTTCTTATGATAGTCTACAAGAATTTCTCCATGATCTGCGTCCTGATACAAAGAAGTATCCTGTCCCTGCTCTGAATGAACACTTTCCCCAGAACAACAATCAGCTTACTGCCGGTATTCATGGCTTCGGTGCCATCGGAGGCGGTTATATCGCTCAGATCTTTTCCCATTGGGACGGATATACCAGACCAAGCCGGATTATTGGTGCTACCAGAAATCAAAATCTTCGGAACATGGTAAATGCTTTTAACTCCTATCACATTAGTTATAAAAGTATTGCTTATGAACAATCAATCCGCAACGTTTCTCTCATTGATATCGACAGCCATGAAGAAATGGTTTCCATGTATCTGGAATCAGAAATCATTGCAATATGTCTTCCGGAAGACGCCATCCGGCATCAGGCTAAGATGATTGCAGCCGGGCTGTTAGAACGGTCACTTGCAAATAAAAAACCTTTGACCTTACTAATTATTTTAAATAAGATCAATGCAGCTTCCTTTGTAAAAAAACAGGTAAAAAAAGCACTTCTTCCCCTGATACCGGAAGAACAGGTCAATAAAATCCTGAATGAGAACTATTTCTGTGAAACGGTAGTAAACCGTATGGTTTCTGCAGTCTCCAAAGATGAACTGACAAAACAGATACAACGCAGCTTAAATACCCTGCCGGATTCCATTACAGATACCAAAGGCTTTAAAAAACCTGCACTCAGCTTAAAAAGCATCACCAAACTATTCAAAGACATCTCCGAAATCCAGAATTATCTTTCTAAAGTAAGTCTGGATCTGTTTCATAGTGAACCGGATATGATACTCTATGCAGGTGGAAACAGCCCTCTCCTGCCTTACCTCCGTCAAATAAAGGTCATTGATAACATTGGTGATCTGCAGACAATTAAGAACCGTCTTTCTAATGGAACCCATGCCATGATTGCGTGGTACAGCGCATTACTTGGATATAAAACCATTGGTCAGGGGATGGGGGATGAACGGATATCCCAATTTACGGAACAATTAATTAATCGGGAAATTAAACCGGCTCTTCTAAAAAGAACTCCGGAATATAAAGAATATATTAGTGAATTTACCGAAAATTTCATCAAGCGATGCCGTTTTTCTTTTAAAGACCCGGTTTCAAGAGTCGGGCGGGATCCCATTCGCAAACTACAGTATAATGAGCGGATCCTTGGAACCATTTACATGATACAGGAGTGCAAAATCCCCTCTTCCCTGGCCGAATTCGGTGCTGCGTTAGGATTCTACTATGGAATCAACGGAACTAATGTGAAGGATAAAGAAAGCATGAAATTAAAACGACTTTATGACCAGCTGGGCGAAATCGAATCAGTATTAACCTACAGCGGAGAATTAGATGGAAAGCCCTGCCGCTTCCTTAACCCGGAAAAGGATAAAGAAACAATATACCGGATCAGCCACTTCTTTCACAATATGTCTTTAAAAAGCAATGAGACTCCAGCGTAATGAAACGAGAATACGTTACTCCTCTGCCCCCCTCCTTGTCTCCTTCCTGTATTTTAAAGGCGTGGCATCCGTATGCTTTTTAAATACCCGTTCAAAATAAGTCACACTTTCAAAGCCAAGAAGCTCTGAGATCTCCGTTACCGAGTATTCACTGGCTGACAGGAGTTCTCTGGCTTTGCGCACCCTTGCCAGATTCCGGTATTCATTGACAGAGAAGCCTGTAACTTCCCTAAAAATCCTGCTTAAATAGGATTTGCTGATAAAAAAACGCTCTGCCAGCTCTTCCAGGCTCTCATCAGTCTCACAGTGAAGCGTTAAATATTCCGCAACCTCATGGACTTTTCCATGCTTGGACGTCTGAACCGTAGGCGGCATATCCTTTAATACACTTTTCTTCCGGCTTCTGTAAACCATAAGAAGAATTCTGGATATCATGAGACGAACCATAACTTCATACCGTTCTCTCCTGCCTTTTAATTCGTCTCTGATTGATAGAAGCAGTGTTTTCATCTCCCCCCATTCCTTTTCCGAAAGCCTTGCCACGCCATAGTAATCCCCAAACAGCTTTTCCAGAGAATAAACTCCTGCGTGCTTTAACCAGGATTCCAGATATTTGCCGTTTAACTGCAGTAGAATACGGTCATGGCTTCCGTTTCCTGCCTGACTCGTCTTATGGACCTGCTGGCGGTTAACTAACACCACGTCTCCTGTTTTTACATAATAAGTTTCTTTTTCAATAAAATAATAACGTTCTCCATTCAGGAGAAAATACAGTTCATAGGTATCATGAAAATGTTTCATAGTCATGGAAAATCCGTCTTCCCGCACCACTTCATCAATGACAACGCCTTCCATGCTCTCTTCAAATAAAATTCGTTCCATATATCCCTCCAAATTAGTATCCAAAAGTATGATTATGATAAATAAAGAATCAATTTTATAAGAATTATAATACTATAATGCATTATAATATGCAATAGAGAGTGATAGGAGGATACCTTATGAAATACGAAACCAACAAAGTAAGTGATATACAGATCGCATACATCGGGGGCGGTTCCAGAGGCTGGGCATGGACCTTTATGACAGATTTATCCATGGATGATTCCATGAGCGGAACCATACGGCTTTATGATATCGATCCGGCTGCATCAAAGAACAATGAAATTATCGGCAATCATTTAAGCGACAGAACAGATACCATTGGCAAATGGAACTATATCACATGTGATTCTTTAAAAGATGCGCTGACCGGCTGTGATTTTGCAGTCATCTCCATTCTGCCAGGTACCTTTGACGAAATGGAATCCGATGTTCATCTGCCAGAAAGACTTGGAATCTATCAGTCTGTAGGGGATACAGCCGGTCCTGGCGGTATGATCCGTGCACTGCGCACTATCCCAATGTTTGTAACCATTGCAGAAGCGGTAAAAGAGTACGCGCCAGATTCATGGGTCATTAACTACACCAATCCTATGACCTTGTGTGTCAAAACACTTTATCACGTATTTCCTCAGATCAAGGCTTTTGGCTGCTGCCACGAAGTATTCGGTACCCAGAAAGTATTAAAGGGAATCTGTGAAGAGACCTTTGGTTTAGAAGCGGTTGATCGCAGAGACATCCATGTAAATGTTCTTGGTATCAATCATTTTACCTGGTTTGATCAGGCCTCTTACAAGGGATTTGATTTATTCCCCGTTTACCGTGATTATATCGATGCTCACTATGAAGAAGGTTACCATGAACCGGATAAAAACTGGGCAAACAGCACCTTTGAATGTGCACACAGGGTAAAATTTGATCTCTTCCGCCGCTATGGTCTGATTGCCGCAGCCGGGGACCGCCATCTTGCAGAATTTATGCCAGGAACTGATTACCTGAAAGATCCTGAAACCGTTACCTCCTGGAAATTTGGACTTACAACCGTTGACTGGAGAAAGAACGACTTAAAAAAGCGTCTTGCAAAAAGCAGCCGCCTCGCAGCAGGAGAGGAAGAGATCGAATTAAAACCATCCGGAGAAGAGGGAATTCTTCTGATCAAATCTTTATGTGGACTGGAACGGACCATCAGCAACGTAAATATTCCAAATTCCTATTTACAAATTACAAACCTTCCTGCAGATGCAGTGGTTGAGACCAATGCAGTATTCAGCCGAGACAGCATTAAACCTGTAATAGCCGGAACGATTCCGGAAAATGTACTGGAGCTTATCAAACCTCACACAGACAATCATGAACGCATATTAAAAGCAGCTCTTAGCTGCGACCGCACTCTGGTTTGTGATGCATTCTTAAATGATCCGCTGGTAAAGGGCCGGGTAAGTGATGATGAAGTGAAGAGTCTGGTTGATGACATGATTGAGAATACGATGACTTATCTGCCGGAAGGCTGGAAGTAAAATTCATAAGCAATAATAAAAAGGCCCTGGCAGGCAAGCAATAGGCTCTGTCAGGGTCTTTTTATTATTTTTCAAGAAAATTCAGGGTAAAATGTGCCTCTCCCTGTTCATCCAGTTCCATTATCATGTAAGAAGGTTTTCTGCCTTCCTGGCGGGGATAAGACAAACTGCCGGGATTTAATATGATCACTCCGTTATGTACCTCATAAAACGGCCTGTGCGTATGTCCGTACATCGCGATCTGAATATTCCGTTCTCTTGCCTCCGCTTCCAGACGTTCTATTCCAAGAGATACATTGTAGTAATGCCCATGGGTCAGTAAGATCCGGTAATTGCCAAGCTTTATTTCTTTTTCCCGCTCCAGGTCTGAGAAAAAATCATTATTTCCAAGAACCATGTGACATTCACAGCCTTCATCCAGCCAGCTTTCAATTTTCTTTTCACTGCCTTCTGAATCTCCCAGATGGATCAGCATGTCAAAGGGCTTGTTTGCATCAATCACCCGCAAGAGATTTTCATCCTTTCTGTGGGTATCACTGACAATCAGTACTTTCATGATTCTCCTCCCTGAATTGCTCTTTCAGCTTATCTTTCATCGCTTCCAATGCTTTCCCTCTGTGACTGATCCGGTTCTTCTGGTCCATGGTAAGCTCTGCGGAAGTCATACCGAACTCCGGTATATAAAGAATGGGGTCATATCCGAATCCGTCTCCTCCAGCCGGTTTATCTGCAACCAGCCCCTCCATGGCAGCCTCTGTATGAAGTACAGAACCGTCGGGAAGTACTGCGGCAATGTTACATACAAAGCGTGCACTCCGCTCCTCTCCGACAGCAAAAGCCGCTCGGTCTAATATGGCCTGATTCTTGATTTCATAGGAAGTATCCTCTCCCATATAACGGGCTGAATAAATTCCAGGCTCTCCGCCCAGACAATCAATCACAAGACCGGAATCATCGGCCAGAACGATTCCACCGGATTTTTTCCACACAGCTCTGGCTTTTATTTCTGCATTTTCCCCAAAGGTGGTTCCGTTTTCCTCAATATCTAAATGAATACCTGCCTCTTTCATGGAACACACTTCCATTCCCAGGTCTCTTAAGATCTCACGGATCTCCCTCATCTTTCCTTCATTGCCAGTTGCAAAAATTATTTTATTCTCCCTCATCTGTTCTCTCCTTCAAACCTCTCTCTATTGGGCAGCCGTATATGCTTTCAGACATAGATTGCAGTTCTGTTTTTTCTCCACTCTCTCCCAGACGCTGCCGTCTGCACTGATATAACCCTCCCCGTCAGATAAATCCACAAAGGTTCTTCTGTCTCCTGCATCGTACTCGATCGCTGCAGGGTGAACTGTATCGGGAGTTGTAATTTTAATAATAACTGCAAACCGCTCTCCCTTTTTTAATTTCAGTTCCTTTTTTTTGTTCTTGTCAAAGGAAACGGTATAGTAACCCGCATTCTCAAAACTTCCTTTTGTGAGGAAAATTTTCCGGTCAAATTCACCGCTGTCAATTATGCTGGTTTCGTCTCCTGCCTGGTGCACTGCGTAAATTTCATAGGAAGTACTTGATGCAGTTGCATAGAACCCAACTGCCTTTAGAAATTCTAAGCTCTCTGCCTCATAAACATTGGAAAACCAGACTGTGTCACTGCCATACCCCAGTTGTCCAGCCCAGCCGCGCAGATCAGACTGATAGATCCTGTCAAATCTGCCCGGATTTTCAACTACGGAATACACCAGATTATTCATACCAATATTGGAATCATAATAGGAAACATAAAAATAGCCCTGGTCGCCAAACCCGTCTCCCCAGCTGTTCATACAGATAAATGCTCCATCCCCATTGACCGGGACATTAAAGTTATCTCTGGAATATTCATCATCCCATCCGATAATCACGGAATCATGATTGGGCGGCTGTGAACCTATGTAACAGTATGAGGACTCTTCCTCATTATAGCTGGAGGACTGGCTGTTTGTTTCATTCATGGCAGTATAAAGAGAACTTTGAACACCTCCGTAACGGAGAACAGCACGCTTTATCTGATCGTAATCTTTCCCTGGTATTATCTGAATCTCCTGAACATGTTTGACTGCTTTTAGCCCTTTGGGAGATATTCCGTCACCATACGGATCTTCTGTCTCCATTACCGGACCTTTCCAGGAAAGGAGGTAAGCCATAGACATGGTATACTCTCCCCCCTCTTCCTGAGGTATGCAAAAACCATTGTTCAAAGACATGTGGTCTTCCGAAAAATGATAGACTTCATCTGGAAGAAGTCTGGCCTCCAGTGCCTGCAGGGATGCAAATGCCCAACAGGTTCCAAGTGATCCCTGATTCCTGATTGCAGGAGCACGTCCGCTTTCTCTTCCGTCATAGGAAGCAGGAAGTTCTCCCAGATATGGATTCCCGGTCTCTAAAGGAACGAAATAATCTGCCGTAAAAATTGAAACTGCACACAGCAGCACAAGAAAAAAGGCAAACCGGATTTTATTTTTCAAACTCATCTCCTGCTTTTCTTTTGGGCGGTTTCGGCCCCATAAACTGATAGAAATAGGTCTTCATCATACCGTTATAGATTTTACGGTTCTTATCTGCTTTTCTGCCAATATACTTCTCCGCATCTTCGAATGCAGTGATCATATACAGAGACCATGCATCAAGAGCTGCATATCGCGCTCCAATCTGGCTGTACAATTCCGGAAGATTCTTTTTTTCCTCAATCCGCTCTCCATAAGGAGGATTGGTGATAATAAAACCGAATTTCCTGGGATGGCTTAACGCATCTACCGATCGCTGCTGGAAGTGAATTAAATGATCCACACCTGCAGATTCCGCATTGGTTCTGGCAGCTTTCACTATATCAGGGTCAATATCATATCCCTGTATGTCCACCTTTATATCAAGATTCACCAGATCATTGGCTTCATCCATGGTCTCATACCAGCATTTCCTGGGAATGATATTTTTCCAGTCTTCTGCTAAAAAGGAACGGTTCATTCCAGGTGCCATATTAGCTGCCATCATAGCTGCCTCGATGACAAATGTACCGCTTCCACAGAACGGATCCACCAGAATCCGGTCTTTATTCCATGGGGTCAGCATGATCAGTGCTGCAGCCAGTGTTTCTGTAATGGGAGCCTTACTGGTAAGCGTCCGGTAGCCTCTCTTATGAAGGGAGTCCCCAGAAGTATCAATGCCAACTGTTACATTATCTTTATAAAGGAAAACCCGGAGAGGATAGCTTGCTCCCTTTTCTTCAAACCATTCCACTTTATAGGCGCTCTTCATTCGTTCCACCATGGCTTTTTTCATAATGGATTGAATATCAGAAGGGCTGAACAGCTTACTTTTAATAGAGGAGGCTTTTGCCACCCAGAATTTCCCGTCACATGGAATATATTCTTCCCATTGAATTGACCTCGTTGCCTGAAAAAGCTCTTCAAAGGATTCTGCATGAAAGCTGCCTACCTTTAAAAGAACTCTTTCAGCTGTCCTTAAAAATACATTGGCACGGCAGATGGCTTCGTCATCTCCAATAAAAGTGACTCTCCCATCTTCCACCAAAGTAATATCATAACCAAGATCCGTAATTTCCTTTTTCAAGACTGCTTCCATGCCAAAATGACAGGGTGCAATTAATTCGTATGTTTTTTTCACATTAATCTCCTAAGTTCATTTCTTTTACAATATTCCCCTCAAAATCCATGATTCGGAATATACGGTCTTCAAGCACAGCATACGTAGGTGGATTTCCTCCCTTTGGTATAGAGACAGAGCCTGGGTTGAGTATGGTGATATCACCAAAAGTTTCGGCAGCCAATATATGCGTATGTCCGTGCAGAAGAATATCTCCCTTTTGCATCGGCAAAAGATGTTCCTTATTGTAGATATGGCCATGAGTAGCATAAATCGTCAGACCGTCAATCACAAACAGGGCATAATCAGAAAGAACCGGGAATTCCAGGACCATCTGATCTACTTCCGTATCACAGTTTCCCCTGACATTATAAATCTGGTCCTTATAGCTGTTCAGCATGGAGATGACCTCTTTGGGCGCATATTCTTTGGGAAGATCATTTCTCGGTCCATGGTAAAGTATATCTCCAAGGAGGATCAGTCTCTCTGCTCCTGAATTTTTATATGCATCTAACAGACTCCTGCAGTAATATGCAGAACCGTGAATGTCGGAAGCAATCATATATTTCATAAGTATTTTCTCCTTTTTTTGGTTATCAGGTATATTTTAAAACCTGATAGGTATATCTGTCAATGAATACCTATCCACGTACCATATATTTTCCCCTGTAGTGGACAATTCCACTGGCTATATTAATCACATCAAAGCCCATAGGCTCTAAATGTCTGCAGACCATCATGCTTTGACCTCCCCTGGAACAGTAGAAAATAATTCTTTTATTTTTAGGCATCTGGCTTTTCCAGCTGTCAAACTGCTCATAAGGTAAATTTACCGCACCTTTTAAATGTCCCCGCTCATAGGAAAAAGGGGTTCGAAGATCAACAATCATCACATTATCATTATAATTAATATATTGATCAACATCCCATACCGGTATTGTCATGAACATACTATCACCTGTCCTTTCTAGTAATAATATATTCCAATTTTTCCAGAATGGGAAAATACAAAAAACGCGGGAAAGAATCCCTATTGACTCTTTCCCACGCCTTTTTTTGGTTTTGTCTGCTATTTTAGTATGAATTCTGATTGTTGTTCCGGCTGGAATCGCGGCTGGAATTACGGCTTGTGTCCTGCATCTTGTTCTGGCTGTTTGTGCTCTTGTTCTGGCTGTTATTCTGATTGTTG